>NZ_CP173721.1:1841040-2147881 GCF_045181065.1 Microbacterium sp. M | reverse complement strand
GGAGCAGGGTGTGTCGGTCGACGACATCGAGTGGGCGGTCCCGTACCTGCCCATCGACCCGAAGGACCTCGGTCGTTCGTATGAGGCCGTGATCCGCGTGAACTCGCAGTCCGGCAAGGGCGGCGTCGCCTATCTGCTCAAGGCCGACCACTCCCTGGATCTGCCCCGCAAGCTGCAGATCGAATTCTCGGGGGTCGTGCAGGCCAAGACGGATGCCGAGGGCGGCGAAGTCACCAGCGACGCGATCTGGTCGATCTTCAGCGACGAGTACCTTCCGTCTCCGGATGTCGCCGACAAGTGGGGGCGCTTCGAGCTGCTGGCGACGCGCACCGCGAGCGAGATGACCGGTGACGTCGAGCTGAACGTGCGTCTGCGCGACGGTGAGGCAGCGAGTGACGAGGTCGGACACGGCAACGGTCCGATCGCGGCGTTCCTCGAGATCATCCGGTCGCGCGGCTTCGACATCTCGCTGTACGACTACGTCGAGCACACGCTCTCCACCGGAGGGGATGCTCAGGCCGCGGCCTACGTGGAGCTGCAGGTCGAGGGCGATCGCCTGTGGGGCGTCGGGATCGACGGCGACATCTCCACGGCATCCCTCAAGGCGATCGTGTCGGCGGTCAACCGCTCGATCCGCGCGCGTGAGGACGCGCAGGAGCTCGTCGCCGTCTGAGAGGTCTCAGGGCTTGACGATCGGGATCGTCCCGGTCTCCGCTGCGACCTTGCGGCGGTAGATCCGGCGCTGCTCCGGCAGCGACAGGTCGAAGATCACCGCGAGCACGCGGATGATCGCGGTGACCACGATCCCGATCACACCTGCGGTGACGATGTCGACGCCGACGGCGTGCAGGAGCACGATCACCGTGCATCCGACGCCGGCGGCCACCGCGTAGAGCGAGCCGACGTGCATGATGGCCACGGGCAGGCCCATGATGACGTCCCGCAGGATGCTGCCGCCGACGGCGGCGCACACCCCGATGAAGACCGCAGGCACCGGAGGAACCCCCAGACCCAGTGCCTTGCTCGTGCCAAAAGCACCGAACATGCCGATGACCACGGCATCGAGACCCACGATGATCGCGTTCGCCCGGCTCAGCAGGCCTGCCAAGAGCATGCCGATGATGGCGGCCCCGGCGGCGGTGACCAGATACCAGTTGTTCTGGAGCGTCGCCGGGGGCTGCCCCAGCAGCAGATCGCGGATGAGGCCGCCGCCCATGCCGATCAGGATGCCGATGATGGTGACACCCAGCAGATCCAGGCGTCGTTGACCCTGGAATCCGGAGGCGAACATCGCCCCCTGGATGCCGCCGAGGCCGACTCCGAGCAGATCGGCCCAGAGCGGAATGGTGAAGAGCGGTTCGGTCACGCGTCCATTCTCCCGTGAGCGGAGGATAATCGGACAGTGCCCACATATCGAGACGAAGCGGTGATCCTGCGCACCCACAAACTCGGTGAGGCGGATCGCATCGTGACGATGCTGTCGCGACGGCACGGGAAGATCCGAGCGGTCGCCAAGGGCGTCCGGCGCACCTCGTCGAAGTTCGGCGCACGGCTCGAGCCGTTCATGGTCGCGGACGTGCAGCTGTACCAGGGGCGATCGCTCGACATCGTGCAGCAGGCCGAGTCGCTCGGCTCCTACGGCACCGACATCGCCGTGCACTACGACCGGTTCACCTCGGCGAGCGCGATGGTCGAGACGGCCGACCGCCTGAGCGACTCGGAGGCGACGGGCGATCAGTATCTGCTGCTGGTCGGCGGGCTGCGCGCGCTCTCGCGCGGAGAGCACGCTCCCCGCAGCATCCTGGACTCCTATCTGCTGCGCGTCATGGCGCTGTCGGGCTGGGCGCCGTCACTGACGGACTGCGCCCGGTGCTCGAAGCCCGGCCCGCACTCGTCATTCGTCGGTCAGCTCGGCGGCACGGTGTGCGCGGACTGCGCGCCGGCCGGCAGCCCGCGCATCGCCCCCTCGACATCGAGCCTGCTGCGTGCGCTGATGGCGGGGGAGTGGGATGTCATAGACGCTGCCCCCGCTGCTGCCGGAGCCGCGGCATCCGGCGTGATCGCGGCCTATGCGCAGTTCCACCTCGAACGAGGGATCCGTTCGCTCGCCCATGTGAGCAGCACCACAGGAGAGGGAGCACGGTGACCCCGAAGCCGTACACGCACAAGGATGCGGTCGCGTACCGTCCGCTGGATTGGACCGGGGTGCACCCGCCGGCTTTCCCGAAGGTGCCGGAGCACGTCGCGATCGTGATGGACGGCAACGGACGCTGGGCCAACCGGCGCGGACTCAGCCGCATCGAGGGCCACAAGGCGGGCGAGGAGGTGCTCCTCGACGTCGTCGCCGGCGCGATCCAGGCCGGGGTCAGGCATCTGTCGGTATACGCGTTCTCGACCGAGAACTGGGCCCGATCGCCCGAGGAGGTCCGCTTCCTCATGGGTTACAACCGGGACGTCCTGCACCGTCGGCGCGATCAGCTCAACGAGTGGGGAGTGCGGGTTCGATGGGCGGGCCGCAAGCCGCGGCTGTGGGGCTCCGTGATCAAGGAACTCCAGTACGCCGAGCAGCTCACCCGGGGCAACGACGTACTCACGCTCACGATGTGCGTGAACTACGGCGGTCGGATCGAGCTCGTCGACGCGATGCGATCGCTCGCGGACGAGGTCAAGGCCGGGCGGGTGAAGCCCAATGCGATCAGCGAGAAGATGATCCGCCGGCACCTGTACGTGCCCGACATGCCCGACGTGGATCTGTTCCTGCGCAGCTCGGGGGAGCAGCGCACATCGAACTTCCTGCTCTGGCAGTCGGCGTATGCCGAGATGGTGTTCCTCGACACGCTCTGGCCGGACTTCTCCCGTCAGGAGCTGTGGCGCGCGATCGAGGTCTACCTGTCCCGCGACCGGCGCTTCGGCGGCGCGATCGACGCGCCGAGCGAGACGCGCTGAGTCGCTTCCGGACCGCTGCAGCGCGCGACTGAGCATCGGTCAGCTTGCTGCGCCCGTCGTAGCGCGCGCCAACCAGGCATCCGCCTCGCGGGGATGCCGCAGCCGCACGATCGTCAAATGCGGGAAGCGCTCGGCGTACTCCGGCATCCGCTCGGCCCAGTGTCCGAGCGTCTTCGTCTGCCAGGCGAGGATGTTCTCGTCGGGGTCTCGCGTGGCGAGCAGGCGCCAGATCGGGCGCTCGACGTTGCCGTTGTACATCTCGGTGCGCAGGATGCTGCGGCGGAGCGTCCTGCGCAGCAGACGTGAGCGCACGACGCGGTACGGGTAATCGAGCCAGACGACGAGCTGTGCGCGCGGCGGCAGGAACTGGTCGGTCCCTTTGCTGGTGTACTGCCACTCCGTGACCCAGCGCTCCTCGGCGGCGAAGGCGCGCACGTCGTCGAGGAACTCCGGCCGCGGCGTCCAACCGGGTCCGTGGAACAGGGCATCGATCTCGACGTGACGCAGCCCCCACGCCGTCGCCAGACGCGCGGCGAACGTGGTTTTCCCCGATCCGGTCACTCCGGCGACGAGCACGCGCTGCGGTGTGGAGGGGATGGGGTCGGCGGCGGGGAGGTACGCGCTCACGTTGCGTCGATTCGTGGGGAAGTCAACCAGGCAACCGCCTCGCGGGGATGCCGCAGTCGCACGATCGTCAGATGCGGGAAGCGTTCGGCGATCCCCGGCATCCGCTCGTCCCACTTGTATCGGGTGCTGGCCTGCCAGCGCAGGATGTCGTTCTCACCGGTCCAGGCGCCGCGGGTCCAGATCGCCGGCTCGACGTTCCCGTTCCAGAGCCGGGTACGCAGGATGCGGCGTTTCATCGTCCGGCGCACGAGTCGTCCGCGCACGAGCGACCACGGGTAGTCGAGCCAGATCAGCAGGTCGGCGCGGGGAGCGAGGATCTCGTCGGTGCCCTTGCTGGTGTACTGCCATTCGGTGACCCAGCGCTCTTCGGCGGCGAAGGCACGCACGTCGTCGAGGAACTCCGGCCGCGGCGTCCAATCCGGTCCGTGGAACAGCGCATCGATCTCGACGTGACGCAGGTCCCACTCCTCGGCCAGACGCGCGGCGAACGTGGTCTTCCCCGACCCGGTGACACCGGCCACCAGCACCCGCTCGGCACCGGACGGCATCGGGTCGTCGAACGAGAGCATCCGAAGAGCGTAGCAACCGGCGACGATTGACGAACGCGATGACGAATCACGAACGAGCTGGCGCCGAGCTGTCCGTGATTCGTCACCGCATCCGTGATTCGTCGCACCGATCCGAGGAATACCCGCCGCCCGTGCCGGGTTGACCTCTGGTGTGACTGAACCCATCTCGATCGACATCTGGTCCGACATCGCCTGCCCCTGGTGCTACATCGGCAAGCGCAATCTCGAGAAGGGGCTCGAAGCCGTCGCCGGCGACGACGACGCACCAGAGGTGAACATCACGTTCCACTCCTTCGAGCTTTCGCCCGACACCCCCGTCGACTTCGACGGCGACGAGATCGACTTCCTCGCCGGCCACAAGGGGATGCCGCGTGAGCAGGTCGAGCAGATGCTCGCGAACGTCACGGGCGTGGCGCAGAAGGCGGGTCTCGAGTACCGCTTCGATCTGCTGCAGCACACCAACACGGTCAAGGCGCACGAGCTGCTCCATCACGCCAAGGCGAACGGGCTGCAGCACGAGATGGAGGAGCGGCTGATGTCCGCGTACTTCACCGAGGGCAAGCACGTCGGTCGCATCGACGACCTCGTCGAGCTCGCCGTCGAGGTCGGACTGGATGCCGACGAGACCCGCCAGTCGCTGGAAGCCGCGACCTATCTCCCCGCCGTCCGTCAGGATCAGGCGCAGGCGCAGGCCTACGGGATCCAGGGCGTGCCCTTCTTCGTGATCGACGGTCAGTACGGCATCTCGGGCGCGCAGCCTCCGACCACGTTCGAGAGCGTGCTGCGCGATCTCTGGTCCAAGCGCGGCCAGAGCGAGCCCGAGCCGGAGACCGCCGCAGCCGTCTGAGGCCCGAGGCCGATCAGCGGGTGAGCGCCGACTCGATCGCGGAGACGATCTCGGGGTCATCCGGCTTCTGCTTGGGACGGAATCGCTGAACGGAGCCGTCGGGGCTCACGAGGAACTTCTCGAAGTTCCACTCGACGCGTCCGGCCTTGCCGCCAGTGTCCTGGGTCTGCTTCAGCTGCTTGTACAGCTCAGTGGCGTTGCGGCCGTTCACCTTCACCTTGTCGTTGATGGGGAAGCTGATGCCGTACGTGGTCGAGCAGAACTCCAGGATCTTGTCGATCGAACCGGGTTCCTGCCCCATGAACTGGTTGCACGGGAAGCCGACCACGGTGAATCCGCGCTCACCGTACGTGCGCTGGAGCTGCTCCAGCTGCTCGTACTGCGGAGTCAGGCCGCACTTCGAGGCGACGTTGACGACGAGCAGCACGTCGGCCGCATAGTCGTCGAGGGTCCTGCTGGTTCCCTCGGCATCCGTGAAGGGGATCTGGCGCACGCTCTGATCGGTCATATCCACAGCCTAAGTCGCCTGCGCCGCACCGGCTCCGGAGGATGGGAGAATGGAGGGGATATGAGTCTCGCCACTGCACCAGCGCGTTCCCTGCGCATCGGGCCGATCGACATCGACGTGCCCGTCGTCCTCGCACCCATGGCCGGGATCACGAACACGGCGTTCCGTCGACTCTGCCGCGAATACGGTGCCGGCCTGTACGTCAGCGAGATGATCACCTCGCGGGCGCTCGTCGAGCGCAATGACGTCACGATGCGCCTGATCCGTCACCACGAGTCCGAGACGCCGCGTTCGATCCAGCTGTACGGCGTCGACCCGAAGACGATCGCCGAGGCGGTGCGCATCATCGTGGCCGAAGACCACGCCGACCACATCGACCTCAACTTCGGCTGCCCGGTGCCCAAGGTCACCCGAAAAGGCGGCGGTGCGGCTCTGCCCTGGAAG
This sequence comes from Microbacterium sp. M, assembly GCF_045181065.1. Lineage (GTDB taxonomy): Bacteria > Actinomycetota > Actinomycetes > Actinomycetales > Microbacteriaceae > Microbacterium. The sequence continues at coordinate 2,141,940 of NZ_CP173721.1, read as the reverse complement.
ACGCAGCTGTTCGCAGACATCGTCGATCAGGCGGTGAAGGCCGCAGGTCCCATCCCGCTGACGGTCAAGATGCGCAAGGGCATCGACCGCGACCATCTCACGTTCCTCGACGCCGGCCGCGCCGCTGAGGATGCCGGTGCCGCCGCCGTCGCTCTGCATGCGCGCACGGCGAGCGAGTTCTACTCCGGCCACGCCGACTGGAACGCCATCGGCGAGCTGAAGCAGGCCGTCACCAGCATCCCGGTGCTCGGCAACGGCGACATCTGGAGCGCGGAGGACGCCGTGCGGATGATGGCGGAGACGGACTGCGACGGCGTCGTGGTCGGACGAGGATGCCTCGGCCGCCCCTGGCTGTTCGGCGACCTCGCCGCGGCGTTCGGCGCCGAGTCCCGACCTGTCGACGCGACGCTCGGGTTCGTCGCGGACGCTTTCCGCCGGCACGCCGACCTGCTCGTGGAGTTCTTCGAGGACGAGGACCGCGGATGCCGTGACATCCGCAAGCACGTCTCCTGGTACTTCAAGGGCTACCCGGTCGGCGGCGAACTGCGCACGGCCCTGGCGAAGGTCGAGAGCCTGGCGCAGATGGACGACCTGCTGGGCCAACTCGATCGCGACGCGCCCTACCCCGGTGCGGATGCCGAGGGTCAGCGCGGCCGCGCCGGTCACCCCAAGCGGCCCGCGCTGCCCGACAAGTGGCTGGATTCGCGCGACGTCGCCGACGACACGCGCCAGATGCTGCGCGGAGCGGAGATCGAGAACAGTGGCGGCTGACCCGCTGGGCGACGCGCAACCGGATCGGCTCGGCCGCGTCGACGGATACGACGCGCACGACACCGAGCGCTTCTTCGCGGAGACCCACCGCTCCGAGCGAGACGACTTCGCCCGCGACCGGGCGCGCGTGCTGCACTCGGCGGGGCTGCGCCGCCTCGCGGCGAAGACGCAGGTGCTCAGCCCCGCGAGCACCGCCGACTTCGCGCGCAATCGCCTCACGCACTCGCTCGAAGTCGCCCAGGTGGGCCGCGAGCTCGCGATCGCACTCGGCGTCTCGGCGGACGTGGTCGACACGGCATGCCTCAGCCACGATCTCGGCCACCCTCCGTTCGGCCACAACGGCGAACGAGCGCTCAACGAGTGGGCGGAGCCCATCGGCGGCTTCGAGGGCAACGCGCAGTCGCTGCGCATCCTCACGCGGCTCGAAGCCAAGGTGCTCGATGACGACGACCGATCGGTCGGACTCAACCTGACCAGGGCCAGCCTCGACGCGACCTGCAAGTACCCGTGGACCGTCGACAGCCCGATCCCTGATCCAGGGGGGCGATTGAAGTTCGGCGTCTACCCCGAGGACGAGGACGTGTTCCGCTGGATGCGCGACGGCGCTCCGGGGCGCCTGCGCTGCATCGAGGCCGAGATCATGGACCTGTCCGATGACATCGGCTACTCGGTGCACGACTTCGAGGACGCGATCGTCAACGGCTACCTCGACGTCGCGCAGCTCTCCGATCCGGCCGAGCATCACGCGCTCGTCGGGCGCGTGCAGCAGTGGGTCGGCTACGACTACACCCGCGAGGAGCTGGCGGACGGGCTCTACCGTCTGACCCGTCAGCCGATGTGGCTGCGCTCCTTCGACCGCTCGCGCCGTGACCTGGCGCGGCTGAAGAACCTCACGAGCGACATGATCGGCCGGTTCGCCCGCGCCGCCGTCTCCGCGACGCGGGAAGCCTACGCCGGTCCGGCGCTGGCACGGTACAACGCGCACGTCGTGGTCCCGCGCGTCATCGAGGTCGAGATCGCGGTCCTCAAGGGGATCATGGGTCAGGCCATCGTCACGATCGACGCGCGCCGCGGCGTGTACAAGGAGCAGCGCCGCGTGCTCAAGCGCCTCGCCGACGCTCTCTGGTCGACGGACACGCTGTGGACCGCCGGTGCCGACGTGCTCGAGCCGGCCTTCGCGGCGGACTTCCTCGATGCGCCGACGGATGCCGCGCGCGCCAGAGTCGTCGTGGACCAGATCGCCAGCCTCACCGACCAGACCGCCCTGGACTGGCACTCCCGTCTCGTCGGGGACATCGACCCGGCCGAGGTGGGGATCTGGTCGCCGCGGCATGTGCGGCCGCGGGCAGCGCACGGTGCGGTCCGCGCGGTCCCCGAAAGGGCGCACTGATGCCCCGTATCCGTCAGGCCGACGTCGACGAGGTCAAGGCCAGGATCAACATCGCGGACATCGTGGGGGAGCGGGTCGCGCTGAAGTCGGCCGGTGTCGGTTCTCTCAAGGGCCTGTGTCCTTTCCACGACGAGAAGAGTCCGAGCTTCCATGTGCGCCCGCAGGTGGGCTATTACCACTGCTTCGGCTGCGGCGCGTCGGGGGACGTCTACTCCTTCCTCCGCGAGATGGATCACGTCAGCTTCACCGAGGCCGTGGAGCGACTCGCCGGCCGGGTCGGATACTCGCTGCACTACGAAGACGGCGGCGCCGCGCCGGAGACGAGCGGCCGCAGCCGGCTGTACGCCGCGAACACGGCTGCGGCCGAGTTCTTCCGCGCGCAGCTGCTCACCGCGGATGCCGAGACCGGCCGGCGCTTCCTCGGTGAACGCGGCTTCGATGCGGGTGCGGCCGCGCACTTCGGCGTGGGGTTCGCCCCCCGAGGATGGGACGGCCTGCTCAAGGCGATGACCGCGCAGGGGTTCAGCCGCGAGGAACTGCTCGCTGCCGGACTCCTGTCGCAGGGACAGCGCGGCGTGTACGACCGATTCCGCGGGCGGCTGGTCTGGCCGATCAGAGACGTCACCGGTCAGACGATCGGCTTCGGAGCTCGCAAGCTGTTCGACGATGATCAGGGGCCGAAGTACCTGAACACCCCCGAGACCCCGATCTACAAGAAGGCGCAGGTGCTCTACGGCCTGGATCTCGCCAAGCGCGACATCTCCCGCGGCGACCCGCGCCGCGTGGTCGTGGTCGAGGGGTACACCGATGTGATGGCGTGCCACCTCGCCGGTCTCACCACGGCGATCGCGACCTGCGGGACGGCGTTCGGCACCGATCACATCAAGGTGCTCCGGCGGGTCATGGGCGACGACTCCGGCGCCGGTGAGGTCGTGTTCACGTTCGACGGCGACGAGGCCGGCCAGAAGGCCGCTCTGCGCGCGTTCACCGAGGACGACCGGTTCAACGCACAGACCTTCGTCGCGGTCGCCCCCGACGGGCTCGACCCGTGCGACCTCCGGCTGCAGCGCGGGGATGCCGCGGTGCGTGCTCTCATGGATGCCAAGCAGCCGATGTTCGAGTTCGCGATCGATCGCAAGCTCGCCGGCTTCGATCTCGCGACCGTCGAGGGACGAGTCGGCGCGCTTCGCGCCGCAGCGCCGATCGTGGCGGAGATCCGCGACCGGCTGCTGCGCCCGGGTTACGAGCGGGTGCTGGCACGCAGGCTCGGGATGGATCCGACCGACGTGCACGCCGAGGTCGAGCGCGCCGCACGCGGTGTCTCGCACGCGCCGGCGCGGCGAGAGGCGACCGCACCGGCATCCGACGGCGCACCGGCGACGCCGGTGATCGAAGCCGTCACCATCGCGAGCCTGCCCCGCACAGCCGAGGTCGCGCTCGAACGGGACGCGCTCATCGGAACCCTCCAGTACGGTCACCAGGTCGATGCGGAACTGCTCGCGCGGGCTCTCGGCCAGTCCTTCCGCAACCCGGCCCTCGAGGCGGTGCGCCAGGCTGTCGTCGACGCGGATCGCGCGAAGCCCGGTTGGGTGATGGATGCCGTGAACTCCGTGCGCGAGCCGTATCGCTCGCTGGCCGGCGAACTGCTCATGACGTCGTTTCCGGCGCGCAATGAAGAGGGCGCCGTGGCGTCGACGACCGATCTGTCACGGCGACTGATCGTCCGCGCGCTCGAGCAGGAGAAGCAGGAGCTGCTGGGGGCCGTGCAGCGGGTGCCTGCCGAATCCGACGGCGGCAGAGCGCTGCGCGTCCGATTGCGCGACATCGATCTCGAACGTCGTCGTTTCACCGAGTCGTAACGGCTCGCTGCGCTGAAGCCGGGGGAGGATGGACGCATGTCTCGCCGGTCTCCCTCTCCGAACGTGATCGACTGCTCGGATCTGGTGATCGACCGGATCGGACACGGCGGTGCCACCAGAGCCGTGGACGGAGTGACGTTCCAGATCCGCCCCGGCGGACTGCTGTGCGTCGCCGGACCCACCGGTTCGGGGAAGTCAACGCTGGTCGCCGCTCTCGCCGGGTCGACCGACCCGTCCGTCCGGATCGTCGGTGGCACGGCAGAGGTGTGCGGCGTGGATGTGCGCAAGCCAGGACGCCGGCACCGTGAGCTGACTTATCTCAGCGGCTTCGTGCCGCAGGGGGCAGGAGCGACGCTCCCGCCGAGCCTGACGGTGACCGAGGTGATCGCCGAGCCGATCCTCATCCGCGAGAAGCGCGTCAACTCCAAGGCCCTGTCGATCCGCATCGCGACACTGCTCGACGAGCTGCACCTGCCATTGGGCACGGCGGACAGATTCCCGTACGAGTTGAGCGCGGGGATGCGCCAGCGAGTCGCGATCGCGCGAGCGTTCGTCCTGGAGCCGAAGGTCCTGGTCGCCGATGAGGTGCTGGCGAACCTCGACCTCGAGGTGCGCCCGGTCGTCTTCGACGCGATCACCCGTCGCCGCACCGAGCAGGGCATGGGCGCGCTGCTCGTGACGAACGACGCCGCGTTCATCCGCGAACTCAAGGCGGAGACGCTCATGCTGCGCGGCGGACACGTCGTCGCCCGAGGTGTCGGCGACGACCTTCTGTGGGTGCCGAACGCCGAGGCGGATTCGAGGCGCTGAGCGCGACACACCCGGCGGCGCGGAAACGGCCGCGGATGTCATTCGCACAGCTGGACGTTTGCTAAGCTTGTCGAGTTGCTTCGGCAGCAAGCCTGATCCTCGATAGCTCAATTGGCAGAGCAGCCGGCTGTTAACCGGCAGGTTGTTGGTTCGAGTCCAACTCGGGGAGCACGATGGGCCCGGAATCACGTGGATGCTGAGAAATCAGCGGAAACGGATTCCGGGCCCTTTTCCGTCGGCGGCGTTCTCGTCTCAGCGTGTGTGCGTGCGCTCGGCGAGCCACTCGTGGACCAGGCGTCTGAACGCACCGGGCTGCTCGACCCACGGATAGTGCCCGCAGTCGTCGATCATGCTCAGATCCGCCCCGAGCGCCTGAGCGTACGCGACCACCGGTTGGACACCGGTGAGCAGATCCTCCGCCCCGCCGATCACGAGGGTGGGCGGCAGCTCAGCGGATCGAATGCGGGCGGCGGCATCGACCGGGATGTCGGTGAACCAGGCCCCGGCCGCGGCGAGACTCATGGCTCCGACGGCGGCGTGAGCCTTCTCGTGTGCGGTCCACTGCGCGTAGGTCGCCGGCGCCTGACGCAGGAAGGTCTTCCGGAACGCCTCTTCCGTATCCGGCTGGTCCTGTTCCAGTGACGTCATGGCATCGATGAACGCGGCATCCGTGCGGATGTCGGCGATCGGCGCCCCGTCGTACGGCGTGTCGGTCAACCAGCTCGCCGGCGGGGTGATGAGCGCCATGGACGCGACACGATGCGGGTAGCGGACGGCCGTGGCCAGTGCCAGCCGCGTCCCGGCGGAATGAGCGACGAGGTCGACCCGTGAAAGGTCGAGCGCGTCGGCCAGCGCGATGACATCGTCTGCGTCGTTCCACCAGCCGCGGGACAGTCCTCCGCTGCGAGGCGTGCCGCGGGGATGCAGGACGGCGAAGGCGTGAGTGTCTCCGAGCCCGGCGAGGTCCTCGAGATACTCGGGTCCGCGGCATGGCCCACCGGGAAGCACGATCGTCGGATCGGTCGAGGCGTGGCCGATTCTCGTGACCGCGACGGCTGTTCCGAGATCGTGCGGGCTCACGTCATCAAGTCTCGCACGCGGAACAGGTGCGTCCGGTTCGAGCGACGCGCCTCGGGCGAGCAAGTCGACCGCCCAGGGGACACGGCGATCGGCGTGCCCGCCGTCGGCACGGTCAGACGCCCCGTGCATCAGTGCGCATCGATGATGCGCACGTGAGCGCTCAGGCGTCGCACGATGTCACCCTGGGGATCAGCGTCGGTGATCACTCCCTCGGCGTCGTCGAACCCGATCACACCGAAGGGCGAAGCAGCGCCGATCTTCTCCGACGATCCGAGGACGTAGGTCTCCGCGGCGCGGGATGCCAGGACGCGCTTCATCGCCGCCTCGTCCGGGTCACCCGTGGTCAGACCGGACTCGGGATGGATGCCCGTGACCCCGAGGAAGAAGACATCGGCGGTGATGCGCTCCGCGGCCTCGACCGCAGCGGATCCGCTCGCCACGGCGGAGTGCTTGAAGAGGCGACCCCCCAGGATGAACACGTCGGCACACGGGTGCTCGATCAGCGCCGCGGCGACGGTCGGGCTATGGGTGACGATCGTGCATCGAAGGGACGGCGGTAGGAGCGAGGCGACAGCGAGAGCCGTGGTCCCGCCGTCGAGGATGACGGTGCTGCCCGGATCGATGAACTCGACGGCTTTCGCCGCGACCAGCCGTTTGGCTGCGACGCCGACTTCGCGCCGCCGCTCGTAACCGACCACCGCGGGTGAGACGGGGAGGGCGCCACCGTAAACGCGCTGACACAGTCCCTCTCCGGCCATCTCCCGCAGATCGCGACGGATGCTGTCCTCGGACAGGCCGAGCTCGAGTGCGACGCTCTTCGCGACGATCTTCCCGTCTCGGCTCAGGGTTTCCAGCAGGTATGCGCGTCGTTCGGCGGTCAACACGTTTAGCCCCGTTTCATCACGTTCTTGCATGTTCGTGGTTTAGTCTAGCGCTCATGACTCGTCCCATGCTCATCCTCATCGCCGGCCCTTACCGCTCCGGAACCCGAGGGGAACCCGCCGCCATGCAGGCGAACCTGCGCCGTCTCGAACAAGCCGCATGGCCGATCTTCGCCGCCGGACACATCCCGATGATCGGGGAGTGGGTCGCTCTGCCGATCCTTCATTCTGCCGGCGCCACCATCGAAGACGACGTGCTGTATCCGACAGCGCAACGGCTGCTCCAGCACTGCGATGCCGTTCTGCGGCTTCCCGGCGCATCCAGCGGCGCCGATCAGGACGTCGCCATCGCGACAGACCGTGGCCTGCCCATCTACTACGACATCTCGGAAGTACCCGTGCTCCGTGTCTGAGCGATGGTGCCGCGCATCGGCGGACGTCCCCAACGCGTAGCATCACGGTATGCAGCGACGTTTCCGCCAGGTGGATGTGTTCAACGACGGCATCGGCCTGGGCAATCCGGTCGCGGTCGTGCTCGACGCCGAGGGTCTCTCGGCATCGGACATGCGTCGATTCTCGGTATGGTCGAACCTCTCCGAGTGCACCTTCGTGCTGCCTCCGACCACGCCGGAAGCCGACTATCGCGTGCGCATCTTCAGCCTGAACACCGAGTTCGCGTTCGCCGGTCACCCCACGTTGGGCACGACGCGTGCCTGGCTCGATGCCGGCGGCGCGCCGACAGACCCCGCCCGCGTGGTGCAGGAGTGCGAGGCGGGCCTCATCCCCGTCCGTGTCGAGGGCGATCTCCTCGCCTTCCGATCGCCGCCGTGCACCCGCTCCGGCCCTGTTGATCCCGATACCCTTCAGGCGGTCGTCGAGATCCTGGGCATCGAAGCGGGTGACGTCATCGATGCGGCGTGGGTGGACAACGGTCCTGGCTGGGTGGGTCTGCTGCTCGACGGCCCGGACGCCGTGCTCTCCCTGCGCCCGGATGCTTCGCGTCACCCAGGACGCTGGGACATCGGTGTCATCGCGGCACACGCTGCCGATCATGCTGCCGACTTCGAAGTGCGAGCATTCTTCACTGAGGGGAGCGAGCCGCTGCGAGAAGACCCGGTCACCGGCAGCCTGAACGGAGCGGTCGCTGAGTGGCTCCTCGCCAGTGGCCGTGCCAGCGCCCCCTACGTCGCACGGCAGGGCACAGTGCTCGGACGCGACGGGCTGGTGCGCATCAGTCAGGAGGAGGGCGCCGTGTGGGTGGGCGGCCGCGCCGATGTGGTCATCTCCGGATCCGCGGAGATCTGACAGCATCACCGAGCGCGACGCGTCCTACAGGGTTCCCGGAGGGGCGAGCGGCGTCGGAGCCGGCGCATCCGTCACGACGCCCGAGACGCCTGCCTCGGCCAGCGCGGCGGCGACCACGGTGATCACCTCGGATGTCACGCCGGGTCCGTGGAGCGGGTGGTGCCAGAACTGCAGCCGGATGATCCACCGCTCAGGCGAGATCTCCCGGACGAGCGCCCGGACCGTCTCCCGTGCGTGCACGCCCTCGACCTGAGCAGCCGAACCGGCGAGCAGATCGACGACGGCATCCAGATCGCGTTCGTCGGTCCTGGCGATCCGCACCTGCACTTCGCTCCGTCGCGCTCCATGACGCGAGTCGTTGATGAGGATGTCCGAGAGCAGCTTGATGTTCGGGACGTGAGCCGTGCGCCCGTCAGCGGTCGTGACGATCACGGAGCGGCCGTTGAGATCCTTCACGATCCCCGTGAGCGGTCCGTCCGGGCCTTCGAAGAGGATCTCCTCGCCGAGCTTGACCGGCTGGCGGGACTGCACCAGGACCCCGGCGGCGAAGTTGTCCGCGACGCCGCGCAGCACCAGGACGATGACCACGGCCGCGATGATCGTGACCGCCAGCACGGGCTGGATGCTCGCGCCGAGGAATCCCAGCGCGATGCCGATTCCGAGGAAGATCAGCACGTACTGCACCAGGCGCGCGGCGACATCGACCATGGTGTCCGAGATGCCGGGTGCCTTGCGTCCGAGAGTCAGCACCCCCTTGCGTGCGAAATGCGACGCGATCCATCCGGCGACGACGGCGAGGACGGCGAAGACGATGTCCCACGCCGTGACGTTGGTCGGGATCAGTTGCGTCAGGTCCACATGCGCTCCGGTTCTGGGTGCCGCGGCACGCGGCTTCCCGGGTCTGCGTTTCATGCTAACCGTGCATGCGTCACACTGTTCCTATGTCCGCACCCCGCGCGTCCGTCAGCCCTCTCGCCGACACCCGATCGACCAGCACCGCATCCGAGCGCTCGCTGGAGACACTGGGGCTGTGGATGGCGATCGTGGCGTTCATCCTCGTCGGCGTCATCGCGATCCCGGTGTTCGGATTCGGCCCAGCCCCGATCGCCGGAGAAGGGTCCGTCGGACAGTACGCGGCGATCGCCTCCGCCGTCACCGCGATCGTCGTCTTCATCGGGGGACGACTCGTCGTGGACGACTCGACACGCCGCGGCAGGATCGGCGTCCTCGACGTCGTCGACATGGCGGCGTTCGCCTTCGCGCACGCCATCATCGCTCTGCTCGGCTGGACGCTCACGGCGACCATTCTCGAGAACGGCTTCATCGATGCCGTCGTGTTCCCTGTTCCGGTGCTGCTTCTCTCAGGAGCAGCGGCATCGCTCACCGCCTACGTCGCCTTCCTGTCGGCGACGCATCTCGACCTGCAGCTGCTGGCCATCGTGCTCGCGACGTTCCTGGCGCTGGGCATCATCACGAGCATGCTGACCGCGAGCGACCCGCACTGGTGGCAGGAGAACCTGAGCGCGCTGGGCATGACCGACGACCTCTCCGCGCGGACCTTCAACCTGACGCTCATCGTCGCCGGCATCCTCGTGACGACCCTCGCTCGGTACGCCACGCATCAGGTGCCGACCTCCCACCCGCGGGGCGTCGCGCGTGTGCGGACCTGCTTGGTGATCGTCGGCATCTTCCTGGGCCTCGTCGGCGTCTTCCACGTCGACGACTTCTTCGCCATTCACACCGGCGTCGCCAGCGGCATGGCGGTGGCCTTCAGCATCCTCGTGTTCGCACTGCGCCGCTGGATCCCCCGGATGCCGAGCACCTTCCTGCTGCTCGGATACCTGTTCGTCGTGGTGATCGTGACGCTGGCCGTGCTGTTCGCGATCGGGTACTACACGCTGACCGCCGTCGAACTCGTGGCAGGGCTCCTTGTGTTCACCTGGATCATTCTCTTCATCCGCAACGCCGATGCGCTGCGTCGGGACGCCGAAGCCGCGGCCACCGAACCATCCGGCCAGGGACGAGTCATCTCCCATGGGTGAGTCGCGGTGGTCGGTCATCGGGCGCCGGGTAGCGTTCAGAGCGTGAGCGAATCCGACCTCCCGGCGCATGCCATCGAAGAGGGCGCGCGTCCGACGCGGCGTCCCGGGCTGATGCGGCTGGTGCCGGCGCACCCGCTCGTGTCAGGATTCACCGTCGCGCTCGGCGTGATCCTCGCGATCGCCCTGTCGGCGACCGTCGCGTCGCTCTCGACCGTATTGATCTCGGTCTTCCTCGGTCTCTTCCTCGCGCTCGGACTGGATCCGGCGGTGCAGGCGCTGGAGCGCCGGGGGATCCGCCGTGGCGTGGGCATCGCGATCGTCGCCGTAGCATTCCTCGCGCTCATGCTCGTGATCCTGCTCGTGGTCATCCCCGCGACCGTCCGGCAGTTCGTCGCCGCACTGGAGGCGGCACCCGAGGCGATCGAGGCGATGCAGACCAGCGACTGGTATCTCTCGCTGGAGGCGAATCTCGGCGTCGACCTCACCGCCGTGATCGCCGAGGGGATCAAGTCCGTGACGAACATCTCATCGTTCCTGGCGATCTCCGGCGGTGTGCTGAGAGTCGGGTTCGGCATCGTCGGGGCGATCTCCAGTTTCGTCATGGTCGTCGTGCTGACTCTGTACTTCGTCTCGTCGTTGTCCGCGATGAAGCAGACCGTCGCGAACCTGGTGCCGGCATATCAGCGCAAGCGCTTCACAGAACTGCTCGAGCAGATCACCGGTTCGGTCGGATCCGTCGTCGCCGGTGGCATCACGCTGTCGACCTTCAACGCCCTCGTCGTGCTCGTGATCCAGCTCATCATCGGCTCCTCGGTGCCGGCGGTCATGGCGATCGCGGCGTTCTTCATCACGCTGATCCCGCTGCTCGGATCGCTGATCTTCCTGCTCATCGGCACGGTCGGCGCGCTCTTCATCAGCCCGCTGGCCGCGCTGATCTTCCTGGTGCTCTACTTCATCTACATCCAGGTCGAGGCCTACTTCGTGACCCCGCGCGTCATGGGCAAGGCGGTCTCCGTGCCGGCGGTGCTCGTCATCATCGGCGCCATGGTCGGCGCGACGCTGATGGGGCTGCTCGGCGCGCTCGTGGCCATCCCGATCACGGCATCCATCCTGATCATCATCCGTCAGGTCGTGATCCCGCGGCAGAACGCGATCACCACCGCACCCGACTCCGACTGACCCCTCAGACCATCCGCACCACCGAAGAAAGGAATCACATGGCCGACTTCCGTTTCGGTCCCGTCGAGCTGTATCTCGTCGGGTTCGAGGGAGAGCGTCCCGATCCGGCGACGCTCGAAGCTCTCACCGACCTGCTCGCCAGCGGACTCGTCCGCCTTCTCGACTTCGTGCTCGTCTCGAAGTCCGAGGACGGCGATCTCGAGATCATCGAGGTCGATGCCGAGGCGGACGCCCTCGGACTCGGTGGAGTCGAGATCCACGCGGCCGGCATCGCCGGTGGTGAGGACATCGACGAGTTCGCGGAGCTCATCCCGGCCGGCGGCTCGGCCGCCCTCGTCGCGCTCGAGCTCACCTACGCCCGCACGCTTGCGGAGCGCTTCAACGCCTCAGGCGGCGTGCTGCTGCGCAGCGAGCGGGTGCCCGCGCCCATCGTCAACGCGATGGTCGACATCCTCGAGAACGAAGGAGAATGACATGCCGCTTCGCAGATTCGGACGCCCCGGTCTGATCGGACTCGCCGCACGTACCGCCGTCGTCGCCGGTACGGCGTCGGCCGTATCCGGCGGAATGGCGCGCAACCAGCAGGCCAAGGCGCAGTCGCAGTACGAGCAGCAGCAGTACGAGGCCGCTCAGCAGCAGGCGCAGATCGACGCGGCGGCTCAGGCCGCTGCGTCGCAGTACGCTGCTCCGGCCGCGGCCCCCGCAGTCCCCGCCGCACCGGCACCGGCGGGCAACGACATGCTCGCCCAACTCCAGCAGCTCGCCGGGCTCAAGGATGCCGGCGTGCTGTCGGACGAGGAGTTCGCGGCCGCCAAGGCCAAGCTGCTCTCCTGAGTCGTGTTCACGAAGAACGGCCCCGCCGATGGCGGGGCCGTTCTTCGTGAAGGAATGCGTGTCAGCGTGCGCTGGCCTTGAGCGTGCCTTCGACGTCGCCCGCCGGGTCGTAGATCAGGCACTGCACGAGACGGTCATCGCCCTGGGTCCAACTGGACTCGGTCGGCTCGTACCACGTGAGATCCAATGCAGACTCCTCATACGCGAGACCGACGAACTCTCCGAAAGCCGGGAGGCACTGAGCCTCGACCTCGGCCTGGATCGCATCGGCGCCCGGGAACTCCCCGTCGGCGAGTTCGAACTCGTGATAGACCTCGTAGCCATGCGGCTCGGCGCACGGCACGACGTCCGCGTCTGTCTGCTCGGTGCTCGACATGGCGTCAGCGGGCATGCAGTCGCCGACCTTCAGCGAGAAGATGTCGATGTTCGACTCCTCGGTGACCTCTCCGGTCTCCTCATCGCGCGGCGCATCCCCCGAGATCAGGTTGCTGATCGTGCTGCACCCCGTCAGCGCGATGCTCAGCGCGACCGCCGAGCCCGCCAACGCGAGCGCGCGGCGCGTACGAAGCTTCATCATTGTTTCCCCCTCCAGAGATTCAGGCGCGGGAAAGAATGCCCCCGCTCTTGAACGCTATCCAGGATTTTCCCTGTGATGCAACTTTGAAGAGCCGATGAGGATGCTGTACGCGGTCGAGCTCAGGCCTCGAGGTCGTCGATTCCCGGCGTCCAGCTGCGCCCCGGCTTACCCCAGCCGCGCTTGCGCGCAATCTTCTGCACGGTCTTCCAATCGCCGTCGGAGAGCCGGTCGACGTAGAGGATGCCGTCCAGGTGATCGAACTCGTGCTGCATGATCCGTGCGCGCCAGCCGTCCACCTCGATGCGGACGTCCGCGCCGTCGAGATCGAGTCCGGTCACGAGCACGCGGTCGGCGCGACGGAGGGGGAATCGCTCGCCGGGGAACGACAGACATCCTTCGGATTCCTCGTCGGGGTCGGGGGAACCAGGCTCAGGCGGGCTCATCCACAGCACCGGGTTGACGAGGACGCCGCGCCACGGACGATCCTCATCGTCGACGTAGGCGTACGTGTAGATCCGCAGAGCGACGCCGACCTGGGGAGCGGCGAGACCGACGCCGGGCGCGGCATCCATGGTCTCGAACATGTCGGCGATGAGAGTGCGGATCTCATCGGTGATCTCGTCGACTTCGACGGCGGGGGAGTGCAGGACGGGATCGCCCATGATGCGAATCGGAAGAACAGCCACGCCACAACCCTAATGCGCGCCGGGTGCCCGGTAAGGTCGTACTGTGAGCGCGGGGGTGTGGATGGCGGAGATCGACGTCAGCGACCAGCTGGTCGGCGTGTTCGCCAACCCTGGTCTTCTGCTCGGCATCCCGCTGGCGCTGGCCGGCGCGGTGTTCATGTCGCTCGGTGCGCAGTATCAGCACCGTGGCGTCGAGAAGGTCGAACGACTCAGCGGCTCCGACGGAGCCACCGGCCTCAGCATGAACCAGATCAAGCGGCTGCTGACGCGCCCGTCCTGGCTCGTCGGCACACTGATGCTCGGCCTGGCCGTCATCTGCCAGTTGGCGGCGTTGGCCGTCGCACCGCTGATCGTGGTGCAGCCGCTCGGCGCGATCGCGCTCGTGATCACGACGCTTCTGAACGCCCGGATCACGGGGCACGCACCGACCAGGCAATCGCTCACCGCCATCTTCGCGTGCGTGGGCGGCATCTTCATCTTCGTGTTCTTCGCCGCGATCTACGCGGTCGAGAAGGAGATCACGAACACCGAGCTCTTCACGATCCTCGCGATCCTGCTCGTCGTCATCATCCTGCTCGGCGCCTGCTGGCTGATCCTGCGCCACCGTATGCGCGCGCTGTTCTACGTGGTCGGCGCCGGCATCCTGTACGGCTTCGTCGCGACGCTCGCCAAGGCCGTCATCACGCGCGTGCAGGATGGCGCGTTCGACTGGATCACGCTCGTGTGCGTGATCGCTCTGATCGCGGCCGCAGCGGTCGGCGCCTACTTCGTGCAGACCGCGTACAGCTCGGGCCCGCCGGACCTCGTCATCGCCGGCCTGACGGTCGTCGACCCGCTGGTCGCCGTACTGATCGGCGTGATCGTGCTCGGTGAGGCGGATGCCGCTCCGACCTGGGTGATGTTCGCATTCCTGATCTCCGGCGCGATCGCCGTCTGGGGCGTGATCGGGCTGGCGCGCTTTCATCCGCAGCTGCTCAGCGAGAGCCAGGAGCTGGGCCTCAAACGGGGCAGCGGCGGCGGAGCGACGCCCGAAGCGCCTCGGGATGCCGGGGACGAACCACCGGCATCCGAGCGCGATCAATAGGTCTGATCGAACAGGTCAGGAGAAACCTCGGACGCGGCGGCCTCGTCGACGAAGAACACCGTGCGCTTGCGGCCCTTGGCACCGGCGACCGGCACGTTGGCGTAGTTCGCTCCGGCGAGTGCGAGGCCGAGAGCCGAGGCCTTGTCGGCACCCGTGAGCACGAGCCAGACGCGCTTGGAGGCGTTGAGCACCGGACGGGTCAGCGTGACGCGCTCGGGCGGCGGCTTGGGGGAGTCGCGCACCGCCAGGGCCGCGGCATCGGTCACGGTGACCTCGGTGCGGTCGGGGAAGAGCGAGGCGATGTGCCCATCAGGGCCGACGCCGAGGAAGCACACCGCGAACGACGGCCACGACTGCTCGTCGGAGCCGAATCGTGCGAGCTCTGCGGCATAGGCCTCTGCCGCCTCGTCCAGGCTCAGCCCGCTGTCCGAGGCGGCGACCTCGTGCACGTTCTCGGCCGGGACGGGGATGTGATCTAGCAGGGCGCTGCGCGACTGCAGGGCATTGCGGTCGGCATCCGCACGGGCGACGAAGCGCTCGTCGCCCCACCAGAAGTGCACCAGCGACCAGTCGATCTCGCCGATGCGAGGGTGGACACGGACCGCGCTGAGCACGGCACCGCCCATGGAGCCGCCGGTCAGGGCGATGTGCGCGATCCGACCGTTCCTCGTCCGGGCGCGAACCCGGGCGAGGAAACGATCGGCGACGCGGTCGGCCAGTGCCTGCGGTGTCGCCTCGACGACGACGGTCTTCTCCACGGCAGCAGCCTCCCTGGTGCTCATGCTGCGGACGCTGGCGGACCCAGCTTCTCCCAGCCCTCGGTGATGACTCGACCGTACAGGACGTCGGGGTCGAGGCGACGCAGCTCCTCCGCGAGGCACTCGCGCAGCGTACGACGCGGCAGGTGCAGATCGTGGTCGGGCTGACCGGGCTGGGTCAGGACCGCCGTACCCGGGACAGGACGCTCGAGCAGGATGTCGCCCGAGGGCCGTGTCAGGCGGACCGACTTGATTCCCTCCGACCAGTGCTCAGGATCCTCGTACGCCCAGGTGACCGGAACGTCCAGCGCGAGTCCCAGCCAGCTGGCGAGCAGCGCTGTGGACGGAGACGAGACGGATCCGCGCACCTCGACGGCCGTCACGGACTCGAACGGCGGCTGATCCAGCACGGCGGCGAGCTGCTCGCGCCAGTGGGTCAGCCGGGTCCATGCGAGATCGGTGTCGCCGGGGGAGTGCTCCTGACCGAGCGTCCCGAGGCGGTCGCGGACGTCGACGGATGCCGCGGCATCCGTGATCCGACGCTGGGCGATGCGTCCGAGCGGTGAGGAGGCAGGATCGGCCGGTGCCTCTTCTGGCCACCAGGCCACGACAGGTGCATCCGGCAGCAGCAGGCCCGTGACGAGGCTCTCCGCGTTGCTGGCCGCATCGCCGAAGGCGCGCAGCACCACGACCTCACTCGCTCCGGCATCCCCGCCGACGCGGATCTGCGCGTCGAGGTGGGAGTCGCCGTCGCCGACGGTGAGCACGATGACGCGCATCGGGTGCTCGCGCGAGGCGTCGTTGGCCGCGTCGATCGCGGCCTCGGCCACACCGTTGCGGGCGGCGATGATGAGCGTCAGCACACGGCCGAGGGCGACGGCGCCGCCCTCTTCGCGCACGCTGACGAGCTTCTTGGCGACCTGGCTGATGGTCGTGTCGGGAAGGTCGATGATCACGGTCGTCTCCAGACTCGTCCGTCGCGCTCCAGGAGGGCATCGGCGGATGCCGGGCCCCACGATCCGGGCGCGTACTGCTCCAGCGTGCTGTCCTGTGCGGCCCAGTACTTCTCGAACGGATCGAGGATCTTCCAGCTGAGCTCGACCTCCTCGTGGCGCGGGAACAGGGGAGGATCCCCCAGCAGCACGTCGAGGATGAGGCGCTCGTACGCCTCAGGGCTGGCCTCGGTGAAAGCGTGGCCGTAGCCGAAGTCCATCGTCACGTCGCGGACGTTGGTGCCGTTGCCCGGCACCTTCGAACCGAAGCGGATCGTGACACCCTCGTCGGGCTGCACACGGATCACGAGGGCGTTCTGCCCGAGCTCGGCGGCATTGGAGCGGCCGAACAGATGTTCGGGGGCGCGCTTGAACACGACGGCGACCTCGGTCACACGGCGTCCGAGACGCTTTCCGGTGCGCAGGTAGAACGGCACTCCGGCCCACCGGCGCGTGGCGATCTCGACCTTGATCGCGGCGTACGTCTCGGTGGTGGACTGCGGGTGCATCCCCTCCTCACCGAGGAAGGAGTTCACCTGCTCGCCACCCTGCCAGCCGCCATCGTACTGACCGCGCGCCTGGGCGAGCGACAGATCCTCCGGAAGGCTGACGGCCGCGAGGACCTTCTCCTTCTCCGCGCGCAGGTGCTCGGCGGAGAGGCTGATCGGCTCCTCCATGGCGGTGAGCGCGAGCAGCTGCAGCAGGTGGTTCTGGATGACGTCGCGTGCGGCACCGACACCGTCGTAGTAGCCGGCACGACCGCCGACGCCGATGTCCTCGGCCATCGTGATCTGCACGTGGTCGACGTAGTTGCGGTTCCAGATCGGCTCGTACAGTTCGTTCGCGAAGCGCAGCGCCAGGATGTTCTGGACCGTCTCCTTGCCGAGGTAGTGGTCGATGCGGAAGATCGAGTCGGCCGAGAACGCGACCTCGAGAGCCTGGTTCAGCTCGCGGGCGGATTCGAGGTCGTGCCCGAACGGCTTCTCGATGACGACGCGACGCCAGTGGTCGTCGCCGTCCTCGTCGCCGACGAGGCCCGACTCCTTCAGCTGGCGCGCCACGACGGGGAACGCCTTCGGCGGAATCGAGAGGTAGAACGCGTGGTTGCCCATCGTCCCGCGTTCGACGTCGAGTTTCTCGACGGTCTCGCGCAGACGCGCGAACGCGGCCGGATCGTCGAACTCGCCCGAGACGAAGCGGATGCCCTGCAGCAGCTGCTGCCAGGTCTCCTCGCGGAACGGGGTGCGCGCATGCTGCTTGACGGCGTCGTAGACGACCTTCGCGAAGTCCTGATCCTCCCAATCGCGGCGTGCGAAGCCGACGAGGGCGAACCCCGGTGGCAGCAGGCCGCGGTTGGCCAGGTCATAGACGGCGGGCATGAGCTTCTTGCGCGACAGGTCGCCGGTCACACCGAAGATCACGAGGGCGCTGGGCCCCGCGATCCGGTTGAGACGGCGATCGTCGGGATCGCGCAACGGGTTGTGCCCGCGCGTAACAGGGACAGACATCGGTGGGGGATTCTCCTGTGAGCTACTTCTGAGCGGCTTCGAAAAGGGAGAGCACGTCGGCGGCGGAGTCCGTGATCGTCAGGGACACCACCGGTCGCCCGTGCTCGGCGAGGACAGCGGCATCGCCGGCGGCCTGCGCCTCGATGAGCTGTCCGAACGTGAAGGGACGGTCGGGGATCTCGAGATCCACATCCGTGCGCTCCAGAATCTGCAGGAACACGCCCTGCTCCGGTCCGCCCTTGTGGTACTGACCCGTGGAATGCAGGAACCGAGGGCCCCAGCCGAACGTGGTCGGGCGACCGGAGTCGGCGGCGATCAGCTCGCGGAGGCCGGGCAGCTGCGTCAGCTCGAGGCGGTTGACGTAGGCCTGGACCGACACGTAGCCGTCTTCCGGCAGCTGCGCCCAGAGAGCATCGAGCACGCCTTCGAGCGTTCCGGATGCCGCCAGGGCCGCGTCGCTGACGCGGACCTCGACGTCGTTCTCGACGAACGCCGGTGCGGTCGCCTCCGGGCGCGCATCGAGCAGACCACGAGCGGCGATCTTGGCGGATTCGACGTCGGGCTGGTCGAACGGGTTGATCCCCAGCAGGTGACCGGCGATCGCGGTCGCGTACTCCCAGACGATGAAGTTCGCGCCGAGCGTTCCGCTGACGAGGATCTCGCCGGGGTGGCGCTCGTGCAGGTGGAACTCGTTGGCGTCGTCGACGAGACGCACGATCTGGAGGTCGGCCGGCAGGGGGTCCAGCTCAGGCGAGACAGACAGGAGCACGACGGGCAGAATCCCCGTGCCCTCCTTGCCGGTGGACTCGGCGATCAGCTGCTCGATCCAGTCGGGCAGGCCGTCGATGTGCGTGCCGTCCGTGATCAGCCCGAGCTTGTCCCGGCGCGGCGAGGTGCCGGCGATCGCCGCGGCCAGGCGCAGTGCCGGGTTGGAGGCCTCATCGACCGCGACCTCGAGCAGCGATGCCTCGGCCTCATCCAGCAGCTCGGACACGTCGACACCGGCGAGACCGGACGGGACGAGGCCGAACGCGGTGAGAGCCGAGTAGCGGCCGCCGACGTTCGGGTCCGCGTTGAAGACGCGGTAACCGGCCTCGCGGGCCGAGACGTCCAGGGGCGAACCCGGGTCGGTGACGACGACGATGCGCTCGGTCGGGTCGATGCCGAGGTCGCGGAACGCGGCCTCGAACGTCCGACGCTGCGAATCCGTCTCGACGGTCGATCCGGACTTCGACGAGACCACGAGCGCGGTGCGCTCAAGGCCCTCGTCGAGAGCGGCCAGCACCTGACCCGGCGCCGTCGAGTCGAGGATCGTGAGCGGCACGCCGGCCGTCTGCGCGATGACCTCCGGCGCGAGCGACGAGCCGCCCATGCCGGCGAGCACCACGCGGTCGACGCCCTTGGCGTTCAGCTCGGCTCGCAGCGCCGTGATCTCCGCGATCAGCGGCCGCGAGATCGACACGGCCTCAACCCAGCCGAGACGGACGGAGGCCTCGGCCTCGGCCGCCTCGCCCCAGACCGTCGCATCACCGGAGGTGATCCGGGACGCGATGAGATCGCCGACGAGGCCGGGGACGACCTCGTCGATGGCGGCCTTCGGCGCGCCGGTGGCGTGCAGGGAGAATGTCATCGCTGGGCTTCCAGGCCGGCGGCGACCTGGTTGAGCAGATCGTGCCACGAGTCGATGAACTTCGCGACGCCCTCGTCCTCCAGGACCTGGGTGACATCGTCGAAGTCGACTCCGACCTCGGCCAGACCGGCGAAGACCGCCTTGGCCTCGTCGTAGCCGCCGGTGATGGTGTCGCCCGTGATCACGCCGTGGTCGAACGTGGCCTCGAGGGTCTTCTCCGGCATCGTGTTGACGACGCCCTGAGCGACGAGTTCCGTGACGTACAGCGTGTCGGGGAGAGCGGGGTCCTTGACGCCCGTCGACGCCCACAGCGGACGCTGCAGGTTCGCACCGGCATCCAGCAGCGCCTTGGCGCGATCGCCGGCGAACGTCTGCTCGAACAGTTCGTAGGCCAGGCGAGCGTTGGCGAGCCCTGCCTTGCTCTTGAGAGCGAGCGCCTGCTCGGTGCCGATCTCGACGAGACGCTTGTCGGTCTCGGTGTCGACGCGCGACACGAAGAACGACGCGACCGACTGGATCGTCGACAGGTCGATGCCGGCGGCCTTTGCGGTCTCGAGACCGGTCAGGTAGGCGTCGATGACCGCGGCGTAGCGCTCGAGGCTGAAGATCAGTGTGACGTTGACGCTGATACCGGCACCGATCGCCTGCGCGATGGCCGGGAGGCCGGCCTTCGTCGCGGGGATCTTCACGAGGAGGTTCGGACGATCGATCTTCGCCCACAGCTCCTTGGCCTGCGCCACGGTGCCGTCGGTGTCGTGCGCGAGGTCGGGGGAGACCTCGATCGAGACGCGGCCGTCGACGTGGCCGGAGGCCTCCCACACCGGGCGGAACACGTCCAGAGCCGCACCGACATCCTGCGTCGTGGCAGCGAAGACCGCCTCTTCGGCGGTCGCGCCGGACGCGGCGAGCTCGGTGACCTGAGCGTCGTAGGACGTGTCATCCGGGTTCGTGATCGCGTTCGCGAAGATGGTCGGGTTGGTGGTCACGCCGGTGACGTTGCGGGACTCGATCAGCTCGGCGAGGTTGCCGGAGTTGATGCGCGTGCGCGAGAGGTCGTCCAGCCAGATGCTGACGCCCGCGTCGTGGAGCTGGGCTGTGGGGGTGCTCATGCGTTCTCCTTGATGGTCTCGCGTGCCGCCTCGACGACGGCCTCGGCGGTGATGCCGAACTTCTGGAACAGGGTCTTGTAGTCAGCGGAAGCACCGAAGTGGTCGATGCCGATCGAGCGGCCCCTGTCGCCGACGACGCCGCGCCAGGTGAGCACGGAGCCGGCTTCGACGGACACCCGAGCGGTGACGGCGGCGGGCAGGACCGACTCGCGGTACTCGGCATCCTGCTCGGCGAACCACTCCAGCGACGGAGCGGACACGACGCGGGCGTTCACACCCTCGGCCGCCAGCGTCTCGCGGGCGGAGACCGCCAGCTGGACCTCGGAGCCGGTCGCGATGAGGATGACGTCAGGGGTGCCGTTCGGCGCCTCGGCCAGCACGTACGCGCCCTTGGCGGTGTTGGCGGCAGACGCGAAAACCTCGCCGGATGCCGCGCCTTCGCCGCGAGCGACGTTCGGTACGTTCTGACGGGTGAGGGCGATGCCGACCGGGCCGCCGTGGCGCTTCAGGATCTCCAGCCATGCCGCAGCAGTCTCGTTGCCGTCCGCCGGGCGCACGACCGTGAAGTTCGGGATCGCGCGGAGCGTCGCGAGCTGCTCGATCGGCTGGTGGGTCGGCCCATCCTCGCCCAGGGCGACGGAGTCGTGCGTCCAGACGAAGATGCTCGGGATGTCCATCAGCGCGGCCAGACGCACCGCGGGGCGCATGTAGTCGCTGAAGATGAGGAACGTGCCGCCGAACGAGCGCGTCTTGCCGTGCAGCGTGATGCCGTTGAGGATCGAGCCCATCGCGTGCTCGCGGATGCCGAAGTGCAGCACGCGGCCGTAAGGGCTGCCCGACCAGTCGTGCGTCGACCACTCAGCGGGGATGAACGATGCCGCGGGCGAGATCGTGGTGTTGTTGGACCCTGCCAGGTCGGCCGAGCCGCCCCACAGCTCGGGGAGCTCCGGTGCGAGGGCGTTGATGACCTTGCCCGATGCGGCGCGCGTGGACACCTCGGTGCCGCCCTCGAAGACGGGGAGCACGTTCTCGATGCCGTCGGGGAGTGCCTGCGCCTCGAGACGGTCCAGCAGCGCCTTGCGCTCCGGGTTGGCCGCCGCCCAGGCGTCGAAGTCGGCCTGCCATGCGGCGCGCGCCTCTGCGGCACGGCCGGTGAGCTCACGGGTGTGCGCGATGACGGCATCCTCGACGACGAAGCTCTTCTCGGGGTCGAAGCCGAGGACCGTCTTGGTCGCCGCGACCTCGTCCGCTCCGAGCGCGTTGCCGTGCACGGATTCGGTGCCCTTCTTGTTGGGCGCCGGGTAGCCGATGATCGTCTTCAGGATGATCAGAGTGGGCTTGCCGGTCTCGGCCTTGCCCTCCTCGATCGCGTCGACGAGCTCCTGGGCATCCTCGATGTACTCGCCGGTGCGGGTCCAATCGACCGACAGCACCTGCCATCCGTACGAGCGGTAGCGTGCGGCGACGTCCTCGGTGAACGAGACGTTCGTGTCGCCCTCGATCGAGATCTGGTTCGAGTCGTAGATCGCGATCAGGTTGCCGAGCTGCTGGTGGCCCGCGAGCGACGAGGCCTCGCTGGTCACGCCCTCCTGCAGGTCGCCGTCGCCTGCGATCACGTAGACGTGGTGGTCGAACGGGCTGGTGCCCTCGGCCGCCTCGGGGTCGAACAGACCGCGCTCGTAGCGAGCGGCGTAGGCGAAGCCGACCGCGGACGCGAGGCCCTGTCCGAGCGGGCCGGTGGTGATCTCGACACCCTTGGTGTGGCCGTACTCCGGGTGACCGGGGGTCAGCGAGCCCCAGGTGCGCAGCGCTTCGAGGTCTTCGAGCTCGAGCCCGAAGCCGCCGAGGTAGAGCTGCACGTACTGGGTGAGCGAGGAGTGACCCACCGAGAGGATGAAGCGGTCGCGACCGAGCCAGTCCGTGTCGGTCGGGTCGTGGCGGAGAACCCGCTGGTAGAGGAGGTAGGCCACCGGGGCGAGGCTCATGGCCGTACCGGGGTGACCGTTGCCGACCTTCTGAACGGCGTCAGCCGCCAGGATTCGTGCGGTGTCCACCGCACGTCGATCGATCTCTTCCCACTGCAATTGCGACACGGTCATGCCCTTTCCGACAATTTCGAGGGCGCCCGAATTCCCTGGCGCTCCGCATCGTCACGGAGAGTTGCACAGCGCCGGGCGCGCGAGTGGTTTTCAGCATAGCGGGCTTGTTTCTCTCACAACGCGTGTCTTACGGAGTGAGGTAATAATCGTGTGACCGGTCACGGTCCGAAGCGCCGAACGCACAGGGAACCGGCGCGGCAGCACGGGTGCCGTAGACTGGATCCGGTATGGCGCATTCGCGCGGAGGAGGGGATCGAGATCTCGACGCAGACGCAGTCGGTCGCACCTGAGCACTCGCTCGGACGCACGGTGAAGGCGTACATCGCCCTCACCAAGCCCCGTGTCCTTGAGCTTCTGCTGGTGTCCACCGTTCCGGTGATGTTCCTCGCAGAGGGCGGTCTCCCCGATCTCTGGCTCGTTCTGGCGACCGTGGTCGGCGGCGCGATGAGCGCAGGTTCGGCAGCCGCGTTCAACATGTATCTCGACCGCGACATCGACGCGCACATGCACCGGACCGAGAACCGGCCGCTCGTCACCGGGGCGGTCACGCCCCGTGGCGCGCTCATCTTCTCGTGGACGCTGGCCGTCGTCTCGACGGTCTGGCTGTGGCTGACGACGAACTGGCTCGCGGCGACGCTGTCGGCGGTGGCCATCTTCTTCTACGTCGTGATCTACACGATGATCCTCAAGCGCCGTACCGAGCAGAACATCGTCTGGGGTGGCATCGCCGGGTGCTTCCCCGTCCTCATCGGCTGGTCCGCAGTGACGGAGTCGCTGGACTGGCCTGCGTTCATCCTGTTCGTCCTCGTGTTCCTGTGGACGCCGCCGCACTACTGGCCGCTGTCCATGAAGTACAAGGACGACTACGACGACGTCGACGTTCCCATGCTGGGTGTGACGCGTCGCGCGTCTCAGGTGGGACTGCAGGTCATCCTCTACGCCTGGGCGACCGTCGCCTGCTCGCTGCTGCTGATCCCGGTCGCCGGCATGGGGCTGGTGTACTCGGTGTCGGCAGTCGTCTTCGGTGGCTGGTTCATCTACGAGTCGCACCGCCTCTACAACCGTGCGGTGCGGGGGACCGAGCCGCGCCCGATGCGTGTGTTCCACGCATCCATCACGTACCTGACGCTGATCTTCGTCGCCGTCGCGATCGACCCTCTGCTGCCGTTCTGACGCGGAATCCACTGCGCCCCGCAGCCGATCCGTTCGGCTGCGGGGCGCAGTGCTGCGATCAGCGTGCGGCGACGGAATCCGAGTCGGCAGGCCGCTCGGCATCCTGAGCCGGTGCGGTGGCCGAGTCGTCGGCCGCCGCGAGCTCGTCCGCGTTCGGAGACGCGTCGTCGTCGGCATCCGCGGCCGTCCAGTCGATCGCTTCGATGACCGGTGCTGTCGCTCGGGGGATGAGGGCCTTCGCCGCCGCCAGCGCCAGGGCGAGGAACAGCCCGATGATCCCGCCGGCGACCAGCGCGCCGCCGAAGACGACCCATGCCTGCCCGGCGTACACCTCGACGCCGGTGGCGGTGCCGTCCAGGAGCGTCGTGGTCATCACCCCGATCTGATCCGTGGTGATCCAGGCGCCGAGCCCGAGCGAGGCGAGGGAGAGGACCAGCAGAAGCCAGTACGGGATGCTGCGGATGAGTGCCGTGTTCTTCATGCCGCCACTCTGCGCGACGCATCGATGAGCGAGGTATGCGGCACCTATGAGTGCGGTGTGCGCCGTGCGCGACCGCGCCTGTCAGCCGGCGTCGACCGGCTGCTTGAGGTTGAGCACGACGACCGTGTAGGCGGCGGCGGACAGCGAAGCGAGCACCATGTGGATGCCGACGAGGATCTCCGGCAGGCCGTCCCTGGCCTGCCAGACGCCGACGGCGATCTGGACGAGGATCGCGCCGGCGAGCACGAGCAGCCAGCGTCGCACGGGCAGCTTCAGCATCCAGGCGGAGACGGTGAGCGCGGCGACGAGCGCGGCCAGGATGTATCCCGGCCAGGAGTGCACGTGCGCGAGGATCGTCGCATCGAAGCCGGTGCGGACGATGTCCGCGTCACCGGAGTGAGGCCCTGATCCGGTCGTGAGGACGCCGAAGAAGATCGTGGCCGCCAGTGCGAGCCCTGTCACGTGGGTGAGGATCGCGAACCATCGCGGGACGGCGCGTTCGCGTGCACCCGGCGCGGCGTACAGCCTCACGAGGTAGGCGGCCGTGACGCAGACCAGCAGCAGCGACGAGACGTAGTGGAAGCCGACGACGAAGGCGTTCAGATCGGTGACGACGGCGAGGCCGCCGACGACGGCCTGCGCCATGACGCCGGCGAGGACGATCCACGCGAGCATCGACAGGTCGCGGCGACGCGTGGTGCGGCGCACGGAATCGACCATCGCGACGAGGACGGCGATCAGCAGCGCGCCGGAGAAGAACCCGAAGGCGGGCAGTCCGAACGGTGCCGTCACGGCGTAGGCGATCACCGCGGCGACGACGCCGCCGATGGCGAACCACACCGCCCGCTTCACCAGCGCGGCGCCGCCGATCGCGGCCAGCGTGAGCAGCAGCACTGCGAGCGCCAGGATGCCCACGAGACCGGTCATGGTCCGATTGCCGAACTCGATGATGCCGTGGATGCCCTGCTCGGGCAGCGGCACGAGCGATTCCGGCGTGCACAGCGGCCACTCCGAGCAGCCGAGGCCCGATCCCGTCAGACGTACGGCGCCGCCGGTGCCGATGATGATGACCTCGGCGAGGAACGAGAGCCAGGCAAGGACCCGCAGTGGTGCCCCGATCACGATCCGGGTGTCGGCGGAGGACGTGGCGGAACTCGTGAGCATGGGGCCTCCGGCTCCCGCTCTGTTACCCGAGCGCGGCCCGGATGACAGGGGGAACCTGTAGAATCGGATTGTTGCGATGCGCGCATACAGCGCGAGATGCATCACCAACAGTTTAGGCGCGATGAACGCGTCGTGATGAGGGCTCCACAGCGGCATCCAACCCCGGTCACTCGACGGGGCTACGGCATGCCGGAGCGGATGACACCGCCAGGGCCCTACGAGGAGAGTGTGACATGTCGGATGTGCTGATCGACCGCCCGGAGCTGGATGGCCTGGGGGTGTACGAGTTCGGCTGGCACGATGAGGATGCCGCCGGAGCAATCGCCAAACGCGGCATCTCCGAAGAGGTGGTCCGCGGGATCTCGGCGCTCAAGCACGAACCCGAATGGATGCTGAAGACCCGTCTCAAGGGCTATCAGCTCTTCGGGCGCAAGCCGATGCCGACCTGGGGTGCGGACCTCAGCGAGATCGACTTCGACAACATCAAGTACTTCGTGCGCTCCACCGAGAAGCAGGCGCAGTCCTGGGAGGACCTTCCTGCGGAGATCCGTGAGACGTATGAGCGTCTGGGGATCCCCGAGGCAGAGCGCCAGCGCCTCGTCGCCGGTGTCGCCGCGCAGTACGAGTCCGAGGTCGTCTACCACCAGATCCGCGAGGACCTGGAGCAGCAGGGCGTCATCTTCATGGACACCGACACCGCGCTGCGCGAGCACCCCGAGTTCTTCGAGGAGTACTTCGGCACCGTGATCCCGGCCGGCGACAACAAGTTCGCCGCGCTGAACACGGCCGTCTGGTCCGGCGGATCGTTCGTGTACGTCCCCAAGGGCGTGCACGTGGAGATCCCGCTGCAGGCGTACTTCCGCATCAACACCGAGAACATGGGTCAGTTCGAGCGGACGCTGATCATCGCGGACGAGGACAGCTACGTCCACTACATCGAGGGCTGCACGGCCCCGATCTACAAGTCGGACTCGCTGCACTCGGCCGTCGTCGAGATCATCGTGAAGAAGAACGCCCGCGTGCGCTACACGACGATCCAGAACTGGTCGAACAACGTCTACAACCTGGTCACCAAGCGCGCCGTCGCCCACGAGGGCGCGACCATGGAATGGGTCGACGGCAACATCGGCTCCAAGGTGACGATGAAGTACCCGTCCATCTACCTGATGGGCGAGCACGCCAAGGGCGAGACGCTCTCGGTCGCCTTCGCCGGCCCCGGACAGCACCAGGATGCCGGCGCGAAGATGATCCACATGGCGCCGTACACGCAGTCCTCGATCGTCTCGAAGTCGATCGCGCGCGGCGGTGGCCGCGCCGGCTACCGCGGCGAGGTCCGCGTCGACGCCAACGCGCACCACTCAGCCAACACCGTCCGATGCGACGCGCTGCTGGTCGACACCAAGTCCCGCTCCGACACGTACCCCGCGATCGACATCCGGGTCGACGACGTGCAGCTGGGCCACGAGGCCACGGTCTCGAAGGTGAGCGAGGAGCAGCTGTTCTACCTGCAGTCCCGCGGCATGCCGGAGGACGAGGCCATGGCGATGATCGTGCGCGGCTTCATCGAGCCGATCGCGCGCGAGCTGCCGATGGAATACGCGATGGAACTCAACAAGCTCATCGAAATGGGCATGGAAGGATCGGTCGGCTGAATGGCGGCCCAGGCGACAGCGCCCGCTGAGGCGCAGGATACGAACGCGCACATCGACCCCGCCGCTCAGGTCGCGGACGCCGGATTCGTCCCCGTCCAGACACGCTCCGAGCGCCCGCGGTCCTTCGAACCGGATGACTTCGGCGTCCCGAACGGCCGCGAGGTCAACTGGAAGCACACACCGGTCGCACGCGTGAAGCCGCTGTTCGCAGCGGCGGAGCAGAACGACGGCGTGACCTACGAGGCCGTCAGCGGGGCTGAGTTCGTCTCGACGCCGCTGGCCGCCGGCACCGCGCCGCGCGGCGAGTTCTTCGTCCCAGAGGACGTCGTCTCGGCCATCGCGTGGCAGGGCTCGTCCGAAGGGCTCCACGTGCGGATTCCGCGCGAGACCGAGGTCTCCGAACCCGTTGTCATCGCGATCACCGGTCAGGGCGCCGAGCGTCGCGCGGATGCGCACATCGTCATCGAGGCGCAGGAGCACAGCGCCGCGACCGTCGTGCTGCGTCACTCCGGCTCTGCCCAGTATGCGCAGAACGTCGAGATCATCGCACGGGCCGGTTCGCGCCTGTCGGTGGTCACCGTGCAGCAGTGGGAGGACGACGCCGTGCACGCGGCATCCCACCAGGCGCGCGTGGACGCAGACGCCCAGCTGAAGCACTTCGTCGTCACCTTCGGAGGCGGCGTCGTGCGGGTGAACCCGAACCTCGAGCTGAGCGGCAACGGCGCGGAGGGCCGGATGTACGGCCTCTCCTATGCGGACGCCGGTCAGCACTTCGAGAGCCAGGTCTACCTGCACCACAAGGGTGCGCACACCGTCGGCGACGTGCTCTACAAGGGTGCGCTGCAGGGCGAGAGCGCGCACAGCGTCTGGATCGGCGACGTGCTCATCGGACCGGACGCCACGGCGACGGACTCGTACGAGGCCAACCGCAACCTTGTGCTCACCGAGGGCGCCCGAGCCGATTCGATCCCGAACCTCGAGATCCAGACCGGCGACATCCTCGGGGCCGGCCACGCGAGCGCCACAGGGCGCTTCGACGACGAGCAGCTGTTCTACCTGCAGGCCAGAGGGATCACCGAGGAGGAGGCACGACGCCTCGTCGTGCTCGGCTTCCTCAGCGACATCGTCCAGCGCCTGGGCATCCCGGCACTCGAGGCCGAACTGCTGGTGGCCGTCGAGGTGGAGCTCGCGGCGGTGAACGCATGACCGCCGAGCGCGTCTGCGGCGTCGGCGACCTCGAAGTCGACGCTCCGCTGCGCGTCGATCCGGCAGGAGTCCCCATCACGGTGATCAAGGATTCCGACGGCGTGATCCACGCCATCGGAGACACCTGCACGCACGGCGACATCTCCCTCTCCGAGGGCTTCGTCGAAGGTGACACGGTCGAGTGCTGGGCCCACGGCTCCGCCTTCTCGCTGCTCACCGGCAAGCCCCAGAACCTCCCCGCTTTCGAGCCCGTTCCGGTCTACGTCGTCGAGATCGACGGCGACGACGTGCTCATCGACCCCACTGTCATTAAGGAAGTCTGAATGTCTGTTCTCGAGATCCGCGACCTGCACGTGACGGTCGAGACCGATGCCGGGACCACCCCGATCCTCAACGGAATCACGCTCACCATGAACACCGGTGAGACCCACGCCATCATGGGCCCGAACGGCTCGGGCAAGTCCACGCTGGCGTACACGATCGCCGGCCACCCCAAGTACACCGTGACCTCCGGCTCGATCACGTTCGACGGCGAGGACGTCCTCGCGATGTCCGTCGACGAGCGCGCGCGCGCCGGCCTCTTCCTCGCGATGCAGTACCCGGTGGAGATCCCCGGTGTGACCGTCACGAACTTCCTGCGCACGGCCAAGACCGCGCTGGACGGGGAGGCGCCCTCGATCCGCTCCTGGACCAAGGACGTCAAGCAGGCGATGGGCAACCTCCGCATGGACCCGAAGTTCGCGCAGCGCAACGTCAACGAGGGCTTCTCGGGTGGCGAGAAGAAGCGCCACGAGATCCTCCAGCTCGAGGTTCTCAAGCCGAAGTTCGCGGTGCTCGACGAGACCGATTCGGGTCTCGACGTCGACGCGCTGAAGATCGTCTCGGAAGGCGTCAACCGCGCGAAGGAGTCCACCGGACTCGGCGTGCTGCTGATCACGCACTACACCCGCATCCTGCGCTACATCCGTCCCGACTACGTGCACGTGGTCGTGGCGGGCAAGATCGTCGAAGAGGGCGGCTCCGAGCTCGCCGACCGTCTCGAGGACGAGGGCTACGACCGCTTCCTCGACCCCGCCGCTCCCATCGAGGCGTAGGCTGAGGGCATGACCGCGACGCTTGCCCCAGAGAAGTACGACGAGGTCACCGAGGCTCTCAAGGACGTCATGGACCCGGAGCTCGGGATCAATGTCGTCGACCTGGGCCTGATCTACGATCTGGCCTGGGACGACGAGAACGACGCCCTCGTGATCCACATGACCCTGACGAGCGCGGGCTGCCCGCTGACGGACGTGCTCGAAGAGCAGACCGCGCAGGCGCTGGACAACGTCGTCGACCGATTCCGCATCAACTGGGTCTGGATGCCGCCGTGGGGCCCGGAGCGGATCACCGACGACGGGCGCGACATGATGCGTGCGCTCGGCTTCGCGATCTGACCGTACTTTAAGTCCCCTGACCTGAATTCACCCAGGTCAGGGGGCTTTTTTGCTGCTTCTGACTGACTGTCGTTCACAGATGTCTCGGGTCGATTGTGATAACTCACGCGGCGCGATTGGTGGACCGCTGCGTCGCTGCGAATGCGCGCGAAATCGATGCAATCTCCACATGTTGTGGTGGATATTGTGTCGGTATGCGGTGGTCGCATCACGTCTTGGGGTCCCAGGGGGTGCTCGGGGGTGCTGAAGGGTGATCACTGCGGAAATGCGGGGGTGGGCAGTCCAGGCAATCGCAGGATGACCCAGGGTGATGGAGGGTGATGATGGGTACTGCAGGGTGCAGAATCAAGTCGATATGGATGCACCCCTCGAGCAGTGACTTCAACGCCCCGCCCAAGGGGGCCAGGGGACCGATTGCGAGCTTGATTCGAATAGGCGGCCGCGGCCATGAAGGCTTACTGCGTGCGTCGGGTGAATGAGGCCGCTCGGTCGACATGACGTTGCTGCGCCGCCTACGGGTCGATGCCCCCGATCCCCGAAAGCTCGACAAGGCGCACGTTTACGAGCGCTTAGGCAGTCGCAAGAGGGATCAACGCGTGTCACCGACCGTCAACGAGGCTCAGCGCGCCGGAGTTGCACGAGACGATCTGGCGCATCGCGAACGATCTGCGAGGCAGCGTCGATGGCTGGCACTTCAGGACCCAGTCAAGGACAACCCAGTCCAATCCATCCGCTACCACCGCGAGAGATGGCACCGTCGCACGGGCGGTGAGCTTGAGGAAATCGAGTTGTGCCGTCGCGCCCGAGTAGGGTCGCGTCTACAGGAGCGACACGCCGAAGATTAAGTGAAGCAATGATGCGTGATTTGTGTGTCAAAATAAAGTCAATCCGATGAGTGAGGGCACGCTCCGGAGTCTGACTTTCAGGAGGTCACGATGGTCCCGAGTTCTCCCTTCGAAGCGCTTGGCGATCATGCCGTCGACGCACGTGATCTCGTCATCGAGGTCGTGCAGGCGCGCCATGCTCGGTCGGCAGACGCCCATGAAGCGGCCGCGACGCGCTACGCGATCGCCTTCGGCGGACAGTGGCGTGATCTGCTGGAAGACACGTACGAGGCCTTCAAGGACCGTGGGTATCAGGCGCACAGGCTAGTCCCGGCTGGCTATCGGCTTCCGGTCGTCAACGGCGGCCTGGTGTTCGTGTGGCGGGTGCCGGCGGCAGCAGACGTGGAGAGCGGCTTCGCGACGAGCAAGACTCGGATGGGCGGATTCTTCGCGCGGAGGCCGGTCGAGATGTTCGGACCGAGCTTCGTCGAGGGCAGTGAGGAAACCCGTAACGCCAGCGAACAGGCTGAGCTTGAGCGCATGATTCTGGCTGCGGGTGAGTTCATGCCTGTCGTTCTCGTCATGGTCCATTCAACGCCTCGTTCGCTGAATGCGATCGACTGGGCCGTTGCGGAGTACGTCGGCGGCACGGTCCGTCTGCACGGCGAGGAAACGATCTGGAAGCCCGAGTTCGTGGCAACGTCCGCAGCGGACGAGGTCGAGTCGTTCGACAGCGGCAGCCCGGTCGCACCTTCGCTGGAGCTGCAGACCCAGGACCGGACACCAGATGCGTGACAGGCATCCCGGACTGTTCGATCTTCCTGGCACCTCAGACGGTCAGGGGAGATTTGAGCCGGCACGGCTGACCCAGGCCCGCGTGCGCCAGAGCCTGAGCAAAACGGAACTGGCGGCCGCGGTCGAGGTTTCCGCTGCCGCGATCGGTCAGTACGAGGCGGGGGTGAATTCTCCTCGTGCCGATGTGGTCGAGCGGATGGCGACGACGTTGAAGGTGCGCCCCGGGTTCTTCAGCGTAGGCAGGCCTCTCGCGCGCATCGACACGGTGCACGCGCATTTCCGCAGCCTGCGCTCGGTGCGGGTTAGCGACCGCCAGCGAGCGCTCTCGACCGCCACGTTGGTGTGGGAGCTGACTTTTGCGCTAGAGCGGTACGTCAAGCTCCCCGAGGCGGATCTTCCGAAGCTGCCGGCCGGGACGAGCCCGGGCGAAGCGGCGGTTGCGCTGCGCCGATACTGGGGCCTCCCGGACGGACCAGTGCGGCACCTGGTCGCCACCGCGGAGTCGCGGGGGATCGTGGTCGTCGTGCGTCCGCGGGGAGAGATCGACGCGGTCGACGCGTTCTCGTCGGTGATCGTTGATCGGCCGATCGTGGTCACGACGCCGCGCCGCAGTGAGAACGTGTTTCGACACCGGTTCTCGATCGCGCATGAGATCGGCCATCTGCTGCTGCACGCCGAGTCAGTTGAACAGAGCACCGCCATCGAGCGCGAGGCCGACGAGTTCGCGGCGGCGTTCCTCACACCGGCGGCGTCGATGGACACCGCCCTACCGCAGCGACTCGACCTCGCGGCGCTCGATCGGCTCGGACGGACCTGGGGCGTGTCGCCGCACTCGCTCATCCGGCGGATGGTGGAGCGCGGCCGGACCACAGACTCCTCGGCGCGACGCGCCTACCAGCGGCTCGCCATGGTCGACGATCCGTCCGCGGATCCGACGAGCGCGTACCCAGGGGAGATGCCGACGCTGCTGCGCAAGGCCGCGGAGCTCGCCGCTGACCAGGGCGCGACGGTGCCCGCGCTCGCTGAGATCCTTCGGCTGGCCCCAGCCCAGGTCCGCGACCTGCTCGGCGAGCCCGATCAACGCCCTGTGCTGCGCCTCGTGGGCGACGAGGGCTGAGGCGTGGCGACTGTCGAAGAGCAGGTCCGCAGCGCGGACAGCGCCATCTGCCAGAACATCGCCAGCCTCGCCAGGGACCGAGGGCTGCTTTCGCAGAACCTCCTCTCTCAGCTACGCAACCTCGTCGAAGGCCTCGCGGTTTGGGCGCACGCGAAAGACTCGTCGGTCGAGTTCCGTGACAACCATCAGGTGGCTCGGGCGATGGAGTTCGTCAAGGCCAACGCGAAGGTGCGCCGCCTGAGCCGGTTCCACGACCAGCTGCAGGCCAGCGTGTCGCACTTCACGCTCGACCGGGACCCGTCCGAGCGGCTGATGCTCAAGTACTACGAGTACATGCTCCGCACCCGTGAGCTCGCCAAACAGCACCTCGGCGTCGATCTCCTCGCGAACCTCGAGGACTTCCCGGTCGACCTCGACCCGTCGCTGCGGGACTACCACGAGAAGATCGCCGCCCGGATCGACGCGGTGCTGAGCGCCTCGGCGGAGGGGCGCAGCGACCGCTACTACGTGCACAGCTCGCGGCCGTTCTTCCTCGACGGGCGGATCTACTACGAGGTCACGTTCTCGGTGGCGCACAACCGGGCGAGCAAGTCCGATCGCAGCATCGCCTTCACGGACATCGACATCACCGAGCACTACGCCGCCCGCCTGGAGCTGGTCAGCGACTCGATCGACGTGCTGGGCAAGACGATGCCGATCCTGGTGATCCGTTCCTGGGCGGTCTCGATCCGGCCCTGCGAGTTCGACAACTTCGCCCGCCTGTTCGACGTCCAGACCAAGGTGCAGAGCGGCCATGCCGAGTACCGGAATCTGATGCAGTACCTCACCACGACGCACTCCAGCCTGCTCGATCTGGTCGACATGGCGGACCTCGACTACGCGCAGATCCGCACCTGGGCGCTGGCCGAATCGCGTCGCGCCGCGCTGATCTTCCCGGTCCTCGATCGCGCGCGCACGCTCGTCCGGGCGAATCGCCCCGGGGCGAGGATCATCCGATACCTGATGCTCCGGATGCACAACCAGGTGATCAAGGAGCAGTTCGACCCGACACCGAACGGGTGGCTCTCCAGGCTCTGCCTGACCTCTCGGAGCGCCCCGTTCGACACCATGCCGTTCTGCAGCGCACCGGCGGGGCATGTACCTCGTTTCGGGGATCTTGCCGAGAGCCTCAGCACGACGGGGCGCGAGCACGAGCTCCTCGCGCGTCGAGTCCGCAACAACGTCGAGCAGCACGGCTCGATCTACACGCCGGTCGCGGATGTCGAGCACCTCGGTGACGTCGACCGGCTCATCGCGCGGTACAACCGGCTGCTTCCGAACATCCCGCGGCACGCGCCGCGGAAGCTCGCGCACGACAATGGGCACGTCTTCATCGTCGGGTACGAGGACGACGCCGTCTCGATCATCGAGCAGCTGCAGGAAGCCGCAGGCAGCGGCATCGAGGCGCACGCCGGCGACGTGCAGACATGGCTCGATCAGTACCCCGACGTCATCGACGACGACAAGAAGGTCGAGGCGCTGAAAGCGCTCTTCGCGCACTCGAACGTCGCCCTCGTCTACGGAGCGGCCGGGACGGGCAAGTCGACGATGGTCAATCACATCGCCAACTACTTCGCCGACGAGCGCAAGCTCTTCCTCGCGCACACGAACCCCGCGGTTGACAACCTCAGGCGGCGGGTGGACGCGCCGAACTCCTCCTTCAACACCGTCACGAAGCACGTGTACGCGAGCTCGACCTTCGGCTCCCGCTACGGGGTCGTCGTGATTGACGAGTGCAGCACACTGAGCAACGCGAGCCTCCTCAAGGTGCTGGAGAACACCACCTTCGATCTCCTCGTGCTGGTCGGTGACGTCTATCAGATCGAGTCGATCGAGTTCGGCAACTGGTTCGCTCTCGCACGCGGCTACCTTCCGCAGGGGGCCGTCTTCGAACTGACCAGACCGTTTCGCACCAACGACGAGGCGCTGCTCACGCTCTGGGACCGTGTCCGCAAGCTCGACGACCGGATCGAGGAGTCCCTCTCCAGGAACGGGTACTCGAAGGTGCTCGGCGACACGCTGTTCCAGAAGGAGAGCGACGACGAGATCGTGCTGTGCCTGAACTACGACGGGCTCTACGGCATCAATAATGTCAACCGGTTCCTGCAGGCGAGCAACCCGGAACCGGCTGCCACCTGGGGTCAGGCGGTCTACAAGGTCGGCGATCCGGTGCTCTTCAACGAGACCGACCGGTTCCGTCCGGTGATCTTCAACAACCTGAAGGGAACGATCGCCAAAATCGACCGCGTGCCCGGACGTATCACCTTCGACGTGCGGCTCGACAGAGAGCTCGCCGAAGACGATCTTGAAGATACCGAGCTACGCTGGGCGGGGGAGCGCACCGTCCGGTTCGACGTCTTCGAGAGCGTGAGCAGCGACGATGACGATGATCAGGCGAACACCCTCGTCCCATTCCAGATCGCCTACGCCGTGTCGATCCACAAGGCGCAGGGACTTGAGTACGACTCCGTCAAGGTCGTGATCACCGACGCCAACGAGGAACGGATCTCCCACAGCATCTTTTACACCGCTATCACCCGAGCCCGCCGACGCCTCGGAATCTACTGGACCCCCGAGACCCAGCACCGGATTCTGAGCCGGCTGGCGGTGCACGAGAACACCAAGGACGAGAACCTGCTCCGCACCCGCCGAGGAGTCACCCCCGTGGCG
Organism: Microbacterium sp. M; assembly: GCF_045181065.1. GTDB lineage: Bacteria > Actinomycetota > Actinomycetes > Actinomycetales > Microbacteriaceae > Microbacterium. Next base: position 2,106,792 of record NZ_CP173721.1, on the reverse strand, counting down.
AAGCGACCGAAACGGCAGAAGGACCGCGCTCGACCTTAGTCGGATTCCCCACGGCCCCTTCGCCGAGCGCAGCCCGACCGCCGCTTCTCATCGCGTGTTGCTGTCACCGGCGCGTCCGGTGGATAGTCGAGCGAGGCGGTTTACGTAGTTACAACCCGCTGCGAGTAGCCTTTCCTGCTCGCTCCGGCCAGCCTGCTCCTCGGTAAGGAGATCCGCGATCGTCTGCTTTGTGGCGAACGAGTGAAGGGCGAGTCCGAGTGCCGAGCGCGCGGTGCGTGAGGAATAGCCTTGAACGCTCGCAATCGTGGATGGTGGCAGCGGGTTGCCGTGGCTCACCGCGTTGCGCACGCGGCGGTGCCGCGAACGAATCACCTCCACTTCACGCTTCTTCAAGAGACGGAGTTGAAGTTCGCTCTTCGGCTTCGTTACTGCATCCACGGCATCCAGAAACTCATTCCTCACCCATGGAGGTGTCTCGATCGCCAGGAGCTCGTCCCGTAGCTCGATGGCCTTCGGGATGGAGACGATTCGGGTGCCAGATTCGTCGTGGTGGAAGATAGAGAACTCGAGATCGCGGTATACGGGAGCAGCACGAGAACGCTCAGCGTGGTTGAGTGGGCCCAACAAGCCTGCGAGGATGTGTTGCTCGAACTGCCAGTCGACCTCTCGCTGCTGCACGGCACTCGCGAGGGCAGTCGGTTTCACCTCACCGAACGAAGCGATGTGTTCCAACGCGTGGTCCTCGAGAGCGATCGCGATACGCGGCGTCACCGCACGCGCATCGTAGAAGAGGACATCGCGGTGATCAACCATGCCCGCCTCACGTAGTGTGAGCAGTGCCTCGACAAGATAGTCGGGCAGCGGACGCGCGCGCATCGCGTCATTCAGTCCGCTCGCGACGGAATCAAGGATCTCCGAAGTCGCGGACATGCCGTACGTGTCGTCGATCTGCCGCGGGGGTGATCCGATTCTGCCAAATGTACCTCCAACGAGTTCCCCGTTCAGCAGTGTGGCTTTGGTTCCGGTGTTTTTCCACGAGACGCCACCCGAACCGATTGCGATGCTGAGGATCGCGTCGATCTGACGGATAGCGTCAGCTGTAGCACCGGCGAGCTCTCGGATGCCGAAGTGCACTCGCGCGAGGACAAGACGGTTCGAGGGTTGCTTGAGAGACTCCTCAAGAAGGTTGGTCGGCCACCACGGGCCGTCAAGTATTGATCGGAGCTCGTCCCGTTCTGTAAACGACTGACCGTCGTCGCGAATCGCGTTCGGAATGACCCAGTCGGCCCGAAGGAATGTGACGTCGCCGAACTCCAGCCGAAACGGGCTCACTGCTCGCTCATACAACGCCCATACTGTCACTTCCCCAGACGGAGGCTCGGCGCACAGGATCTCTTCTGCCAACCGCAGACGCTGCTCGGGAGGAACGTCCTCGTCGGTTCCTGGCGTTGTATAGCCCATCAAGATGTCCGCCGCCCTTCGGAGCGGTCCCCAGGTCGACTGTGCGGCTTCATCGAGTTGCGATGCGAGGATGTTGGTGTACGGGCCGAGCTGATCGGTGGTCACAGCGGGCTGAGCTGCGGCGCTGCAGAGGTCGCGGAACGCAGCCGAGATACTCTCTGCTGCGCGCCAGCGATCACGGAATCTGCCTGTAACGACGGAGATATCCGAACGATCCGTGGCTTCGAGCGTTTCGGCGAGAACGGACTTTAACTGGTCGCGTAGTCGAGGGCCGGCTTGAACTGCCAATGCGTCGATGTCCGTCTTGAGGGAACGTCGATTCTGGGATGAGGCCCAGGACTCGGCGCGTGCGAGTTTCGCCCAGAGCCCGAGTTCTTCGACCGCTTCTCTAAGCGTGAAAGGCATTGCCGCGCGATACGCAAGGGGAAGCACTTCCCCCACCACTTCCATCCATTTGCCAGGTGGGAACTCCTCGGCAATATCTGTCATGAATCGATTTTGCCCTGTTTCGCCGCAGCGCGTTGCGGGAACCTGTGGCTACGCAGCGCCGTACCAGCAGTTGATCCGGACGTGCACGGCGACGAGACCGATGAGGGCGAGCAGCAAGCACCAAACAATGAGGAACTTCCAAAGGAGCTTCTTCGACACAAGGATCGCCACCAGAACGGAGATGCCGAGGACAGCGCCAAACGGAGCCAATACAAAGGATGGGACCAAAAGTGTAGAGGCGCTGCGGTCATTGTGTCCGAGCGCGCCGATAGGTGCCGAGGACCCGATCCGAGTTCCGTAGATCAGCAGGAAGATGGACGACACGAACACTGCGATCAGCCTGACTGTCAGTGCTGCGCGCCTAGGAAACCAGAGGACAGTGATCACGGTCGGGACGATGGCGACCGCACTGATGTTGAGAACAATCACGAGGTTCGTCAGCCAGGCATTGCGCGTGTCGCCCTCAGCATTGTAGATCGTGATGCTCGCGAGGAATCCGCCGAATGCTGCTGCGACGGTGGCCAGCAGGCACGCGATGCAGGCGAGAACCAAAGATGTGCGAGACGGGCCCCGCTATTCGATCAGAGGCGGAGGCTCTTTGCTCGTTGTCGTGCCGCGACTCTGCTGTGGGCAAATCTTGAGACAGCGCCGGTGCTGGTGTTTCCGCCGCTGATACTGTCATCCTCCTATAGACCCGAACAAGAAGGTGACCTGAGTGCTGCGGCTCTCAGGTCACCTTCTTTTGTTCGGCGTGGGACGCTCTGACTTTTCGGTGCTGGACGTGCCGATGCACGTTGACATCAGCGTCGTCGCGCCGCTGTGCCCGTGTGGGCGGTGATGTGCGTCCCGTACTCAAGACTGGGATGATCGGACCATGACGCGCGCTCGGGGTACGCAGATCGCCAGGTTGGCCTGGACCCACGCCTGCGCCTTCGGAGGTGCGATCGCCGATCGATTGAGCCGCAGTGACGCCCGAATCCGCACAGACTCCGTCTCGTCAGGCCGCCGGCTCGGCAGGCTGTGGGCGGCCATCGGCGTATTGCCGATGTGCTGGCTCTCTGTCGTCACCGCGTGGATGCGACGCGGCCTGCGCGCCACCAGCGACAGCCGCGCAATGGTTGTTGTGCGCCGACGCTCAGTTTCCATGGACCTCGCCATGGTCGTCGTCCTCGCCGTCGGGTTCATCGCGATCTTCTTCCTCCTGCAGTTCGGTTGTCTCCTCCTGGCGTCCGCCGGATTCCCGGTCGCGGGCGTGCTCTCCCGAGCCATCGCGGTCGCCTACTTCGCCGTGTTCGCGTGGATGATGATCGCCACTTTCCTCATGCTCGCGCAGGGCAGCGCCTCGAAGAGCCTGTCTGCTGTCGGAGAGGAGACGCCGCCGGGGGATAGGTGGGTCGTGGAATCTCTGGCGGCGCGGACGGCCGCTGACGGGGCCGCGGCTTTTCGGCTCGCGGTGCGCACGCTTCGCTCTATGCCACCTGGTCGAGTTCTTGTCGCTGTGGCTCGCACACCCGAGCTGCAGGCGGGGTACGTGAAGCTCGGCTTTACGGCCGGAGAAAAGCTCCGCGTCTACAAGCTCACCTGAGGCTCGCCAGCTTTCGCCATGCGGTCGGGCCGATCAGACGCAGGATCAGAACTCATGCCTCGCTGGGGTCACGCAGGACCGTTCTTCGACCACGGTCGTAGCGCGCCGGTGCTGTTAGGAGCCTCTTTCGGCCGCAGTTCTATCAGGTCTAACTGATCCTATGCTGGAGATGCGCGTTTCCGTGTGGGCTGGATTTCGCGCAGACGGAACTCACTGGGGATAAGGCCAACTGCTCGACGTTGCAGCGGCCGAGGTAAGGGGGAGGTATGCATCGTGTTGCGATTGTTGAGGACCATCTGTTGCAGCGCAGGTATGCGACGGCGCTGGTCAATGCACAGCCGGATATGACTGTTGTGTACGACGGTGAGGACCTGCCGTCGTTTATGACCTGGCTACAGACATGCGATCGGCTTGCTAGACCGGGCCTTGTCCTGCTCGATCTGATGGTCGAGCGGGGACCGAACGCGCGCCCTGAGACGGTAAAGCGGTTGGTGGCATCTGGCATGCGGGTCGTTCTGTTCTCAGCGCTGGCGTCGCCGCCGCTCGCGAGGCAGATGGTTCATTTCGGGGTTAGCGGTGTGATCGGCAAGCGCGACAACGAGACGAGCATTGTCGCCGCTTTGCGCGCGGTTCTCGCGGGGCAGTCTTGGGTGTCTCCCGAGCTCGCAGTGCTGATCGCGCACGATCCGGATCAACCCAGGCTCAGCGATCAGGAGGAGCGCGCGCTGGTGCTTTATGCTTCAGGCCTCTCGATCGAATCCGTCGCCGCGTCGATCGGTGTCAAGCCCGGCACTGCGAAGAAGTACTTGCAGCGTGTGCGGGAGAAGTACGCTGCGGTCAATCGTCCAGTGGCATCACGTCACGAGCTGAGCAGAGCTGCTGCGCGCGACGGGTACCTCGTGGGTCAGGACCAAGCGTGACCGGAGTCTCCGGGTAGCGGAAGGACTATACGTCTTGGCTCTCCGAGACCCACGGTGACCTCTCCTGGGGGTCATTTCGTATCTCGGTTGCCCAGGTTCATGTCGACGAGACGCTCGAGGCTCTCGGTCCTCGCTACCATCTGAGGGCACATGTGGTGCGTCACGACGTTACTGCCAGTTCGCCAGCTCCGGGTCCCTTTCCGCCGGGCGAGCGGTTTGGCGTAATAAGTTGTGCGGCATCGAGTCTCATCTAGTGCGCAGGGGAGCAGGGGGCTCCTATGCGATTCCAGATCTCATAGTCGAGCAGTAACGAAACAAAGGCCGTGATGTGACCTACAACAGCAAACGATGGGGAGTGGCCCGAGCCGGGGCCTGGATTGCCGCAACAGCGGTCGCGCTGGGCGCACTTGCTGCGCCGACGGCTGCGACAGCCGCGCCGGCGGTGGATCTGCAGACGGGGGATACCGTCTACATCGGCGACAAAGAGGGCTATTCGGGGACGGGAATCTTCCCCCTGTGGCCCGGAGATGCACAGGATGGGGACCCTCTCTACTGGGCGTATTGCCTGGAGAACCAGGTCTCAGCGGAGACCGGCCTCACCGGACAGGTTGGTGATCTGGGCGACTATCTCGGCAGCAACTACTTCACGGATCCCGCGGTTCAGGGCAAGGTCCTGTGGGTGCTCGCCAACAGCTATCCTGCGCTCTCCCTCGAGGAGTTCGGCGCTGCAGTCGGGGTTCCGGACATCTCCCGCAACGATGCGATCGAGGCGACCCAGTACGCGATCTGGCGGTACACCGATCTCACGTTCGATGCAAGCTGGGCCTTTGAGACACCGGATTCTGAGGCCGCCTACTGGTATCTGGTCAACGGTGCGAACGCGTCTTCGGGCCTCAACCCCGAAGATCTTGAAGTGACCGCTTCCGTTGAAGCGCCGACCGCGCCGCAAACGGCCGACTCGTTGGTGGGACCGTTCGTCGTCGCTACGAACCAGCCGACCGCCTCTGTGGTCAGCGACCCGGATGTGGCGATCACCGACGCGGCCGGGACCCCGATCGACACGGACGCCGTGGTCGATGGGCAGGAGGTCTACCTCGACCTGCGCGGCACGAGCACGGCAGGCTCCGCCACCATCACCGTTAGCGCCACGGGGTCGAGCAACACGGGGAGCGTCATCTCCGTCCCTACCGCCCCGGGCGGGACGCCGACGGCAGCCGATCACGCGCAGACCATTGTCTTGGTCACTCCGCATGACACGACGACGACGGCGCAGGCCACCGCGGAATGGACAGCGCTCGCTGCGGTTCCTGCGATCGGGACATCGTTGGTCGACTCCGCTGACGGCGACCGTGTGCTGCCGTGGAACGGTGGCACGGTGACGGATACGGTTGCGTTCCGGAATCTGACCCCGGGGACCGAGTACACCCTGACGGGCGAGCTGTTCCTGAAGGCGGATGGTTCAGCGACGGGCATTACCGGGTCCACGACGTTCACCCCGGCTGAGGCTGATGGCAGTGTCGATGTGTCGTTCGTGGTTCCCGAGGGGTTCGCCGGTGACACCCTGGTCGCGTTCGAGCGTCTTTTCGAGGGTGATGTGACGGGCGACCCGGTCGCCGTCCACGAGGACATCAACGATGCCGCTCAGACGGTGACTGTTGAGGAGGCACCGGTTGCTGCGGTTCCTGCGATTGGGACGTCGTTGGTCGACTCCGCTGACGGCGACCGTGTGCTGCCGTGGAACGGTGGCACGGTGACGGATACGGTTGCGTTCCGGAATCTGACCCCGGGGACCGAGTACACCCTCACCGGTGAACTCATCCTTAAGGCGGACGGATCGACCACCGGTATCACCGGATCCACGACCTTCACCCCAGACACCGCCGACGGCAGTGTCGATGTGTCGTTCGTGATCCCCGAAGGGTTCGCCGGTGACATCTTGGTGGCGTTCGAGCGTCTCTACGTGGGCGACACCACCGGCGATCCCGTCGCCGTCCACGAAGACATCAACGACGCGGCTCAGACCGTCACCATCGAAGAGGCACCGGTTGCTCCGGTTCCTGCGATCGGGACATCGTTGGTCGACTCCGCTGACGGCGACCGGGTGCTCTCCTGGAACGGCGGCACCGTGATTGACACGGTCGCGTACCAGAACCTGACCCCGGGGACCGAGTACACCCTGACGGGCGAGCTGTTCCTGAAGGCGGATGGTTCAGCGACGGGCATTACCGGGTCCACGACGTTCACCCCGGCTGAGGCTGATGGCAGTGTCGATGTGTCGTTCGTGGTTCCCGAGGGGTTCGCCGGTGACACCCTGGTCGCGTTCGAGCGTCTTTTCGAGGGTGATGTGACGGGCGACCCGGTCGCCGTCCACGAGGACATCAACGATGCCGCTCAGACGGTGACTGTTGAGGAGGCACCGGTTGCTGCGGTTCCTGCGATTGGGACGTCGTTGGTCGACTCCGCTGACGGCGACCGTGTGCTGCCGTGGAACGGTGGCACGGTGACGGATACGGTTGCGTTCCGGAATCTGACCCCGGGGACCGAGTACACCCTCACCGGTGAACTCATCCTTAAGGCGGACGGATCGACCACCGGTATCACCGGATCCACGACCTTCACCCCAGACACCGCCGACGGCAGTGTCGATGTGTCGTTCGTGATCCCCGAAGGGTTCGCCGGTGACATCTTGGTGGCGTTCGAGCGTCTCTACGTGGGCGACACCACCGGCGATCCCGTCGCCGTCCACGAAGACATCAACGACGCGGCTCAGACCGTCACCATCGAAGAGGCACCGGTTGCTCCGGTTCCTGCGATCGGGACATCGTTGGTCGACTCCGCTGACGGCGACCGTGTGCTGCCGTGGAACGGTGGCACGGTGACGGATACGGTTGCGTTCCGGAATCTGACCCCGGGGACCGAGTACACCCTGACGGGCGAGCTGTTCCTGAAGGCGGATGGTTCAGCGACGGGCATTACCGGGTCCACGACGTTCACCCCGGCTGAGGCTGATGGCAGTGTCGATGTGTCGTTCGTGGTTCCCGAGGGGTTCGCCGGTGACACCCTGGTCGCGTTCGAGCGTCTTTTCGAGGGTGATGTGACGGGCGACCCGGTCGCCGTCCACGAGGACATCAACGATGCCGCTCAGACCGTCACCGTCGAGGAAGCACCCGTCACCCCGACGGAGCCCACGGAGCCCTCGCAGCCCTCGCAGCCGACGGGGCCCAACCAGCCCGCGACGCCGTCCGATCCGGTCACGGGGCAGCTCCCCGAGACCGGAGCAACGGTGCCGCTGGTTGCCATTGGTGCCTCCGGGATCCTGCTCGCCCTCGGACTGTTGCTCCTCCGGACGCGCCGAGCACGTTCTGAGAGCTGAGCGGCTCTAGATCGCAATACCCTGTGGGTCCGGCATCGTTCGATGTCGGACCCACAGCGTCTGCAGTGAACATCGCTGGGACCGATTCGCATGCACAATCGCACAGTGCCAGGCCTCGGACCCCTCATCGGCGTCGAGCAGACTCATACCGTCCTAGATCCATACTCGAGTCCCAGGCGCGCTGGGCGAGAAGCACGTCAGACAGCTGCGGAAGGCTTCTCCAAACCGTTCTTGTCGCTTGACCTCCGCCGGTGGTCATTTCGTACCAGCCTGACCACATGCGGGGGTCAACCTGGGCGCGGTGGCCTCGGGGTCTTTCGATCCGACTTAGCTCGAGTATGAGGGAGGCTGCGTGACACCCTCGCCGTCGAGGTTGGTGGTGTTGCGCGTCGCCGGCGGTTCAGCGCTATGCGTCTGGAGTGCCCTGCGTTGTCATGCCGTGATATGCGCGCATCCCTCGTATCGATCGATGTCGCGAGGCTCGGAGAGCCTCGCGGTCAGGGAGAGGAATCACGTGCAAGACAAGAATAGATGGAGCCTTCGCGGCCCAGATCACTCCGAGGGGGTGACGACCGCTCGGAGCCGGCGCGTATTCGGCAGCCGGGGGAAGAAGTCTCTCGCTGCTGCGATCGTCGCTTCGCTGATGACGTTCGGTGCCGCAGGGGCGGCGAACGCCGTGGAGTCGTCGACTCCACCGGCCCCGAACCCGGCGATGCCCGCGCAGTGCGAACTGGACCTGGCACTGAGCCTGGATCTGTCCAACTCCGTGGACGACACGCAGCTGCAGCAGATGCGCGACGGCGTGGCCGAGCTCGCCCAGACGCTGAGTGCCTACCCCGTGCGTGTGTCGCTGCACAACTTCGCGTCCAATGCACCGGCCACCGGCGCTGCGAGCAACGCGCCGCTGTCGCTGACGGCTCTCGATGACGCGGGCGTCGCATCGGTCTCCAACTGGGTGCAGGGCATCCAGCGTCCCGCGTCCGCACAGGGTGGGACGAACTGGGACCGCGCGTTCACCGCTGTAGACGCTGCCGGTGAGTCCTATGACGCGCTGCTGTTCGTCACGGATGGCAACCCGACCCAGTACGGCAGTCCGGCCGCAGGCCCGGGCAACTCAACGAACACCGCCACGATCACGGCAGCGGTGAACTCCGCGAACGCTCTGAAGGCCTCGGGTACGCGCGTGGTGGGTGTCGGCCTGACCGACAACATTACGAACATGGACGAGTTCCGTGAGCACATGTCGCAGATCTCCGGTCCGACCGAGGGTAGCGACTACTTGTCGACCAACTTCGAGGGCCTTGCCGATGTGTTGCTCGCACTTGTCGAGGAGAACTGCGCGGTCGCCGCTGCACCTGCGATCGAGCTCGTAAAGACCGCGAACCTCGCGGACGGGGCGACCGGTGCGATCGGCGACACCGTCGAATACGAGTTCACCGCGACGAACACCGGCGACCAGACGCTTACGGACGTCGTCATCGACGACCCGAAGCCGGGTCTGTCCGGTCTGGACTATTCCTGGCCGGGCGAGCCCGGTGTGTTGGAGCCGGGACAGTCGGTGACGGCGACGGCGACCTATCAGGTCACCGAGTCCGACCGCGATAACCGGATCATCCAGAACTCGGCAACCGTGTCCGGCAACCCGCCGACCGGTCCTCCGGTCACGGACGACGACACCGCCGACGTGACGCTCCCGGATGACCCAGCGATCGCTCTGGTCAAGACCGGCGCTCTCGCTGACGGCGACACCGGCGCGGCCGGGGACACCATCGAATACACCTTCACCGTCACCAACACCGGCAACGTCACACTCGCCGACGTTTCGGTCGCCGACGAGCTCGACGGCTTGTCGGGGCTCACCTATGGCCAGTGGCCGGGCGAGCCGGGGACGCTGGCTCCGGGGGAGCAGGTCACTGCAACGGCAACGTACGTCGTGACGCAGAGCGACGTGAACACCGGACGGGTGGACAACACCGCCACGGCGACGGGAATCCCGCCTGCGGGCGAGGATGTTTCGGACACGGACGATGAGACCGTTCCTCTTCCGCAGGACGCCCGCATCGAGGTCGTCAAGACCGGTGCCCTCGAAGACGGCGCGACCGGACGTGCCGGTGATGTCGTCGAGTACGAGTTCACCATCACGAACACGGGAGCGGTGACGCTTACCGACGTCGCTCTCGCCGACGAGCTCGAGGGCCTGTCGGAGATCACCTACGGCACCTGGCCCGGTGCCGCAGGCACGCTGCAGCCGGGCGAGTCTGTCACGGCGACGGCGACGTACGCGCTGACCCAGGCGGACGTGAACGCCGGCGGCGTCGAGAACACGGTCACGGTGACGGGCAACCCGCCCAACGGCGACCCGGTTACGGACGAGGACGAGGTCACCGTTCCGGTCGATTCGGCTCCGGCCATCGAGCTGGTCAAGACCGGCGTACTCGACGGCACTGGAATCGCGGGCGACGTCGTGAACTATGCGTTCACGGTCACCAACCGCGGTGGCGTCACACTGACTGACGTCACTGTGGCTGATGAGCTGGCTGGTCTCTCGGAGATCACATTTGGTCAGTGGCCTGGCGAGACTGGCGTCCTGGAGCCGGGTGAGTCTGTCACCGCGACGGCGACCTACGTCCTGACACAGGCTGACGTGAACGCCGGCGGCGTCGACAACACGGCGACGACCACCGGAAATCCGCCCGCGGGTGACCCGGTTCAGGATGAGGACGATGTCACCGTGCCCGTCGACTCCGCTTCTTCGATCGACCTGGTGAAGACTGGGACGCTCGAGGACGGCGCGACGGGTCGCGTGGGCGACGTGGTGACCTACACGTTCACCGCGACCAACACCGGCACCGTCACCCTCAACGACGTGTCGATCACGGATGAGCTCGAAGGTCTCTCGGACATCGCCTACGGCGCATGGCCGGGTGCCGCGGGCACTCTGCAGCCCGGGGAGCAGGTCACCGCTACGGCGACATACACCCTGACACAGGCGGACGTGAACACCGGCCAGGTCGAGAACACCGCAACCACGACGGGCAACCCGCCTTCGGGTGACCCTGTCACGGACGAGGACGTCGAGATCATCTCGGTCGATCCCGCACCCGCGATCGAACTGGTCAAGACCGGCGGTCTCGAGGAAAGCGCAACCGTCGTGCCAGGCGACCTCATCGAGTACACCTTCACGGCAACTAACACGGGCAACGTGACGCTCACCGACGTGTCGATCAGCGATGAGCTGGCAGGCCTGTCAGAGATCGTCTACACGTGGCCGGGCGAGGCAGGCGTGCTCGCTCCGGGGGAGCAGGTCGCCGCGACGGCGACCTATGCGCTCACGCAGGCAGACATCGACGCGGGCACGGTGCACAACGCCGCGACCGTGACCGGAAACCCGCCCATGGGAGACCCGGTAGACGACGGGGACGAGCACGATGTGCCGCTCCCGCAACTGCCGGTGATCGACCTGGTCAAGACCGGGACGCTTGACGGCGAAGGCGTGGCTGGCGACATCGTGATCTACCAGTTCACGGTCGCTAACACCGGCAACGTCACCCTCACCGGTGTCACGATCGACGACATGCTGGAAGGCTTGTCCGACATCGCGTTCGGCACGTGGCCGGCTGATCCGGGTGTTCTCGCACCGGGGGAGCAGGTTACGGCGACGGCGACCTACGTCCTGACGCAGGCTGATGTCGACGCCGGTGGCGTGGATAACACCGCGACGGTGACGGGCAACCCGCCCTCGGGAGACCCTGTCACCGACGAGGATGACGTGACCGTCCCTGTTGCACCCGGTCCGGCGATCGATCTGCGCAAGACCAGCAGCCTCGACAAGGGTGCTGGTTCGGTTGCGGGCGATCAGGTGACGTACTCCTTCACGGCAACGAACACGGGCAATGTGACGCTCACGGGTGTGTCGATCAGCGATGAGCTGGAAGGCCTCTCGGAGATCGTCTACACGTGGCCGGGCGATGCCGGAGTGCTTACACCGGGGGAGTCCGTGACCGCGACGGCGAGCTACACGCTGACGCAGGCGGACGTCGATGCAGGGAGCGTGGACAACCACGCGCTCGTGACCGGCAACCCGCCCACGGGTGACCCCGTTCAGGACGATGACGAGGTGACGACGCCGCTGCCGCAGCACGCCGCCATCGACATCGTCAAAACCGGGAAGCTCGACGGAGACACGATCAGCTACACGTTCGTGGTCACCAACACCGGCACCGTCACCCTCACCGGTGTCGAGATCACCGACAAGCTCCAGGGCCTGTCGAAGATCACGTACGGTCCGTGGCCGAGCGCGGCCGGAGTTCTTGCTCCGGGCGAGTCCGTCACCGCGTCCGCGAACTACACCGTCACGGGTGCAGATCGTGATCGCGGGCACGTGGACAACCACGCCTCGGTAACGGGTGACCCGCCGAGCGGTGACCCTGTCCAGGCAGGGGATGATGAGCGGATCACGGTCGGTTCGCTCGCCGTCACCGGTGCCGAGTTGGCCTGGGGCATCCCGGTCCTCGCGCTGCTGCTGGTCGCGGGAGGTGGCATCCTGCTGCTCACTCGCCGCCGTCGCACGACGGTGAGCTGACAGACCGGGATTCGGCACAGCGCCCCCTCCTTCCCGCTCGTGCCGAATCCCGTCCGTGCACCTGGCCCGCTCTCCTGAGCGGGTCAGGTGTCCGTGACGGCGACCCGATTCGCCGTCACAATGGCCCGCTCGGGGATCCCCTCACCGAGCGGGCCACCTACCGTTAGCCACCCTGAGAGGATCGCCTCATGACAGTAGTCACCGAACGATCGGGCGACCCGCTCGCGCAGCCTCGTGCGCCGCGCGTGGGCCGCCACAGCGATCACGAGAACTGGATCGGCTCGAGCCTGGCCCGTGCGATGCGCCGCGCCCAACTCATCGGCCTCGTCCTCGTACAGATGATCTTGCTGGTTGCAGCTTTCGCTTCCGCCATCGCCGTGCCGCAGACCACAGCTCTGCTCGTCGCCGCTGCCGTCGCGGCCGCAGCCCTCGTTGTCCTGGCGTGGCGGGAGCACACATGGATCCTGATCTTCACGTACTACCTGGCCCTGGGGTTCTACTACGTCGTCGCGGTGAATCCGAACGATCCGCTCCTCGGGGCTCTGATCCCCTTGACCGCGTGGACGGTCATCCTCCCGATCATGCTCTGGCCAGGCATCTGGCCGGTCATCACGTCCGGGCTTCTGACAGTTATTTACGCAGGCCTGATCGTTCTTGCCCATCCGGGATGGGATCGATCCGTGCTGACCGCATCGCTGGTCACAAATGCCATCCTGGTCGTCAACGCTGCGGTCTTCATCGCCTTCCTGCGTCGTATCGCCGGATCCCTCGACCGGCAAAAGAAGGCCGTTATCGACGAAGAAGCGCGTGCTGTGCGTCAACAGGCATCGAAGGAAGCCACCGCGGAGTACGTCAGGGTGCTCCACGACACCATCGTGAACACCTTCGGAGCGCTGGCACGCGAGCAGCCTCACGGAACCAGCCCCGAGGACGCGCAGGAGCGGTGCCGACGGGATCTGGAACGCATCCGCACCTTCCAGTGCAACACAACCACTGGACAGCGCACCAGGCTCAGCCTGACGGACCTCGATCACATCGGCCTTCCCGTGCACTGGACGGGGCTGTCAGGAGATGATCTCCGGCGCTTCCAGGCGCTACTCCCCGTAGCGGTGCTCGACGGGTTCTACGGGTGCGCATCCGAAGCGGTCCTCAACGCCACGAAACACTCCGGTTCCGACCACGTCGTCGTCGACATCCAGTACGTCAACGATGAGCTGCGGGTGGCGATCTCCGACGATGGCCGTGGGTTCGACCGGACTACCGTAGACGAGCGTGGAATCGCCGAATCGATCGTCGCGCGAGGCGAGGCCAACGGCATCAGCGTTGCACTCGAATCGGCGATCGGAGAAGGGACAACCGTCCGGCTCACCTACCCGCTGAGTACCCCGACCGACGCCGCAGACCCGAGCACCACCACTCAACCGTTGGGCCGTTTCGCTCGAAAGATGTCGATCGCTTGGGCGCTTCACGCGATCGCCATCGGCGTCTCACTCGAAGCCTTCAGTCCACGCAGCGACAGCCTTCTCGCTTACCTGCTCCTCGCCGCTCTTCTCTTTTTCGCCGGTGCCAGCTGGATTACGACCCGAAACGACGGTTCGTCTCCCCGCTGGCTGATTGCACTGATGTTCACTGCTGTTCCCGCAGTCAATTGGTGCGCGCTTGCGTCCGTCGGCTACGGAAACGATGCCCCCTACCTGTTCCAGGCGGTAGCATTGACCGTCCTGCCGGTCTTGATTCACGCATCCAGCCGAACCTTCACCCCCTTCTTCTTCGCCGTCGGGATACAGGGCGCGAGCATGTTTGTCATCGGGACGAGCGTCATCGGTGCCGACCCGAGTCGCTACCTGGAAGTGGTTCTGCTCGAAGCTCCCACAGCTGCGCTATTGACGATGTGGTTCGTCCTCCTGCGCAAGTTCCGCTCCATCGAGGTGGAGATGGCCGAATCGCAAGTGAGCCTGGAACGGGCGATGCGAGACGCTGCCGCTCACGAGTCCGCAGCCGAGGTGCAGATGCAATGGAGCGCATCCGGCCTGCGGGGTTCGATCGAGTTGCTGCAGGACATCGCCGACGGGGTGATCTCACCTAACGACCCGGAGGCTCGCCGGCGCTGCGGAGAAGAGGAGGCCTTCCTCCGTCAGGTCGGTGTTCTTTCGCAGTCTTCGACGCTCATGAGCCAATGGTTCGCCCTCGCTCTCGCCGAGGCGCGGGCACGGCAGATCCAGCTCGAGTTACAGGCCGAACGCACCCAGATCGACGACGCCGACGATGCAGATGCGCTCGGTCATCTCATGCTCGACTGCATCGCGGCCAGCCCCGAGAAGAGCACTCTGAACGTCACGCTCGTGCAACGTCCAGGGGGAATGCGAATGCTCATCGTAGGAAGCCTCGATAGCGAAGTCGCGGCACTTACACGGGACGATCAAGACCGGCTGCGCATCACAATCGAGACGCTCCCAAACCAAGTATTCGTAGAGGCACATCTGCAAGCGGCTGGCGAGCGCACGAGGTGAACGCGGGCAAGCCCGACGAGTTCGATACGGTCCTTCATGCCAGTTCCTCGCCGAGCAGGTCGGCGCACACCGAGCGACCGCTGCGCTGTGCAGTCACCAACACAGTGCACCGGTCGTCCAGCCAAGTCACCGGACGCCTCTGATCAGCGTGATCGTGATGGGTACACGAGGGGATTCCCTTTCCCCTCACTGGTTCCTGGTAATGGCTCTTATCAGGGCATGGATACGGGCGGGTGTCGCGTGACGAGATGAGGTCCATGGCGCACGCGAGCCGCCGGCGCGAAGCGGGCACAGGTGACTATTGATCGGTTTGCGAATGCGTACGCCGGCGCGCTGCTCCCAGTCGAGGAGATGGGCGAGGCCTCCCTTGAAGTGGACTGGGCGGTGAGATGGATCAGCCAGAGCTCGCTGGAGGGAGTCCGTCGAGATAGTGCCGCCTCGACGCACGCCCGTTCTCGCTGGGAGTGTCTGCTCGGCCGAAATGGCATCCCGAAGGTTCACCGGACCGCCCGCACAAGTTGAGTTCTTTCTTCGTGCCGATGCCGTGGGAGCTGAACTCGTGCACGTTTTGCCGTAGACGGGGCAGCGTGTTGGTCTGCGAGTGTGAGCTCATGCGTCGCGTCGCGTGAATGCTGTGATTGCTGCGATGCTTACGACGGTGATCCATGTGAGGAGGATGAGCGTGCCGGTTCCTGCGTCGAGCACCTCATCTGTGTCGGTGAGGTAGAGCAGACTGCCGGCTTTGTCGGGGAGCCAGCGTGTGTGCTCTGTGAGGCCGCTGGTGAGGGGCGAGACGATGAGGACGAGGCTGAGCATCGTTACCAGGGGTGGGATGAGTGTGCGCAGCAGCACGGTCAAGGCGAACGCGAGCGATCCGATGAGGGCGAGGTAGACGGCTGCGCCGACCGTCGGCCATAGACTCGCTTCGCCCGCGGTGGCGAGGTGGCGAACGGACAGGGTGATCGTGGCCGCGAGCCAGCTTGCGCCGACTGCAACACTGCTTGTGACCACTGCGGTTGCGAGGAAGGCGAGGCTTTTTCCGGCAAGGGAGGTCAGCCTGCGGGGTGTTGCGGTGAGTGTGGTGCGGATCTGGCCACCCTGATATTCGGTGGCGACCGAGAGCACGCCGAGCAGGATGACGCCGATCTGAACGAACGGGATGGTCGCGCGGGTCACCTGCACGGCACTGATCGCAACGGTGGAGGATGCGGCGATCGCTGCGGAGAGTGTGATCGCGGTGCCGATCGTTGCGAACACGGTTGCCGTGATGACGGGGAGTGTGCGGAGTTTGATCAGCTCGGCGGAGATGACGTGTGGGAGTGTCATCGGATGCCTACGCGTCCCTGCGTCGGAACACAATGCCCGCGACGATGAGAAGGGCGAGGGCCCACCCGGCCATGACGATGGCTCCGGGGGTCGGGTCGAGGCCTCCGGGGACGACGGAGTCTGCGGGAAAACCGAAGAGGTTACGGCCGGCCATGTCGGGAAGCCAATGGGCGGCCGGGGTGAGGTTGGTCAGCAGCAGTGAGACCGACACGACAGAGCTGTTGGCGATGAGGATGATGAGCGGGATGATCCCGCTGCGGGCGAGCACAGTGATCGCGAACGCGATCAGGCCCATGAGAATCCAGTAGAGCGCGCCTCCTGCCCAACGGCGAACCGCGTGGGCGAGGGAAACGATCTCTGTCGCGGCGTCACCGATGATCACGTTCGCGACGAGGACACTGAGCGGCACCGTGACGAGCGCTATCGTCGCGACGAGCACCATCACCGATAGTGCTTTGGCGGTCAGTAGTCGAAGTCGTCCGGGGATGGCCGTGAGGGTGGTGGTGATCTGTCTGCCACCGCCGGCGTCGGTGCGGACGGCGGTGTATTCGCTGCTCATCGCGATGACGCCGATCACGACCGCGCCGACCGTTCCGAGGGGCATCATCGCGAATGCGGTCTCGAACGGTGAGGCGTCCGCGACGCGTTCCGGGTGCCCGGATGTGACGGCGCTTCGGACAGTGACCGCGTTCAGGACCGTGAGTGCCACCGACCCGAGAACGGCCACCGCCATTCCGGCCCGTGCTCCGGGGAGGGCTGCGGTTTTGCGCAGTTCCGTGAGGGTTATGCGCAGGAGGTTCATCGGGACTGTCCTGCCGTGTCGCCGGTCAGTCCGAAAAAGGCGTCTTCCAATGTTGCGTATCCGCTGGTCACATCCGCGACCGTGCCGGTCTTGACGATTCGGCCGTCGGCGATCACGACGAGGTCATCGGCGATCTCGGCGACCTCGCTCATGAGGTGGCTGGAGAGCAAGACCGTACCGCCGGCATCCGCGTGGCCACGAAGCAACCCGCGTATCCAGCGGATGCCCTCCGGATCCAGACCGTTCACGGGCTCGTCCAGCACCAGCGCCCCGGGTTCCCCGAGCAGCGCGGCGGCGAGGCCGAGGCGTTGGCCCATGCCGAGGGAGAACTTGCCGACTCGAGTGCGGGAGGCGCTTTCGAGACCGACCTGCTCGAGCACAGCCTTCACCCGGAGCGTGGAGATGCCGTTGCTGCACGCGACCCAGGCCAGGTGATCGCGGGCAGTGCGGGAAGGGTGCGCTCCCGAGCCGTCGAGCATCGACCCGACCGTGCGCAGCGGGTCGCTCAACGTCCGATACGGTCGCCCGTCGACGAGCGCCGCGCCTGCGATAGGACGATCCAAGCCGAGCAACACCCGCAGCGTCGAAGACTTGCCCGCCCCGTTCGGCCCCAGGAACCCCGTCACCCGACCGGGGAGCGCTCGGAACGTCACGTCGGAGAGTACGGTTCGTGAGCCGTGTTGTTTGGTGAGACCGTCGATTGTCAGCATTCCTTCATGTCAGCAGGTTCTCTCCGCATCGTCATCGGACCTGAGCAGGGTCGCGCTCGGCCTCAGGTCTCTCAGACCCAGGTCCGATGTCCGCGTGAGGGCCCGAATCTAGAATTGCGGGATGGACATCGACCGGCCCCTGTGGCGCTCCCGCGCTTGGCTCACCGCCACGGTGCTTCTTGTCGTCGTCGCCGGGCTTCTCTCGTTCGTGGGGGTTGATCGCCCGGCATCGGCGTGGGCGGCTGTCGCGGTCGCCGCCGCGGTGGCGATGTCGGTCGTCGGGTGGGCGTTTGATCGCACTCGTCGTCAGCGCCGACGCTACGAGGAGGAGCTCGCGTCGTGGGCAGGGGAGCGGGCGAGGCAGACCGAACGGCTGCGCATCGCATCCGACCTGCACGATCTGGTCTCGCACGGACTTGGCATCATCACGGTACGCGCAGCCGTCGCCCGCACAGTCACCGGTCCGGACGGTGTCGCTGAGCGTGCGGATGCGCTCACCGACATCGAACGGGTAAGCCGTGAGACCACGACCGAGCTGCGCCGCATGCTCACCGTCCTCCGCGACCCCGACGCCGCGCCGCTCCGGCCCGCCGATACGCTCGATGACCTTCCCGCGATCGTGCAAGACGCGAACATCGCCGGCCTGACCGCCACACTCGGCGTCGAGGAGCTCACCGACGTTTCGCCGGGGGCACAGCTCACCGTCTGTGCCGTGGTCCGCGAGGCTCTGCACAACACGATCCGGCACGCCGGCCCGACCAGCGCTCGCGTCAGCGTGCGCCGCGACGGGGCGACTGTGCTCGTCGAGGTGCAGGATTCCGGGCAGCGCAACTCGTGGCAGCCGCAGGCGGGAGCCGGGCACGGTCTTGACGGACTACGCGAACGTGTCACCGCCCTCGGCGGCACGCTCGACGCCGAACCTGACGGCGACGGATTTCACGTCACCGCTCGAATTCCCGACCTGGCGCAAATATGACGGCCGAGATCGCTCGGCCTCGCGTTCGCATACTGATCGCCGATGACCAACCCCTGCTGCGACACAGCCTCGCCATCCTCATCAACGGCACAACCGACCTCACCGTCGCGGCAGAGGCCGGCACGGGGGAGGACGTCTCCCGCCTCGCCCGCGAGCTCGTCCCGGATGTGGTCCTGATGGACATCCGGATGCCAGGCGGCGATGGAATCGAAGCGACCCGCACCATCATCGGCGACCCAGCTCTGTCTAGTTGTCGTGTGCTGGTGCTGAGTATGTTCGAGTTTGACGAGTATGTCTACGGTGCGCTGCGCGCTGGGGCGAGCGGGTTCCTCCTCAAGGATGCTCAACCCGATCAGCTCCTCGACGCGATCCGCCGCACCCACAGCGGAGAGTCGCTGTTCGCGCCAGCGATCCTGACCAGACTCATCGAGCACTACACCAGCCGTCCGCCCTCGCCCGAACGACGACTGGACCAGCTGACCGAACGCGAGACCGAAGTGCTCATGCTCGTGGCACGCGGGCTCTCGAACGACGAGATCGCCTCCACACTGACCATCTCGATCAAGACGGTCAAGACCCACATCGGCAACCTCCTCGCCAAGCTCCACGCCCGCGACCGAACCCATCTCGTCATCACCGCTTACGAGACCGGACTCATCGCTCCCGCCTGACCACCAACCCTCTGTAAGGGGTCGTCGGTGAGAGAGGCGCTATGAGTTTCGGTCGAGTTGTGCTTCGTAACGCGGAGGTACTGCGTGAGGCGCTCAAGCCCTAGATCTCCGCTGGCCAGCGCAGCGTCGGTCAGCGGACAGCGAAGCCTCGTGGTCGTTCAAAGCAGGGCACGACGGAGTCCGGCAGTATCCGAGAGTGGGCGGCAGCTCAGGGGTTGGACGTCTTCGCGCGAGGGCGCGTACCGAAATGCCGTGCTTGAGGCATACCGAGCTAGGGCGTGTCTCCCATTAGGCGGACTTGTGTCGTGAAGACTGCGCCACGGAGCTCACGTTGGGGTTGCGGGAATGCTGTCAGAGGCCTGCAGCTTTCAGAGCAGCCGCGACGTGTAGCGCGGTCGTCGGGAACACCGGTACTGGTGCGTCCTGCTGCGTGATGAGGAGCTCGATTTCGGTGCATCCGAGGATGATTCCTTCGGCTCCGGCAGCGACCAGGTTCGCGATGACGTCGCGGTACCTCTGTCGTGACTCTTCGGTGACGATGCCCTGCACCAATTCGTCGTAGATGATGCTGTGCACCGTCGCTCGATCCTCAGCGTCCGGGATTACGGCGGTGATGCCGTGTAATGCGAGGCGTTCACGGTAGAAGGCTTGTTCCATCGTGAAGGCGGTCCCGAGCAGGCCGACCGTTCGCAGATCTGCTGCGCTGATCGCTTCTGCCGTCGTGTCTGCGATGTGCAGGAACGGAACGCGGATCGCGTCGGTGATCCGGTCGGCGACCAGGTGCATCGTGTTCGTGCACAGGACGACGAGCCCTACTCCGGCGGCTTCAAGACCCTTCGCATGGGCGGCGAGGACCGCGCCCGCTGCTTCCCAGTCACCGGAGGCTTGCAGCGCTTCGATCTCGGCGAAGTCGAGCGAGTCCAACAGGACGGGGGCGGAGTGGAAGCCGCCAAGCTCTTGCCGGACCTTTTCGTTGGCGAGCCGATACCAGTCCAACGACGACTCCCAGCTCATGCCGCCGAGCACGCCGATCATCTGCATGCGTACATGCTATCGACGGAGCCCAGTGCGTGGATCACGTCAGTCGGATCCAGGTGAGGATGGCGCAGAGTGTGGCCGCGGCGCGGTAGGTGATGGCCAGCTTGTCGTACCTGGTCGCGATGCCGCGCCATTGCTTCGCCAGCGCGAAGAACCGCTCGATCACGTTGCGACCGCGGTAAGCATCGGTGTCCAAGCCTGGCGGTCGTCCGCCTCGACTGCCACGCCGTTTGCGAGCCGCGGCCTGGTCACGTTTGTCAGGGATCACCGCCTTGATGCCCCGGCGGCGCAGTTCGGAGCGGATCACACCGGTGGCGTAGGCGCGATCGGCGATCACGGCATCCGGTCTCGTGCGCGGGCGGCCCGAGACGAGGCGGGCGACGCGTATCTCCGCGAGCACTTCGGTGAGCATCGCGCCGTCGTTGCGCTGTCCGCCGGTGACGACCATCGCCAGCGGGCGGCCCCGCCCGTCGACGGCCTGGTGAATCTTCGTCGTCAACCCGCCGCGCGAGCGCCCGATACCGTGGCCGGGCAGCTCAATCTCGTGCCAGGGCAGATTCTTGTGATTCGATCCCGCCCCCTGTGTCCTGCTCGGGACGGGTCGTGTTCGTCGCGTGCTGGTGCACACGCGCGATCGTGGCATCCACGGACACGGCCCAGTCGATCTTCCCCGCCGCGTCCGCCTCGACGAGGATCTGCGAGAACACCCGGTCCCAGGTCCCGTCGCCGGCATAGCGGCGATGACGCTTCCAGACCGTCTGCAACGGACCGAACTCCTCCCGTGGCAGATCGCGCCACGGGATCCCGGTGCGGAACCGATAGGCGATGCCTTCGACGACGCGACGGCTATCACCGAACGGGTGACCGCGCCGCCCACCGTTCGACGGCAACAACGGCTCGATCCGCTCCCACTGCTCGTCCGTGAACACCCGATACCGCGAACCCGTCGACCTCACACACTCAGACTGCCGCGAGCCCCACCACTGATAGGGAGACACGCCCTAGCCTGTGCTCAGCCCAGGCTGAGCTTCGGCGTCTTCCGAGAAGGATCGTTTTCGACCTTCTGGGCTGCGATTACGAACTTGTCTGCAAGCTCGAGGAACTGGCGATCGCTCTCGTTGTGGACCTCGACAGTCTGGTCGCCTCGAGATTTCAGAGTCACGGTGAATTTCTTCGAGCGGAGGGAGCGGCCACGCGGCTTCTGAGCGTCTGCGAATGCCATGATTCCTCCTGATTCCAGTCATACACGGATTCTGCTTCTTCCAGTCTACGCGGCTCCGTCAAGGCCGTCTCCAGCGCCACCCTCTGCGACCTGCCTGTGTCGCAGTGTCGCTCTCCAGCTTCGTTGCTTGCTGGTTGATGATGTCCGTCACAAGGGCATTGACCGTGTCCTTCAGCAACGCAGCGTCTGCCTGGGTCGCGGTGGGATCGGCGATGATGTGCCCGAGCAACGACATCCCGGTGTTGCGCTTGAGGGGATCGTCCGAGCTCATCAGGAGATCCAGCGTGTACTGCGTTCGTCTCCACCACTCGGCTCTGTTGTCGGAGAGTCGACGATGGCTGTGGGAGCGCCAGGCGATCAGGCCGGCGATCGCTGCCACGACGGCTGTGCTGTAGGGCGCGAATGGCTTCAGCAGGCGAAAGAAGTCCTGCAGCACCGGTGGCACCGCAGCGATCCAGCCCGCGGTGAAACCCCAGATGAGGAAGACACCTAGAACGAGAATGCTGACACCGACAATCGCCGTTGTACGCCAGCGGAGCCCACTCGACAGCGAAGAACCAGCCTTGTCGAGGACGCCCGGGTCGGTCATGGCTACAGCCTAGCTCTGGGCCTGGATGAGACAATCCCGGGATGACCACCGCGCTGCCCGACCTCCGGACTGACTGGTGCGCGGTCACCGGGCGTTCGGCAAAGGTGTGCTCGACGAGGTGGTGCATCTCCTCATCCTCGGTCTGTTCCGCCAACATCCTTACTGGCCGTATTGAGTAATGCGGCGATGACGATCGCACCACTGTCTCGCCAACATGTACCGCCTCGACCCACCGGAGGTCATGATCGAACCATTTGGGGAGGCAACCATCCAGCTTGACCGAGTCGGCGCGCTTTGTCTGTAGGCCGAATGGGGGACAATTGCGGAAGTGTGTCCCCCGTTTGGGGGACTGGATTCAATCGATTCGTGAGATCGCCGATCGATGCCTTGGCTCCAGTGGGAAGTTGCGCTAGCCTGACGAAACGAAGCCACGTCGAGGCTGATGAATAAACCAGGAACAAAGCGTTCTGGAGTGAGGGGTTCTGATGGAGTTCGACTACGGCATCCTGTTTTCCCTTTTGTTGAGTTGGTTGCTGGTTGCCATTGTGGCTGGTGTCATCATCTACCTCATTGTTCGCCTGGCTGTCTCTCAGGGTCTGCGTGCACACGAAAAGCGCCTTAGTGCGGTGCCATCGCAACCGCGCGACCAAACCTAATTGAGTGGAAATAGGCTGGTCACGCAGTGATGCCTGGCCATGCTTTTCCGCGTATATTCAAGGTGTCAATAATGGTTTCAAATGGGTCAAAACTTCCTGTTGACACTTTCCGATTGTTGTGTCACGGTAACGGCATCAGCGCCTCACAAGCGGTGATGCTCCAGAGGTAAAGATGCCTCTAAGCAATTCGGTTCGAAGGAGAACATGGTGACAAAAGAAAGAAATCGGCGCGCCAGGATCGTGAAGATGGCGATTGCGGCACTCGCTGCGGCGTTCCTGGTTGGCGGTACGGTGACCCCGGCGAATGCCGCCTACAGCGTTGGCCTGTCGGGACTCAATTGTGGATCGGGATCATTCCCGCTCCCCGAGATTCACGTCAAGTCGAACGCCTACGGGTCCGTGAATCACTTCACCGACGATTCCGTTCACGGCACGATGAACGTCTTCGCTGGTTCGTCCGCGTCGTATTTCGTGGCAGACACGCACCACTGGCTCCGACGGAACATGACGTACGGATACGTCAAATCCTCGAGCAACTACACCGCCTCGATCAAGAGCGCAACGAGGTACTGCATCTGATGCGATCCGGAAGCCCATTTCGGGTGCTTGCTGCTGCGACCGCGTTTCTTGCGGTCGCAGCAGTAACCGCGTGCGCAGCACCGCAGGCCGCGCCCGATGAGTCACAGACTGAGTACGCGACGCCCGTCGATCTCATGAACGCTCGTGTTGACTGCCTTGAAGACAAGGGGTGGACGGTTGAAGTTGACGCTGAATCGGTGCAGTTCTCCGTCAACACCGTCAGCGACGAAGAGCAACTCAAACTGGAGCAGGACGACCTCGACTGCTATGAGGAGCTCGGATACGACCCGAATCGAACGTTAACGGCAGACGAATTCGATGAACTATATGACCAGTATCGCGACGCAGCGGAGTGCCTCCGCGGCGAGGGCTTCGAGATCTCCGACGCTCCCTCGAGGCAAGTGTTCGCCGAAACCTACTACTCCGACGCGTGGCTGCCTTGGGATCAGGTCGATGAGGCGTCGTTCAATGAAGCCCTCGATGCTTGCCCGATGCCTCCTCCAGTCCTATGAGTGAGGTCGAAACCGGGACCCGTCCGAGCCACAGATTCTTGTGGGTCACGCTCGGACTACTGGCCTCGGTGGCGATCTTCGCCGGAGGGTGGGCGGCGCAAGCCGTTTTCACGCCTCCGGAGAACGTTGTTGACGAGAATGATCTGGCGACTGTCCAAGTGAGGGAAGGTTCCATCGCTTCATACCTGGACATTGCGGTCGCAGCGTCCTGGACGGAATCGGGCACAGCAGTGAACCGTCGGTCTGGGACCGTGACTTCCCTCGACTTTGTCCCTGGTGAAGAGGTGCAACAGGGACAGACCGTCTACACAGTTGATCTGACACCGATCAGCGTCGCCGAAGGCCGCGTACCCATGTACCGCCCCATCGGTCCAGGTTCGAAAGGTGAAGACGTCGCCCAGCTCCAGCGTCTGCTATCGCGACTCGGCTTCTTCAGCGGATCCGACGATGGAATGTTCGGCCCTGGCACTGAGTCGGCCATTAAAAAGTGGCAGAAGGCCGCAGGCGAGCCCTCGACTGGCGTCGTCGACCTTGGGCGAGTTATTTTCGTCGATTCTCTTCCCACGCGGCTAGCTGTGCTTGATGAATTTCAGGTTGGTGACGTTGTAGCCGGCGGCGAGGCAGCGTTTGCGATATTGGCTCCGACGGCGCAATTCGTCGGAACGGTCACTGAGAGCCAGGCGCGCAAGATCGAAGCCGGACAGGTCGTCGAGATTACGTCGCCCACTGGAACGATATGGAGCGGGAAAGCTGATCTGATCTCGACCGACGCGGAGACCGGAAGCTACCGGCTCTCGATCTTGCCGCTCACCGGAGAGGCGATCTGCGGTGGAGAGTGTGCGAACGTTCCCGCCGACGACGTCGGAGCAAGCTTGCGTGGTCGTGTCGTTCTCCAAGAAGAGCTAAGCGGCGTCATTGTACCGACAGCAGCCTTGATCTCGCGCGGCGATGGCACGGCTGCCGTTATCAGGGCCGACGGCGACCAGATTCAAGTCACGGTGGTTGCAAGCGCCGACGGCCAGAGCTTGGTAGAGGGCGTAGAACCTGGGACGGATGTTCAGGCTCCCGTAGGTGAGGGTTAGGCCCCATGTCGCTGGAGGTGGAGAGCCTGACATTTGGCTATCGCAATGGCCCACGAATCCTCGACAACTGGACCG
The DNA here is from genome assembly GCF_045181065.1 of Microbacterium sp. M. Taxonomy (GTDB): domain Bacteria; phylum Actinomycetota; class Actinomycetes; order Actinomycetales; family Microbacteriaceae; genus Microbacterium. The sequence goes on along the minus strand of NZ_CP173721.1, from coordinate 2,081,634 downwards.
GTCGGTTCGAGGAGGGCGAAATGGTGTCTCTGACCGGGGCTAGTGGTCGGGGTAAGTCCACGCTGCTATACATCCTCGGGCTGATGGTGAATCCAATCAGCGGTCGAGTGCTCGTCGATGGACTTGATGCGTATGCGGTCAGCGATGCGGACCGAGCCGACTTGCGAGCTGCACGGTTTGGATTCGTGTTCCAAGATGCGGCGTTGGACACGAGCCGCAGCGTCCTCGACAACGTCGTCGAGGCTGCGCTCTACCGCGGATGTAGCCGCAAAACTGCAGTCAAGAGCGCCGAAGTTCTCCTTCGCAAGTTCGAGGTCAACGTGCAATACAACAGGCGTCCCGGACAGGTATCCGGGGGACAGGCGCAGCGCATTGCGCTCTGTCGTGCGCTCCTGGGTGACCCCCAATTTATCTTGGCAGATGAGCCAACCGGGAACCTCGATCGAGAAACTTCGCAGCTGGTGCTTCAGGCGCTACGGCAGAGGGCGCGGGGCGGTGCAACGGTACTGATAGCAACTCACGATCCGGACGTAGTAATCGAGTGCGATCGGCAGGTCCGGCTCTGATGAAAGGTCGAGAGCTGGCTCGAGAGATTCTCGTCTCCTCTATGACGAGGCTGGCTGTCTCTCTGACGTGCGTTCTCATGGTTGCCGGGATGTGCGTTGCCGTGCTGATGACGACAGGCAGGACGATTGGTGCCGAACAAGCTGTTTTGAATTCAATCGATAATGCGGGCAGCCGTGCGATTCTCGTCCGCGCTCAGCCCGGCGCTGGACTTACTACAGACGTCCTGGATCGATTGTCGACTGTCAATGGGCTCGAATGGGTTGGCGGTTTTGGCGCGGCTCAAGACTATGCCAACGCGGCCTTCCCAGAAGGCCCTGTGGTACCAGTGCGGAAACTTTATTCGTTGCAAGTCGAGAATATCGGAATCCCCGCCGCCTCAATTCCGAACTCTGGTGCTTTCGCGTCGGAGAGGGCCTTAATTACAGCGCAAGTCGACGGGTCTCTGGCCTATTTTGTCAACGAAGCCGGCGAGCAGCTACCGGTCATTAATGCCATTAGCGTGCCCGACTATTTAGAATTTCTGGAACCCGCAGTTTTCGTCCCCGGAGATCTCGAGCCTGCAAGTCGTATCGGTTTGCTCGTAGCAGTGGTTTCCCATCCACGATATATTGAACCTGTGAGCGTCCTTGTCAAACAGCTGCTTGGCAATGTTGATGCCGACCAAATAACAGTTGAGACAAGCGTTGAGTTTGCGAATTTGCGAAGCATCGTCGGTAGCCAACTCGGTTGGTCTGGACGAACCCTAGTTTTTATTCTGCTCGGCATAACTGCATTTCTGGCCGCAACTGTGCAATACGGAAGCGTCCTTATGAAACGCCGCGACTATGGTAGGCGGCGGGCTCTGGGCGCAACTCGGATGCTTGTGGCGAGCATCGTCATCGGACAAGCCTTACTGCAGAGCATCGTAGGATCGATCATTGGCTGTGCCGTATCGTTCGCCGTGATCACGATCATCGGAGATCCGCAGCCCCCGTGGACCTTTTACCTTGGCGTTGGGATTCTAGCGATCTTAACGGGACTGATCGCTGCAATAATCCCATCTGCGGTTGCATCTCGCCGGGATCCGCTCAAAGAACTTCGTGTCCCCTAAAAATGATGCCGGGAGCCGTCCTGTGCCCAGAATTCTCGACGTGCGTCTGCGGGGATCAGTAGTGAGACTCGCTGTCCCAGCTCAGGTCGGATTCCGACTCTGGCGTATTCATCTTTGAGGCAGGGTATCGAAGTTGTCTCGTAGACAACTCCTTTACGAGACACCATCCGGCTCCAGCGAAATCTGAGCGTTCCGGGGCTCGAGAGTGTCTCATTCTGATGAGTTTATGGGACCGGACTTTCTGAGACAGGTCATCGTGGCACTGTGGTTGTATGCGTAATGATGTCTTCTCTGAGTTCTACGCGGTGGTCCTCGAACACTCAGGTCGCGGGCCGTTGCGTTGGTTGCCGAGACACGAAGGGCAGGTGCAGCGCGACGGCGACCGTTGGGCGGACGAGCCAATTGTCGGCGATGAGCTGGGCGAGCATCAGCGGGCTGCGGTCCTCGAGGCCATTGACGGATCTGTATGACGTCTCTGTCGATGTCGGCGGCGTGTTCGTGACGATGAAGAACAGCGGACAGCTCGCCAAGCAGGTTCGCTCTACCGTGTCCGGGCGGCCCCAAGGCCTGTGCCAACATGTAAGCAGCAGCAGCAGTTCTGATCGTGGATCGCCGATCATCTTGCCCATCCGGCACCAGGTGGTGGACCCTGCATGCGTGCAGCACTCGTCGATAGCGCGCCCGGACCGACTCCGCCGGGTCGGGGACGGTGAGTTGCCCTTGTTCTTGGAGCTGCTTGATGAGGTCGTTCGCCTCCGAGAGTGTCTTTGACGCGCCCTCGCTGAGATCGAGGTTGGGGCGCTTCTCGCGACTTGCGCGGCGGCCGGCGGTGACGGTGGACGGGGGAGTGGCGCTGGGCGGATAGTTGCCATGCTCTAGGTAATATGTGCCCGCGTCGGTGACCATGGCGGTCCAAGTTCTGCCGTGGCCTGTGACAGTCGCGAGGCCTCGAGACTTGAGCGCTGCGGCACTGATCTTGTGCACGTTGTCGTCGTCGGCCCATTTGCCCGCGGGGCAGCCGGCGGCGATCCACCGCAGGACTTCGAGCTGTCGGTCGTTCACGGGCCGGTCCATACGAGCACCGTACCGGAGGCCTTAGATGTTGGGACCAGATGGGCGATCCTTCCCCCGTTAGCGGATCGTTGCGCAGGGGGAGCGGGCTATGCACGGGGCTGATTGTTGTCTTCTCGCCCAGTCCCCGCATTGAGCGCCCGGCTAGCTACGCACCCGCCCGCCGTTAATTCCGCGGCGCGCTCCAGATCGTTGCCTCGTCACCGCATGTCGCTGAACGGGTCCACGATGCTCTGCGCGCCGTGCGTCGGACACACAAATGTGAGCCGCACGCCGAACCCATCGACGGCGCTCGGCTCGGGGGCGCAGTCGCCGCCGCACTCGGAGCAGGTGCGGTAGGCGTCATCTGTCGGCACCCGGATATCGAGGCCGTCCGACCCTTCGAAGTGCTCGTAATCCATGGTTACCAACCTACGAGTCGGCGTTCACACTTCCTAGCCCACAGCTGTGCCAGCCCAGAGTTGTGGGTGGACGCCCGCCTCCGAACTGCCCGGATCCCCGGTAAGAGTGAAAACGATGAACCGCTGGCAGAATGGTTGTTGTGTCGAAGATCCAGCTCCCGGACCCTGAGAGTGCTTACGGCTATACGTTGCGTCAGGTCGAGGCGATCCTGGGCAAGGATCTGATGCCGGCGTTCCGAGATCACATGGTGATGCGGGCACATGTGCTCGACGGGTCCGACGGCGAGGTGTTCTTCCCGTTCGATGTGTTGCAGTTTGTGGAGCGCGCTGATCTGCGCTGACCTGCGTGCGGATCGCCAGAACATCCGCCTGGCTCGCGCCGAACCGGCAGCCGAGCCTCACGACAACGTCGAGAATGAGAATCAGAACTCAACGATCGGAGGCCAATGAGATGGCTCCAACTCAACTCGAGATATAGGTAGAGCGCGCACGCTCCCTGGGTTAAACCAGACACAGCTAAGCTGGCGAGCACGGGCCCCAATTGGGGCGCTGGTCGGGAGCTTTTTTGGACCCGGCGCTGTGTCTAATTCTGTGTCCATTCGGCGAATTCTCACCATCTGCAGTTTGATGAAATACCTGATCAGAAGGGTAAAAATGGACCACGAGCCTGAGAGCAACTGGGTCTGGATGCCGCCGTGGGGCCCTGAGCGGATCACGGACGACGGGCGCGACATGATGCGTGCGCTCGGCTTCGCGATCTGACATGAGCGTCACCGCTCTCTCGCTGGAACAGCTGCGCGAACGCTCCAGCGAGAAGTGGCGCGAGTACCCCTCGGACGTTCTCCCGCTGTTCGTGGCGGAGACCGACTTCGCGCTCGCCCCTGAGATCACGCGCGCACTCGAGCGCGCCGTGGCCATCGGCGACACCGGGTACATCGCGTCGCGGACGCCGCTGCCCGATGCCTTCGCCGGCTTCGCCTCTCGGCGTTTCGGGTGGTCGCCCGACCCGGCGCGCATGCGGCCGACGGCCGACGTCAGCATGGGGATCGTCGAGATCCTGCGTCGCGTCACATCACCCGGCGATCGGGTCATCGTGAACCCGCCGGTGTACCCGCCGTTCTACGAACTCGTGACCGAGGCCGGCGCCGTGGTCGAACGCGTGCCGCTGCGCGACACCGGCTCGGCCTGGGAACTCGATCTGGACGGCATCCGTCGGTCTCTGGAAGCAGGAGCGCGCGCGATCCTGCTGTGCAACCCGCACAATCCCACCGGAACCGCGCACAGCGCGGCGTCCCTCGCTGCGTTGGCCGCCCTGGCCGCGGAGCACGGCGCCGCGGTCGTCTCGGACGAGATCCACGCCCCGCTCGCGCAACCGGGAACCGGGTTCGCGCCGTTCCTGTCCGTCTCGGACGCAGCGCGTGAGATCGGATACGCCGTCGTGAGCGCGAGCAAGGCGTTCAACCTCGCCGGACTCAAGTGCGCGCTGATGGTCACGGCATCCGACCGGACGACCGGGCTCGTGCGCGACCTGCCCGTCGAGGTCGAGTGGCGCACCGGACAGTTCGGCCTGCTGGCCGCCGTGGCTGCCTTCTCGCCGGCGAGCGACTCGTGGCTCGACGAGCTGCTGGTCGCCCTCGACGAGAACCGTCGGCTGCTGGCCGATCTGCTCGCCGAACACCTCCCGCCGGCCGGCTATCGGATTCCGGATGCAGGCTACCTGGCGTGGATCGACATGAATGCGCTCGGGTGGGGTGACAATCCATCGCGGCGGATTCTGCGCGAGGCCAAGGTCGCACTGCACTTCGGGCCGGCGTTCGGCGCCGAGGGTGCCGGCCACGTCCGGCTGAACTTCGGCACGAGTCCGGAGATCCTCACGGAGGCGATCGAGCGCATCGCGACGCTGCGATGAGCGTTCCGGATGCGACCGGCGAACTCGAGGCGTCCATCTGGGACCGCAGAAGACGCTGGGTGACGCTCGGGGCCGTCGCACTCATCTTCCTGGCCGCGATCGAGGCGCTGGCGGTCACGACCGTCATGCCGGTCGTCAGCGCCGCGCTGGACGGCGAGTCGCTGTACGCCGTCGCGTTCGCGGGCACGCTGGCGACCAGCGTGATCGGGATGGTCGCCAGCGGTGCGGCATCCGACGCGAGGGGGCCGCGCAGCGCACTCTACGTGTCCGTCGCGCTGTTCCTCGTGGGGCTCATCGTCTCCGGTGCTGCGGTGACCATGCATCAGTTCCTGATCGGGCGTCTCATCCAGGGGCTGGGAGCCGGAGGCCAGACGGTCGCTCTGTACGTGGTGGTAGCGCGGCTGTACCCCGCTCACCTGCACGGCCGTGTGTTCGCCGCCTTCGCCGCGGCATGGGTCGTGCCGTCGATGATCGGCCCGTTCCTGGCCGGCGCGATCGCGGACTATCTCGATTGGCGCTGGGCCTTCCTCGGCGTCGCAGTGCTCACGGCCGGAGCCTTCGCGATGGTCGCCCTTCGCCTGCGGGGAGTGGACCTGGGCGGTGGCGAGACGCTTCAGCGCGGCGTCGTGGCGGTGCGACTGATTCTGTCGGTCGTCGTCGCAGCCGCCGCGGTCGCGGTCGGCTTCTCCGCGGACGCGGTGCCTGCGGTGGGATGGCCGATCGCCGCGGCCGCCGTCGTCGTGATCGGGTTCGCGATCCGGCCCCTCGTGCCGCGCGGGACCCTGCGCGCTGTACGCGGGCTGCCCAGCGTCGTGCTCATGCGCGGCATGGTCGCCGGTGCGTTCTTCGCCGCCGAGGCCTACATTCCGTACCTGCTCATGGAGCGGTTCGACTTCACCGCGACGCTCGCCGGCATCGCGCTGACCTTCGCGGCGTTCGCGTGGGCCGGTGCCTCGGCGCTGCAGGGCCGCTACGGAGAGCGGCTCGGCAATGGACGGATCGCGGCCATCAGCCTCGGGCTGATCCTCGTCGCCCTGTTCTCCGTGCTGGCGACCGCGGTGCTGGGACTCTCGCCCCTGATCGTCGTGATCGGGTGGGCGTTCGGGGGCGGAGGCATGGGGCTGGTGTATCCGCGACTGACCGTTCTGACCCTGGCGTATTCGGATGCCGGGAACCAGGGCTTCAACTCATCGGCGCTGTCGATCTCGGATTCCGGCGGCTCGGCGGTCGTGATCGCTCTCGCAGGCCTCGGAGTCGCCACGCTCGGGGGCGGTGCCGATGCCTTCTGGTTCGTCTTCGTGTTCGCGATCGCACTGGTGCTGCTGAGCGCGATTCCCGGATTCCGACTCGGGCACGCCGCGGAGCGGTCATGACGCGACCGGTCGTGCGGGGCTCGACGGTCGATGAGCAGACGCGCTGCGTGCACTACCGGAGTCCGCTCGACGTGGTGGCCATCCGCTTCGCGTGCTGCGACGACTGGTATCCGTGTCTGCAGTGTCATGGCGAGGCCGTCGACCACGGCATCCGCGCCTGGCCCATCGATGCACGCGACGAGCACGCCGTGCTGTGCGGCGTATGCCGGTCGACGCTCTCGATCGGCGCCTATCTCGCTGCACCGACGTGCCCGCAGTGCGCGGCGCCGTTCAACCCCGGGTGCGTGCTGCATCATCCGGTGTACTTCGAGATGTGACCTCTCCGCGGGCCAGGCGCAGGGCGAGCAGGATCAGCAGGACGGCTGCGAGAGCGGTGCCGGGGTTCGTCCCGACCACGAGCAGGAGCACGATCGCGACGAGGCCGCTGAAGGCCGCGGCCGCCAGTCGTCGTGTCGATCCGGCCGGCGGCGTGCGTCGGGATTCCAGCGCCGCGAGAGGCAGAGCGATCAGCGCCGTGATCGCGAGGACGGTGGCGAGCCAGAGCGGCCGGGTCAGCCACCATTCGACGCTGCTCGGCTCGGGGAGCGCCGACTGCGACGTGATCGCGAACACGGCCGCGCCTCCGGCCATCGCGAGCAGGACAGGCATGTGCCAGAGATAGATGGTCATGGCGCGCTTGTTCACGAACCGCTGGAACCACGCGAGACGCGGACGCCGGCTCCACTCCGACAGGCGGCTGCGGAAGAGGGAGAGGAGCATGGTGTGCGCGAGGCCCACGAAAAGCAGCGCCGTCGTCGGCGGGTTGATGTGGGCGATGAGGTCGGGGGAGTAGACGCCGGCCGTCATGCCGAACGCGAGCAGGGCGACGGCACCAATGGCGGTCATCACCCGCGTACGGCGCCCGAGAGCATCGATCCGTCCGTCCGCGAGGAAGAATCCCAGCTGCTGCAGGGCCAGCCAGACGAACGCCAGGTTCAGGAATCCGAGGCCCTCGACTCCGGTCGACGACCGCAACGCGTCCACAGCCGCTGCGGTGAGCGCGAGCGCGCCGATCGTACGCAGCGGAGCGCGTTCGTGGGCGGCGGCGAGCGCAGGCAGCAGTACTTGGCAGAGCAGGAAGACGCCGAGGAACCACAACGGCTGACCGTACCGGTAACCCGCGATATGCAGCAGATCGGCAGGGACGCCGGCGACGGCCAGAGCGATGAGCGCACAGCCCACGACCGAGATCACAGCCAGTGCCGGTACGAGCAGCCGCTGCAGACGCCCGGCGACGAAGGACGCGGCCGTCCCGCCGTGTGCGCGCGCTCGGCGATGGGCCGTCCAGCCGGCGAAGCCGCCGATCACGAAGAACAGAGGCATCACCTGCAGGCTCCAGCTCAGCGGTGTGATCCACCACGAGCCCTCCGACGCGTTGGCGAACACCGGGCCGGCTTCCGTCACGGTCACGCCGACCATGAGCGCGTGCAGGATCACGACGGCGGCGACGCACAGCGCGCGGACGAGATCGATTCCGGTGTCCCGCCCCGAGGTGCGGGGCGGTGCGGGTGCGGGTGATGGTGCGGCAGCGATGCGCTGCTCGACGGTGGTCACAGGGGGCCTCCTCTGGTCTGTCCCAGGAGGCTATGGAACCGGTGGCAGGCGGCACATCACCCCAGGGTGTCGACCGACGCCCTACCGCGGGGTGAGGCGGTCAGGACGGCTCGACGAGACCGGAGTCGTACGCGAAGATCACGGCCTGGACGCGGTCGCGAGCGCCGATCTTGGCGAGCACCTTGCCGACGTGCGTCTTGACGGTCTGCTCCGCGATGAACAGCTCCCGCCCGATCTCGACGTTGGACAGCCCCTGCCCGATGAGCACCAGCACTTCGCGTTCGCGCTCGGTGAGATCGGCGAGCTGCGCGCTCGCACGCGAGGCACGTGGCTTCTGCGCGGCGAACTGCGCGATCATCCGCCGGGTCACGCTGGGCGCCAGCAGGGCATCGCCGGCCGCGACGACCCGGACGGCCTGCACGAGCTCCTCCGGCAGGGCGTCCTTGAGCAGGAACCCGCTCGCACCGGCCTGGAGCGCGTCGTACACGTAGTCGTCGATGTCGAACGTCGTGAGCATGATGATGCGCGGCACTTTCGCCGCGGGATACGACGTGCCGAGAATCCGCCGGGTGGCCTGGATGCCGTCGAGTTCCGGCATCCGGACGTCCATGAGGATGACGTCGGGGTCCAGGCGGGCGGAGAGTGAGACGGCTTCGGCGCCGTTGGCCGCCTGCCCTGTGACGTTGATGCCCTCGTGCGCGTCGAGAAGTGCGGCGAAGCCCGCCCGCACCATGGCCTGGTCGTCGGCGATGAGGACCTCGATCGTCACAGGGAGCCCTTCTGCATCGGGGACGCCGGGTGGCGCGGGAGTGCTGCGGTCACGGTCCAGCCGCCGTGCGCATCCGGACCTGCTTCCACGCTACCGCCGAGCAGTGCGGAGCGTTCCGTCATGCCGCGCAGGCCGTGGCCTCCTGAGGTCGGTGGTGCTGCGGGGACCGGGGCGTTTCGGACCGTGACGGTCACGGACTCCTCGTCGGCACCCGCCACGACGGTGATCGTCGAACCAGGCGCATGGCGGACCGCATTGCTCAGGGACTCCTGCGTGATCCGGTACGCGGCGATCTGCGTGGCGGCGTCGATGTCTCCGGAGATCGCCATCGACAATCCGACATCCGCTCCGGCGCGCCTGGTCGTCTCCACGAGCCCTGGAATGTCGTCGATACCGCGCTGCGGGGCCAGGTCGGCGGTGTGGTCTTCGGTGCGCAGGATGCCGAGGATGCGACGCATCTCGACGAGCGAGGAGCGCGCGGTCCCGGCGATGTCATCGAACTCCGCTGCGGCTTCCGGAGCGAGATCCGGCACCCGATAACGGGCCGTGGACGCCTGCACCTGGATGAGCGACATGCTGTGCGCGACGACGTCGTGCAGTTCTCTGGCGATCCTGGTGCGCTCCTCGACGAGTTCGCGCTTCGCCTGCTCTCTGGCGGTGAGGGCTCGTTCGCGCGTGAGTTCGTGGCCGACCCGCAGCCGTCCGGTGATGAGCACCGACAGCAGGTACATGCCTCCGACGACGGAGGTGGTGACGATCAGCGAATTGCCGCTGGTGAATCCGGGCAGCATGAGCGCCGCCGTCAGCCCTGCGGCGGTCCCTGATGCGAGCATCACGAGACCCGTCCGCCAGCCGTGCTGGAAGGTGGGGACCACGACCGCGAAGACGAAGGCGAGCAGCATCGGTACCGACCACGGCCACGGGAGGGCGAGCGAGACGTCTCGGGGCACCATGAGCGCCATCAGCAGAGCGGATGCCGTGAAGAGGATGATCGCCAGGGTCGGATACCGCGTCGAGACCAGCGGAGCGGAGACGAGGGGTGCCGCGAGCAGCATCGTGAAGGCGACGGGGCTGCCGTACTCCGCAGCGTGCACCGGTACGAGCACGGCGTACAACGTGACGGCGATCACGGACAGCAGGACGAGCGTCACGATCTCGCGATCGCGCATCCAGGCCGGGAGCCGGGCGAGGCGCTTCTCGCGCCGACGTGCGCGGGCCTCCCGCTTGGCATGCGCTCTGCGCTGTCCGTCCTCGGCCCTGCGCTGAGCGAGGTCCTGCGCGGTCTGAGCGCGCTGCGCCCGTCGTTCCGGTGAGGTGAGGCGTGTCGAGGATCGGTTCTCCGATCGCGCGTTCCGCTTCGCCGTCATGGGTGTCATCTTCCCACCTCCGTGAGCGCATCCGCGTGAACCGCCGGATCGCGGTGCTCAGGGGAGGCGGACGTCGGAACGTCGGCGCGGCGGCGCCGCCGGTACGCCGAGATGCGGTCGATGGCGAACCCGATGATCAGGGCGAACGCGACGCCGAACACGGCGCTCAGCAGCGGCTGGTCCTCGAGCCAGTGCCCGGCCAGCAGGCCGATGCCGGCACTGTAGGCGGCCCAGCTGAGCCCGCCGAGCGCGCTGAGCGGGAGGAAGCGGCGCCACGGGTAGCGCAGCGCACCGGCCGACATGTTCACGGCGACACGGCCCACCGGGATGTAGCGGGCGCCGAGGATCAAGCCGGCGCCGTTAGTCGCCAGTGTGCGCTGCGCGCGGTCGAAGGCGGCGGCCACGCGGGGCCTCCGCATCCAGCCGAAGCGCTGCGTGCCCAGTCCCCGCCCGATCGCATACGCGATGTTGTCGCCGATCATCGCGCCGATCGCTGCGACCCCCGCCAGCAGGAGGATGTTCGTGCCACCCGTGGATGCCGCGGCGGCAGCTGCGGCGACGAGCACCGTCTCGCTCGGAACAGGCGGGAAGAACCCGTCGATGATCGCGACCGCGAACATGACCAGCAGCAGCCAGGGCGATGCAGCGGCGGCGAGAATGAGATCGTTGACGACGTCCATGCCACCGACGGTACGAACCGGGCGCGGGTCGGCACATCACTCCCTGGTATCGACCGTGTCATACCTCAGAGTGGTCTTCGCCTCGGAACCTGCCGCGTCGACGCCGTGCAGGAAGAGCATCACGCCGGCGTCGAACGCCGCCGTGACATCGCCGGTGGCGTCATCGCCGCCGCCGAGCTGCGCGGCGCCGACGCTCTCGGCGTGCAGCCGCTGCTGGACCAGGAGCGCGTGTCCGATGATGAACTGCAGCAGTGTCGTGGCTGCGACGCTGCTCTCGGCCGCCGCGCGCCGCTCGAGGACGGCGCGCAGGTGCGCCTCGGTGCGTTCGACGCCGAAACCGAGCGCGTACGAGCTCAACACGACCTCGGCACCGTCGCGATAGGCGAGCAGTGCATCGCGGATGCCGCGGGCGGCGTTCAGGATGTCGGCGTCCGTCGCGGTCGCGGTGGATGCCGCCGTCGGGATACGCGCGAGGATGCGTTCGGCGATGGCTCCGAGCAGCTGCTGCTTGCTGTCGAAATGCCAGTACAGGGCGCTGGGCTGGATGCCCAGTTCGCCGGCGAGGCGACGCATGCTGAGATCGGGGAGGCCGACGTCGTCGAGCAGGCGGAGGGCGGTGGCGGTCACGCTCTCGCGATCGTGACGCCCCGAGTGGTCGGAGTTGCGTGCGGCCATCATGATCTCACTATACTGAACGCCGTTCAGGTGAACACTGTTCAGGAACTTCATCCGAGGAGAGACATGTCTGAGAACCGAAGCGACGTCGGTCGCGATCTGGCCCGCATCGCGATCTTCGCGGCGCTCATCATCGTGCTCGGCACGGTCACGGTACCGCTGCCCACCGGCGTTCCGATCACAGCTCAGACGCTCGGAGTGATGCTCGCGGGGACCGTACTCGGACCGCGACGCGGGCCCCTGGCCGTGCTGATCGTGCTCGTGCTGGCCGCGATCGGGCTCCCGGTGCTCGCCGGAGGCCATGGCGGCATCGCCGCTTTCGTCGGCCCGAGCGCCGGATATCTCATCGGCTGGATCGCGGGCGCGTTCGTCACCGGCCTCATCGCACACGGAGGTCGCATCACCTGGTGGCGCACCGGCACCGCCACAGTGGTCGGCGGCATCGGGGTCGTCTACTTGTTCGGCATCCCCGTGCAGGCGGCGGTGATGGGACTCGCGCTGGGGCCGACGGCGCTGTCCAGTCTCGTGTTCCTCCCGGGGGATCTGATCAAGGCGGTCGCGGCAACGGTCCTGACCCTCGCGCTGCGACGCGCTTACCCGCCGGCGTTCGGCGTGCGGGCGCGAGCGCATGCGGTCTGACACGCGACTCGCCGGCATCGATCTGCGTTCCGTGTCGGTCGAGCTCGATGGTCGGCCGGTCCTGGCCGAGGTCGAGCTGTCGCTGACGGCCGCCCGGATCGCGGTGATCGGTGCGAACGGGTCGGGGAAGTCGACGTTCGCGCGCCTGCTGAACGGGCTCATCGAGCCGACGACGGGCAGCGTGGGCGTTCTGGGTCTCGATTCCGTGCGCGATCGAACGGCCCTGCGCCGGCGTGTGGGGTTCGTGTTCACGAACCCCGACGCGCAGATCCTCATGCCGACGCCGGCGGAGGATCTCGCTCTGTCGCTGCGCGGCCGCGACCGGCGCGTGGTCGATCGGCTGGTCGCCGAGACCCTGGCGGGACACGGTCTCGCCGACCACGCCGATGTCCCGGCATCCGCTCTGTCCGGAGGGCAGAAGCAGATGCTGGCGCTGGCGTCCGTGCTCATCACGGAACCGGAGTTGATCGTCGCCGACGAGCCGACGACGCTGCTGGATCTGCGCAATGCGCGCCGCATCGGCGACCTGCTCCTGGAGCAGGAGGCTCAGGTGGTGCTCGTGACCCACGACCTCGAGCTCGCGGGGCGATGCGAGACCGCCGTGCTGTTCGAGGACGGCCGCGTGGCGGACGTCGGCGAACCGGCCGAACTGATCCGCACCTACCGTCGGATGGCCGCGTGAAGACGCTCTACCGTCCCGGTTCGAGCCCGCTGCACCGCGCGCCGGCAGGCCTGAAACTCACCGGCCTTGCCGCGCTCGTGCTCGTGCTCGCGCTCGCTCCTCGCACCATGATCGGCATCGTCGTCGCACTCGGCGTCGTCGTCGTGCTGTACGCGGTGGCCAGGATGTCAATGCGCGTGCTCGCCGCCCAGGTCTGGCAGCTGCGGTGGATGGTCCTCGTTCTCGGCGGACTGCTGTGGGTGTTCACGTCGCCGCAGGAGGCTCTGATCAACACCGGTCGTGTCGTCGCCCTCGTCCTGCTGGCAGGGCTGCTGACTCTGACCACCACGATGGGAGATCTGCTCGACGTGCTGCAGCGGATGCTGCGTCCGCTGCGGCGTCTCGGCGTCGACGCGGACGCGGTCGCGATGACCGTCTCCTTGACGATCACGATGATTCCGGTCGTGGCCGGATTCGCTGCGCGCGTGCGCGAAGCGCAGCAGGCGAGGGGCGTGCGCCTCGGCATCCGCTCCGTCGTTCCGCTGTTCGTGCTCGCGCTGCGCCATGCCGACGACGTCGGGGACGCTCTGGCGGCTCGCGGGCTGGTGTGATCGGAGCCGGGGGAGTGCACAGCGAGCCCGATCTATACTGGGAGGCTGGCCCCTTGGCCGCATCCACCCCTGACGAAACGGACGTCCGCTGTGCTTGCCGTGCACGAACTCGAGATCCGCGTTGGCGCGCGCCTGCTGATGGAGAACGTCTCGTTCCGCGTTTCCGACGGCGACAAGATCGGCCTCGTCGGTCGCAACGGCGCCGGCAAGACCACCCTGACGAAGGTCCTCGCCGGCGACGTGCTGCCCTCCGGTGGCAGCGTCACCCGGTCCGGCGAGCTCGGCTATCTGCCGCAGGACCCGCGGACCGGCGACCCGGAGATGCTCGCGCGCACCCGCATCCTGGACGCTCGAGGTCTCGGATCCCTCGCGCTCGGCATGGCCGAGGCCACGGTCGCCATGGGCTCGGACGACCAGGCAGTGGCGGACAAGGCGATGAAGCGCTACGCCAGGCTGACCGAGCAGTTCGAGGGCCAGGGCGGGTACGCAGCCGAGGCCGAGGCCGCGTCGATCGCGAACAACCTGTCGCTGCCCGATCGCATCCTCGATCAGCCGCTGAAGACGCTCTCGGGCGGTCAGCGCCGGCGCATCGAACTGGCGCGCATCCTGTTCTCGGATGCGGACACCATGATCCTCGACGAGCCGACCAACCACCTCGACGCGGACAGCGTCGTGTGGCTGCGCGAGTTCCTGAAGAACTACAAGGGCGGGCTGATCGTGATCAGCCACGACGTGGAGCTCGTCGGCGAGACGGTCAACCGGGTGTTCTATCTGGACGCCAACCGCCAGATCATCGACGCCTACAACATGAACTGGAAGAACTACCTCCGTCAGCGCGCCGCCGACGAGGAGCGTCGCAAGAAGGAGCGCGCCAACGCCGAGAAGAAGGCGACGACCCTGCAGCAGCAGGCGGCGCGCTTCGGAGCGAAGGCATCGAAGGCCGCCGCGGCGCACCAGATGGTCGCCCGTGCCGAGAAGCTGCTGGCCGGGCTGGAGGATGTGCGCCAGGTGGACCGCGTCGCCAAGCTGCGGTTCCCGAAGCCGGCCCCGTGCGGCAAGACGCCGCTGATGGCCTCAGGGCTGTCCAAGTCCTACGGGTCGCTGGAGATCTTCACCGACGTCGACCTCGCGATCGACCGCGGATCGAAGGTCGTCGTCCTCGGACTCAACGGCGCGGGAAAGACCACGCTGCTGCGCATGCTCGCCGGCGTGGACGAGCCGGACACCGGGCAGCTCGAGCCGGGCCACGGACTCAAGGTGGGCTACTACGCGCAGGAGCACGAGAACCTCGACGTCTCGCGCTCTGTGCTCGAGAACATGGTCTCGGCCGCCCCGCACATCACTGAGACCGAGGCGCGCCGGGTGCTCGGATCGTTCCTGTTCACGGGTGATGACGTGCTCAAGCCCGCTGGTGTCCTCTCCGGTGGTGAGAAGACCCGTCTGTCACTCGCGACGCTCGTCGTCTCCTCGGCGAACCTGCTTCTGCTCGATGAGCCGACGAACAACCTCGACCCCGCGTCGCGCGAGGAGATCCTCGACGCGCTGGCGCACTACGAGGGCGCAGTCGTGCTCGTCTCGCACGACCCCGGTGCAGTGCAGTCGCTGAACCCCGAGCGGGTGCTGATCCTGCCGGACGGCGTCGAGGACATCTGGAACCAGGAGTACCAGGAGCTCATCGAGCTCGCCTGAGCGGGTTCGGGGTCCGGTCCGGGCGGGTGCCGTGTCGGATGCCGGAGCTAGTGTCGAGAGATGGGTGATCACACGATCGACGCGGTCTGCTGGGACTGGAACGGCACACTGCTCGACGATGTCGACATCTGTCACCGCACCATGAACGAGGTGCTGGTGCGGCGAGGGCGGGAGCCGGTCCTCACGCTGGGGGAGTACCGCGCACGGTTCCGCTTCCCGATCCGCGATTTCTATGCGTCGGTCGGGATCGATGCCGACGAGTTCCCTGACGCTGCGGACGAGTACCTCGGCCTCCTGCCCGGGCGGATCTCGTCGGCGACGCTGCACGAGGATGCACGGGCCACACTGCAGGGCATCGCGGACAGGGGAGTGCGCCAGGTGCTGGCCTCGGCGACGCTGACGGCCGTGCTCGCGGAACAGATGCGTCCGCATGGCCTCTCTGCGCACTTCGAGGATGTACTGGGCATCGGCGACGTCTACGCGGCGTCGAAGGATGCCGTGATCGCCGGATGGGTACGCGATGCAGGCATCCCGCCAGAGCGGATTCTCCTCATCGGCGATACCAATCACGATCAGGAGATCGCCGCGGACCTGGGCACGCGCTTCGTCCACTTCGCCGGCGGACACCAGCACGTGTCGGGCACCGAGCAGATCGCGTCGCTGTCCGAGCTCCTCGAGATGGTCTGACCGTCGCGGGAACGCGCTCAGCGCGCCGCGTCGAGCAGTTCGTCCTCGGCATCCGCGTCCTTGTCGCGACGGCGAGCCTGCTTCGGCGTTGCGGGTCGACCCTCGACTTCTTCGCGATGCTTCGTGATCTCGGTTCGGATGATGTAGCCGATGAAGACGAATCCCATGATCGCGAACAGGATCCACTGGATCGCATACGACAGGTTCATCCCGGGGTCCGCGGTCGGCCTGTCGAAACCGCCGAGCGGCTCTGCCGCCGGTGATTCGCTCACCAGCTGACCGTACGCCGTCGTGATCGTGCCGCCCTCGGCGAGCCGGTCAGTGATCGTCGGGACATGGATCGTGGGCACCTGCCCCTCCGGAGCACCCCGCCCTGAGGATGGCAGGGCTTCGGTGGGGCGCAGCCGGACGACGATCTCCACCTCGCCCGAGGGCGGTGCCGGTACGGCGTCCGGGGACTCGCCCTCTCCGGGCGGCACCCATCCGCGGTCGACGATGAGGATTCGCCCTTCGCTGTCGCGGAACGGAACGAGCACCTCGAACGCACTCGTGCCGCCGTGCGGTCGGTTGCGAACCAGGACCTGCTCATCGGTCAGGTATTCGCCCTCGAGTGCGACGGGGCGCCACTCGTTCTGCGGATGGAGAGTGTCGTCCGACCCGATCAGATCGTCGAGCGGCACAGGATCGGCGTCGTAGTTGCGCTCGATGAGTTCCAGTTCCGCGCTGCGGCTCTCGCTGCGATCGAACTGCCACTGTGAGAGAAAGGCGCACGCGACGGCGAAGCCGATCGCGACGACCACATAGAGGCTCCAGCGCGTGAACCGGCTCACTGCGGCACCTCCGGGCGCACGGTCACGGGGAAGTCGCGAGCGCGCAGATAGTCGCTCAGGAACCCGACGTGCTCATCGCACGCGAGCCAGATCTTCTCGCGATCGGCCGCGTGGATCCGTGGATTGCGCCAGACGACCTGATGCGTCGCGGTGCTGCGGCATTCGGCGCGCGAGCATTCCAGATCCGTCACGACTCGGTGTTCCGCCCGTGCTCGCTGACACGGATGACCGTCGGCTGCGCCGGACCGGCGTCCGGTGCGGAGGGCGAGGCATCCAGCGCCTGTCGCGGCGACTCGGCGCGCGTCACGGTGCTGTCGCTGCCGGCATTCGCGCCGACGACGGCGATGTAGGGCAGCACGGCGGCGGCGATCGCGAAGACCCAGGTGTACCACCCGTACGGCGTCACGAAGAGGGTCAGTGCGAAGCACACCATCCTGATGCTCATCGAGATGAGGTATCGGCGCGTGCGCGAGTCAGCCTCGACCTTCGGCGCCTGCGGAAGCGAGGTGACGGATGCGGCGTCACGGGAGCGTTTCACGATGCATCAAGCCTACGCCGCGTCAGCAGGCATCGGTGCCGTGATGGACCTTCGAGCCGTCGCGCGTGCGCGGGAGATCACATGAAGAACGGCAGGAAGCTGAGCGATCCGAAGACCAGCAGTGAAAAGACGAACACCACGATCATGATGAGCAGGAACGCGATGCCGGCGTAGCCCAGCACGAGACCCGTGATGCCGAGGCCCTTTCCGCCGAGAGACGGGTCGCGCTTGATCTGGCTGAGGCTCATGTGGCCGGTGATCACGGCGACGACCGACGCGATCAGAGGAACCAGGAACGCGGCGAGCACGAGGCCGGCGATGCCGCAGATGAGCGACGTGATCGCCAACCCGCTGTTCGGACGCGGTGCAGAGACCGGGGCGCCATAGCCCGGAGCCGCGTAGCCGGGGGCAGCGTATCCGTGCGCGGCATAGCCGTTGGCGGGGTATCCGGATGCCGGTACCATCGCGGACCCGGCGGCGGGCTGACCGTACTGCGCGGGCCCGGCGGCGCCGGGGTGGGGCAGAGCCGGCGGCTGCGTCCCCGGTGCGGGAGGCGGGGTGGGGATGCTGTTGTCGCTCACGGTGTGCCTTTCGTCAGGGACAGGCTCGCAGTCGCATCTGCCCGGTGTCAAACGCCCCGATAGGATTGCCAACGCCCGAGATCGAACGAGCTGGAGTGCTGACACATGAGCGAAGGACGCGTCGTCCTGGTCACCGGAGGAAACCGCGGCATCGGACGCGCCATCGCCGAGCGCTTCGTGCGCGACGGCTATCGCGTGGCGGTGACCGCCCGCAGCGGGGAAGGACCCGAGGGCACGCTCACAGTCCGCGCGGACGTCACGGATGCCGCGGCCGTCGATGCGGCCTTCACCGAGGTGGAGAACACGCTCGGACCTGTCGAGATCGTCGTGGCGAATGCCGGCATCACGAAGGACACGCTGCTGCTGCGCATGACGGAGGATGACTTCGACAGCGTCGTGTCGACGAACCTCGGCGGTTCGTTCCGCGTCGTCAAGCGGGCCTCGAAGGGCATGCTGCGGGCGCGCTTCGGTCGCGTCATCCTCATCTCCAGCGTCGTGGGCCTGTACGGATCCGCCGGACAGATCAACTACGCGGCGTCCAAGAGCGCGCTCGTCGGCTTCGCGCGATCGCTGACCCGCGAACTCGGCGGACGAGGCATCACAGCGAACGTCGTCGCCCCCGGGTTCATCGAGACCGACATGACGGCCGAGCTGCCGGAAGAGACGCAGAAGCAGTACAAGGCGAACATCCCGGCCGGCCGCTTCGCGACCGCTGACGAGGTCGCCGGCGTCGTGACCTGGATCGCGGGCGACGATGCCGCCTATATCTCGGGCGCCGTCATCCCGGTCGACGGCGGCCTGGGCATGGGGCACTGACCCCGGATATCAGGAGGATTCGGCCACCGCATCCAGGATCAGCTGCGCCAGTCGATCAGGCACGCTGAACTGCGGCCAATGGCCGGACCCGATGCGGACCACCGTGGCGTCCTCGATGGCGCGGTATTCGTCTGCGAAGGGCGGCCAGTTCTCGAGCTCGGCCTCGAACGCGGACCGATCCATCGAACCCATCAGCATCGTGGTCGGCACGCGGTGGCGGTCGCCGCTGAGGGAGATCGGATCGGTGGGCACACGGCCGGGGACGCTCTGCGTCTTCGGCGCCGTCCGCTGTCGGGTCTCAGGCGTGAGATCGGATACATCGTCGTCGGGGAAGAAGCCCCACCCGGGGAACGGGACGACGCCGTCGACGACGTCGAACTCGGAGATCCCGAAGCCAGGCGCAGGCGGCGCGCTGTCGACGAAGACGACACGGGCGACGCGATCAGGACGGGCATCTGCCGCGCCCCACACGACGTTCCCGCCCCCGGAATGACCCACCAGCACGACGCGACCGGTGAGTTCGTCGATCCGCTCGACCACCGCACCGACCCAATCCGCCATGCCGATGCCGCCCGATGCCGTGGCCGGTGCGCCGAGGCCGGGCATGCTCAAGGGATGCACACGGTGGCCGGCGGCAGTGAGCGCGGGCGTCACCTCGTCCCACGACGATGCGTCCAACCAGAGGCCAGGTACGAGGATGATGTCCATGTCCCGACGGTAATCGAGGCCACGGACATCGCGCTAGATCCGTGGCGCCGAGCCGCCGTGGCTATGGCAGCAGCGGAATGACCTCGCGCAGGTCGACCGGCGCGATCACCAGACTCGCCTGCTCGCGCACGGCCGGCTTCGCGTTGAAGGCGAGACCGAGCCCGGCGACGGCCATCATCCGCAGGTCGTTCGCGCCGTCGCCGATGGCGATCGTGGCGCGGTCGGGGACATCCAGTTCCGCAGCCCACTGCTGAAGCGACGAGGCCTTCGCCGCGGCATCCACGATCTCACCGTCGACGAGTCCGGTGAGCGCGTCGTCGTCGACTTCGAGCCGGTTCGCACGCCATCGGTCGACGCCGAGGTCAGGCGCGATGTGGTCGAGGATCTCGTGGAAGCCGCCGGAGACGACGCCGACGACTCCGCCGCGTTCGTGCACGGCCGCCGTCAATTCCCGCACACCGGGGGTCGGCTCGATCCGGGCGCGCACGCGTGCGAACGCCGACGTCGGCACGCCGGCGAGAGCCTGTACGCGCGAGCGCAGGCTCGCCGCGAAGTCCACCTCGCCGCGCATGGCGGCCTCGGTGGCGGCCTGGACCTCGGCACGCCGGCCCGCTTCGTCGGCGAGGAGTTCGATCACCTCGTTGCGGATGAGGGTGGAATCGGCATCGAGGACGACGAGGAAGCGCGCGGAACTCACGCGTGAAAGCCTAGGGCACACGCGCGAGCACGCTGTTCGTCCCGACGCGCTCAGCGCTCGATCCTGATGCCCTTCCCGACCACTGTGATCCCCGACTCCGTGACCGTGAATCCGCGGGCGATGTCGCGCTCCCGGTCGACGCCGACCGTCGCGCCGTCGTCGAGGATCACGTGCTTGTCCAGCACGGCGCGATGGATGCGCGCCCCCTGGCCGACGTGCACCTGATCGAACAGCACCGAGTCCGTGATGGTCGACCCGCCGCCTGCCAGTGTGCCTGGACCGACGACGCTGCGTTCCAGATGCGTGCCGGAGAGCACGGAACCCAACGACACGATCGAGTCGATGGTGTTGCCGATGCGCCCCACGGCATCGCGGACGAATTTCGCCGGGGGAGCGTTCACGCTCTGCGTGCGGATCGGCCACGCCGTGTTGTAGAGGTTGAACACGGGCAGTGTGGAGATCAGGTCCATGTGCGCGTCGAAGAACGAATCGATCGTGCCGACGTCGCGCCAGTACGCCCGGTCGCGCGGCGAGGACCCGGGAACGTCGTTCTGCTTCATGTCGTAGTAACCGGCTTCGCCGCGCTCAACGAAATAAGGGACGATGTCGCCGCCCATGTCGTGCCCGGAGGTCGGAAGCTCGCCGTCCGCCTCGACGGCTGCGATGAGGGCATCCGTGTCGAAGATGTAATTGCCCATCGAGGCGAGTACCTCGTGCGGCGAATCGGCGAGACCCTCGATGTCCGTCGGCTTCTCCAGGAAGGCGCGGATACGACCGGATCCGTCCGGATCCGCATCGATCACTCCGAACTGATTGGCCAGTGCGAGCGGCTGGCGGATGCCGGCGACGGTCGCCTTCGCGCCGGACGCGACGTGCGCCTTGACCATCTGCCGGAAATCCATCCGATAGACGTGATCGGCACCGATCACGACCACGATGTCCGGCTTCTCGTCGTTGATGAGATTGAGGCTCTGCAGGATGGCGTCGGCCGAACCCGAGAACCATCGCTTCCCCAGGCGCTGCTGCGCAGGCACCGACGTGACGTACGAATCCAGCAGCGCGGACATCCGCCACGTCTGCGAGATGTGACGGTCGAGGCTGTGGGACTTGTACTGCGTCAGCACGACGACCTGTCTCAGTCCCGAATTGATCAGGTTCGAGATCGCGAAGTCGATCAGGCGGTACTGTCCGCCGAACGGCACCGCCGGTTTCGCCCGATCCGCCGTGAGGGGCATGAGTCGCTTGCCCTCGCCGCCGGCGAGGATGATGCCGAAAACCTTCTTGGGGACCGCCATGGCTCCACCATAGATCCCGAAAGCGTCGCTGTACTAGCGTTCAGACATGCGCGTCGACATGATCACGAAGGAATACCCGCCGGAGATCTACGGTGGGGCCGGTGTGCACGTCACCGAGCTCGTCTCGGCGCTGCGTCGCAGCATCGACGTGCAGGTCCGCGCATTCGGCGCCGACCGCTCCGAGACCGCGGTGACCTCCTATCGCACTCCGGCGGAACTCGCCGCCGCGAACCCCGCGATCCAGACCCTCGGGACGGACCTCAGCATGGTCGGCGACATCGCCGGGGCGGATCTGGTCCATTCGCACACCTGGTACGCCAACTTCGCGGGGCACATCGCGTCGCAGTTGCACGGCATCCCGCACGTCCTCACCGCGCACAGCCTGGAGCCGTTGCGCCCGTGGAAGGCCGAGCAGCTCGGTGGCGGTTACGCGGTCTCCAGCGGCATCGAACGCCTCGCCTACGAGAACGCGGCCGCGATCGTGGCGGTGAGCGCCGGTATGCGCGCCGATATCCTGCGCAGCTACCCGCAGGTCGACCCGGCCAGGGTGCGCGTGATACACAACGGCATCGACGTGGATGCCTGGCATCCCGTCGAGGATGCCGGATTCCTGACGAGCATCGGCATGGACCCTGCTCGGCCGTCCGTCGTCTTCGTCGGTCGGATCACGCGTCAGAAGGGGCTGCCGTATCTGCTGCGCGCGGTCGCCGAGCTACCGCGCGACGTGCAAATCGTGCTGTGCGCCGGGGCACCGGACACTCCAGAGATCATGGCCGAGGTGCAGGAAGGAGTTCGTCGACTCCAGCAGACCCGCGACGGCGTGATCTGGATCGAGCGGATGCTGCCTCGCGCCGAACTCTCGGCGATCCTCACCGCAGCGACGACGTTCGTGTGTCCGTCCGTGTACGAGCCGCTCGGGATCGTGAACCTCGAGGCCATGGCGTGCGGCGCCGCTGTCGTCGGGACAGCGACCGGCGGCATCCCGGAGGTCGTCGACGACCGCGTCACCGGACGGCTGGTGCCGATCGAGCAGCTCCAGGACGGCACCGGCACGCCGGTCGATCCCGACCGCTACGTCGCGGATCTCGCCGCGGTGCTCGCCGAGGTCACCGGAAACCCGCGGCGAGCGAAGGAGTACGGCGCTGCCGGTCGCGAGCGTGCCCGCACGCAGTTCAGCTGGGAGGCCATTGCCGACACCACGCGTGCGCTCTACCGAGAGCTCGCCGGCTGAGACGTTAGGCTGAAGGCATGCCGAGTGCCCTGGATCTCACCGATGTCGTCGTGCGCCGTGATGGTCGGAACATCGTCGATCATGTGACCTGGCAGGTCGCGGACGACGAGCGCTGGGCTGTGCTCGGCCCCAACGGCGCGGGGAAGACCACGCTGCTGCAACTGGCGGACACGCTCCTGCACCCCACGTCGGGGACGGTCACCGTGCTGGGAGAGACGCTCGGCAAGAGCGATCTGTTCGAGGTGCGTCCGCGCATCGGGTTCGCCTCGTCCGCGATGGCCAAGCGCATTCCTCGCGACGAGACAGTGATCAACGCTGTGCTCACCGCGGCGTATTCCGTCATGGGTCGCTGGAACGAGGAGTACGAGAACATCGACGAGCGACGCGCGCTGCGCGTGCTCGGCGAGTGGAAGCTCGATCACCTCGCCGATCGCCTGTTCGGCTCGCTGAGCGACGGCGAGCAGAAGCGGGTGCAGATCGCCCGCGCGGTCATGACCGACCCGGAGCTGCTCCTGCTGGACGAGCCGACCGCGTCGCTCGACCTCGGTTCGCGAGAGGAGCTGCTCGCCCTGCTGAGCGGCTACGCCTCATCGCCGACGACGCCGGCGATGGTGATGGTCACCCACCACGTGGAAGAGATTCCGGTGGGGTTCACGCATGTGCTGCTCGTGCGGGACGGTGCCGTCGTCGCGCAGGGACCGATCGCCGAGGCACTCACATCCGAGACGCTGACGGAGACATTCGGTCTGACGATCGTGCTGAACGCGGATGGCGGCCGCTATGCGGCCCGCGCCGCGTGATCTGCTAAACTCGATCCTTGGTGCATCAGCACCCACAGACTTCCCTCGTCCCTGGCACAATCCAGGGCGCCACGTAAGGAATCCCATGAAGACTGACATTCACCCCGACTACCAGGCTGTCGTGTTCCGCGACCTCGGCTCGGGCGAGACGTTCCTGACCCGTTCCACGGTGTCGAGCGACAAGACGATCGAGCTGGACGGCGTGGAGTACCCCGTCATCGACGTCGAGATCTCCTCCGCCTCGCACCCGTTCTACACGGGCAAGCAGCGCATCATGGACTCGGCCGGACGCGTCGAGAAGTTCAACCAGCGCTTCAAGGGCTTCGGCGGCAGCAAGTAACCAGCTTCCCGCGAAGGTCCCGGCTCCACGTTGGAGCCGGGACCTTCGTCGTCGGTGGGCTCAGCCCTCGTCGACCTCGATGACGATGCGGCCGTCGGCGCCCATCACGCCGGGTCCCTTGTCGGGAGTTGGCGCAGGGATGGAAGCCCGCTGCTGCCTGTCGCGCTCCTGGCTCGCCTCGTGCGCGCTCGGCGACCAGACGGCGTCGAAGACGCCGACGAGACCGCCGGCCGCCATGCCCTGGTACTTCTCCTCGACCGGCTTGCGCGAGAAGACATGGCGCATTCCCGTGTACAGCAGCACGGGGATCATCCCGAACACCACCGCGACGGTCATCCAGCCCAGGAGGTCGGTCACGCGTTCAGCCTAGGCAGATCGCATCCGCCCCGGCATCCCTCTTCAGGAGGATGCCGCACCATCTCGCACCGGCCACGTGCCGTCGATGGTCTCTTCGGGGTCGATGCGTCCGATGCTGATGAAGTACTCCGTGAGGCTCTCCGCCTGCGTGCGCGCCCATCCGATCTGATGCGTGTGCAGTTCGGATGCCGAAGGCGGGAGGTCGAATCGGCGAGCGAGCGCCTGCGCGACGCGGCCTGCAGCGATCGCGTCGGCCGATGCCTCGTGCGCGCCGTCCAGCGTCACCGAATAGTGCTCGGCCACGACCTCGAGCGTCCGCTTCCCCCGGCGGTACCGGTCGACGGCCTTGTCGATCACGAGCGGGTCGATCACGGGCGACGGGTCCTGCAGCGGCTCGATGCCGTGGCGCAGGCACTCGTGGAACAGCAGCGAGAAATCGTACGACGCGTTGTACGCGACGACCGGCACCCCCTGCGTGAGCAGCGCCCGCAGGGAACCGGCGATCTCGGCGACGACCTCGGCCGACGGACGTCCGTCGCGTCGGACGCGCTCGGTGGTGAACCCGTGGATCGCTGCGGCGCCGTCGGGGATCGGGATGCCGGGGTCGGCGATCCAGGAGCGCGCCGCGATCTGTCGGCCCTTGGCATCGAGCACACCCACGTGCGCCGTGACGATGCGGTCGGTGCTGACGTCGACGCCGGTGGTCTCGAGATCGAAGACGCCGACGCGTGTGAGCCAGTCGGGAAGCATGGTCTCGTCGGTCATGCTGTTCACGGTAGAACCAGGCTCCGACATCGGCGTGGAGACTCTCCGCGCCGGGGCGCCCGTAGACTCGGAATCATGCCTTCGCCGTACGCCGACCGACTGAACGCCCTGCCCGTACGGCGCCTCGAGACGAACGCGGGCGGCGGGACGACGGCGTACTGGGAATACGGAGACCCGGGGGATGCGGACTCCCCGACCGTCATCGCCGTTCACGGCTTCCGCGGAGAGCATCACGGACTCGAACCCGTGCTGGCGTATCTGCCCGATCTTCGCGTGATCTCGCCCGACCTGCCCGGTTTCGGCGAGACGGCACCGCTGCCCGGTGGTGCGCACGATCTCGAGCGGTACGCCGACTGGCTGATCGAGTTCGCTCGCGGTGTCGCCCCCGGAGCGGTGATACTCGGCCACTCGTTCGGTTCCATCGTGGCGTCGGCCGCCGTCGCTCGCGGGCTGGAGACGCCGCAGCTGATTCTGATCAATCCGATCGGCGCTCCGGCGCTGGAGGGCCCCAAGGGTCTGATGACACGGCTCGCCGTGCTCTATTACGCCCTCGGTGCGAAGCTGCCCGAGCGGCTCGGCACCGCTCTGCTGCGCAATCGACTGATCGTGCGCGTCATGAGCATCACGATGGCGAAGACCCGCGATCCCGAGCTGCGCCGATTCATCCACGAGCAGCACGACACGTACTTCTCGCGTTTCGCCGACCGCGACGTCCTCAAGGATGCGTTCGTCGCCAGCGTGTCGCACGATGTCCGCGAGTTCGCACCCGGGATCACGACACCGACTCTCCTGGTCGCCGCACAGCAGGACGACATCACGCCGATCGAAGCCGAGCGGCGCCTCGCAACGACCTTCCCGGACGCCGAGATCGTCGAGATCGCCGACGTCGGCCACCTGATCCACTACGAGACTCCGGCCGAAGCGGCCGGCGCTGTCCGCCGCTTCCTCAGGCTTCCCGCCGCGCGAGGCCGATGAGGCCGGCGACCCGATAGGGGATCACCTCGCCCATCGCGAGCGAGGTCTCGGTGCGCTCGACGCCCTCGATCGACAGGATGCGCGCGTCCGTGTCGAACAGGTGCCGCGCGTCACGGCAGGCCACGCGCGCGAGCAGATCGATGGATCCGCTCAGCCCGTGCACCTGCAGGATCTCGGGGATGCGCGCGAGTTCGGTGGTGATCCGGGGGAGCTCGGTCTGACGCAGGCCGATGCTGATGAAGGCCTGCAACGGGAATCCGAGCACCTCCGGCGAGTATGCGCGTTCGTAGGACAGCAGCACGCCGGTCTGCTCCAGTCGGGACATCCGAGCCTGGATCGTGTTGCGTGACAGCCCCAGTCGTTCGGCGAGCGCGACGATCGTGGCGCGCGGATCATCGGCGAGGACGGTGAGAAGCTCGAGGTCGATGCGGTCCAGGGTTGACATAGTGCTCAACCGTAGCAGCGTCGTCCGAGCCTAGAATGTGCAACATGCTCAATGCGCTCGAAGATGCTTGAGCGAGGTGATCACCGGACATAGCCTCGAAGAAGCCGATGACGATGTCGGCGCCGTGCAGCAGCGCCCCCACGAGGGGCGACGCGACCGAGGAGGACGAAGATGTCACCGCAGACCACTCCGATCACCGATACCGCTCAGGACCTGGACCTCGTCGAGCGCCTGATCGCTCCGGACGGCACCCGTCTGACGCACCCCGATCTGGACCGCTTCGTGGCCGATGTGGACGCCGCCGGACTGCGGGCGCTGCACCGCGACATGGTCGTGCTGCGCCGGATCGACGCCGAGGGCTTCGCGCTGCAGCGTCAGGGCCAGCTCGGGCTGTGGGCGCCGTGCCAGGGGCAGGAGGCGGCGCAGATCGGCACCGCGCGCGCACTCGCACCGCAGGACTTCGTGTTCCCCAGCTACCGAGAGACCGGCGTCATCCTGGCGCGTGGCGCGCAGCCCGCCGACTTCGTTCGCACCTGGCGAGGCGAGGAGGGGGCGGCGTACGACCCGGAGCGTCTGCGCTGCGCGCCCATGCAGATCATCATCGGCGCGCAGAGCCTGCACGCCGTGGGGTATGCCATGGGTATTCAGCGCGAGCAGACCGACGAGGTGGCCGTCGCGTACTTCGGCGACGGCGCGACCAGTCAGGGCGACGTCAACGAGGCCATGATCTTCGCGTCGTCCTACGGGGTTCCCGCCGTGTTCGTGTGCCAGAACAACCACTGGGCGATCTCCGAGCCGGTATCGGTGCAGTCGCGCTATCCGATCGCGGGGCGTGCCCCGGCCTTCGGCATCCCGAGCCTCCGCGTCGACGGGAACGACGTCCTGGCGTGCCTGGCGGCCATGCGCTGGGCGCTCGAGCACGCGCGCAGCGGCAAGGGCCCCGCGTTCATCGAAGCGGTCACCTACCGGATGGGCCCGCACACCACGGCGGATGACCCGACGCGGTACCGCGACCCGGCAGAGCTCGAGGCGTGGCGCACGCGCGACCCCATCGCCCGACTGGAGGCGCACCTGACCGCGCGTGGCGAACTCGACGACGCGCAGATCGCGGCCGCTCAGGCCGAGGCGGACATCGCGGCGCGCGAGATGCGTGCCGCGTGCATCGGAATGGTGACCCGTGAGCCGCTCACGGTCTTCGACGGCGTGTACGCCGAGCCGCACACCGGGCTCGCCCGCGAGCGCGATGCGTACGCGGCCTACCTGAACTCGTTCGATCAGGAGGCGTGAGATGACCGAGATGACACTGGGCAAGGCACTCGGCGCGGGTCTCGCGCAGGCCATGCGCGATGACGACAAGGTCGTGATCCTCGGAGAGGACATCGGCCGCCTCGGAGGCGTCTTCCGCATCACGGACGGGCTCATCGACGAGTTCGGAGCCGCGCGAGTCATCGATACCCCTCTCGCGGAATCCGGCATCGTCGGCACCGCGGTCGGGCTGGCGTTCCGCGGATACCGCCCGGTGGTCGAGATCCAGTTCGACGGTTTCGTCTATCCGGCGTTCGATCAGATCGTCTCGCAGGTCGCCAAGCTGCACTACCGCACGCAGGGGCGCGTGAAGATGCCGATCACGATCCGCATCCCGTGGGCAGGCGGCATCGGGGCTGCCGAGCATCACTCCGAGTCGCCGGAGGCGTACTTCGTGCACACGGCCGGACTCCGGGTGGTCGCGGTGTCGAACCCCGAGGACGCGTACCGGTGCCTGCGCCAGGCGATCGCGAGCGACGACCCGGTGATCTTCTTCGAGCCCAAGCGGCTGTATCACCACAAGGGCGATGTCGATCTGGACGCACCGCTCGCCGACACCGTTCCGATGGGCCTCGCCCACGTCGTGCGCCGGGGGGCGGACGCCACCGTGCTGACGTACGGGGCGATGGTCTCCACCGCTCTGGATGCCGCGGCCGCCGCCGAGGAGGACGGCATCGACCTCGAGGTGATCGACCTGCGTTCGCTGTCCCCGGTCGACTACGACACCGTCGCGGCGTCCGTGCGTCGCACCGGCCGCGTCGTCGTGGCGCACGAGGCATCCCGAGAGGCCGGCGTCGCCGCCGAGGTGATCGCGAGCGTCACCGAGCGCTGCTTCGAATACCTCGAGGCCCCGCCGTTGCGGGTCACAGGGCACGACATCCCGTATCCGCCGGCGAAGCTCGAGAAGCATCATCTCCCGGATCTCGACCGGATCCTCGACGCCGTGGACCGCGTCCTCGACCGGCCGAACAGCATGACGGAGGCGGGCGCATGACCACCGATTTCCGACTTCCCGATCTCGGTGAGGGACTCACCGAGGCAGAGATCGTGCAGTGGCTCGTGGCTCCGGGCGACACCGTGGCGCTCAATCAGACGCTCGCCGAAGTCGAGACCGCCAAGGCGATCGTCGAGCTCCCGTCGCCGTACGACGGCGTCGTCGCGACGCTGCACGCGGAGGCAGGCGACACGGTCGCCGTGGGGGCGCCGCTGATCGCCTTCGACATCGAGGGCGAGACGGGTTCCGCACCGGATGCCGATGAGACGGCATCCGCGGCATCCGACGCAGCCGAACCGGCCGCCCAGGCGAACCTGGTCGGCTATGGCGCCGCGCCCTCCGGGGGAGCGCGGCCGGCGCGGCGTGCGCGCCGCGCCGCAGGGACCGCGGCACCCGTCATCGACACCGCGGTGCTCGAGGCCGCACCGCACGATGCTCTCCCGACCGGGCCGGTCGAGACGGTTCAAGGGGAGCGGCCGCGGTCGACGCCGCCTGTGCGTGCACACGCCAAGCGGCTCGGCGTCGACCTCGTCCTGGTCGCCGCCGAGGTCGGCGATCGGCCGATCACCAGGGCGGATGTCGATGCGTACGCCGAGCGCGTGGCGCCCGATTCTCCTGCCCTGCGGCCTGTTGCGGTCGGGCCGGTCGCGGCATCCGCCCAGGGCGAGCGCGAGACGAGGATTCCGATCCGCGGAGTCAGGAAGCACACCGCGGAGGCCATGGTCCAAAGCGCCTTCACCGCGCCGCACGTGACCTGCTTCCACACGGTCGACGTCACCGCGACCATGGACCTCATCACGTCGCTGCGCGAGGACCGCGCGCTGTCCGCGCATCGGATCGGCCCGCTCGTGGTCATCGCCAAGGCGGTGTGTCTCGCACTGGGACGAACGCCGGGGCTCAACTCCCGCTGGGATGGCGAGGCCGGGGAGATCGTGCAGCATCACTACGTCGATCTCGGCATCGCCGCCGCGACCGAGCGCGGGCTGATCGTCCCGAACATCAGGGATGCAGAGCGGATGTCGCTGATCGCCCTCGCCGACGCGCTTTCGGCACTCACCGAGACCGCACGATCCGGGCGCACGTCGCCGGCCGAGCTCGCCGGCGGGACGTTCTCGATCACGAACATCGGCGTGTTCGGGATCGATGCAGGCACGCCGATCCTTCCGCCGGGACAGTCCGGCATCCTCGCAGTGGGGGCCGTGCGCCCGCAGCCGTGGGTGCACCGCGGCGAACTGGCGGTGCGTCAGGTGATGACGCTGAGTCTGTCCTTCGACCACCGGGTCGTGGACGGAGCCGAAGGCGCGCGGTTCCTCAAGGACGTCGCCGACATTCTGCAGGAACCGGGGCGCGCGATGCTGATGGCCTGACCGGCCGGAGGAAAGTCAGGCCGTCAGCGCCGCGTACGCCATGTCCGTGAGGACGGCGGCTGTGGCGGCCTGGCTGCGGGCGGCCGAGCGGGTGCTGTGCGGGGTCGAGTTGATCAGGCCGAATCCCGCCTGCACCCGCAGGCGGAGCTCATCGGACCCCACCGAGCGCAGCGCGGCGAGCGCCGTCATCCACAGATCGATGTAATCGCGCTGAAGGCGACGCACGTCGGCGCGATCGGCGTCCGATAGGTATGCGAGATCGCGATCCTGCACACGGATGACGTCGGCGTGACCGAGGGCGAAGTCGACGTGGAATCGGATGAGCGCTCGGATCCGCTCCTCTTCGCCGGACGCGGCATCCGAGACCGCCGTTCCGCCGGTGACCAGGTCACGGCTGACGCCGACCAGCAGGGCGCCCAGGAGTGCCTGCTTTCCTGCGAAGTGACGGTAGACCGCGGGGCCGGAGACGCCGACGGCGGCGCCGATGTCCTCCAGGCTCACGCCGGAGAAGCCGCGCTCTGCGAACATCGTCGCGGCAGCCGTCAGCAGGGCACCGGAGCGCTCGGCCTTGGCGCGATCGCGCGCCGTGATCGGGGTTGTCATCTCAGTTAATGCTCGCTAACCTAAATGAACGGGTTAGTGAACACTAACCGACCCGCATGGTCGGGCACCAGTTTTCGTGGGTCGAGGAGGACATCACGGTGGCACAGACGCAGCGCGAGCTCGCCGAACAGCTGCGCGAGCGACTCGCGCACGCAGCGCTCGGGGGGCCGGAGGCCTCGCGCCGCCGGCATGTCGAACGGGGCAAACTGCTGCCGCGCGCGAGGGTCGCCCGCGTGCTCGACGAGGGCAGTCCTTTCCTCGAGGTGGCGCCGCTGGCTGCGGAAGGCATGTACGACTCCGAGGTCCCAGGCGCCGGCGTCATCGCGGGCATCGGTCTCGTGCACGGGCGCCACGTCATGGTCGTGTGCAACGACGCGACGGTCAAGGGCGGCAGCTACCTGCCGATGACGGTCAAGAAGCACCTCCGCGCCCAGGAGATCGCTCTCGAGAATCGTCTGCCGTGCCTGTATCTGGTCGATTCGGGCGGCGCGTTCCTGCCCAAGCAGGACGAGGTCTTCCCCGACCGCGATCACTTCGGTCGCATCTTCTTCAATCAGTCACGGCTGTCCGCTGCCGGCATCCCGCAGCTAGCAGCGGTGCTGGGCTCCTGCACCGCCGGCGGCGCCTATGTTCCGGCGATGAGCGACGAGAGCGTGATCGTGCGCGGGCAGGGCACCATCTTCCTCGGGGGACCGCCGCTCGTGAAGGCCGCCATCGGCGAGATCGTGTCCGCCGAGGAGCTCGGCGGGGGAGAGCTGCATGCCCGCCGTTCCGGCGTGGTCGACCATCTCGCCGAAGACGACGAGCACGCGTTGGAGATCCTCCGCGACATCGTGGCGACGCTGCCCGTCGCACCCGTGCCGGCGTGGGAGGTCGGGCCGGCCCTGCCGCCGGCGGAGAGCGGCAGTCTCCACGACGTCGTCCCGGTCGATGTGAACGCGGGCTATGACGTGCACGAGGTCATCGTCCGGTTGATCGACGGCGGATCCTGGCTGGAGTTCAAGCCTGACTACGGCACGACCCTGGTGACGGGATTCGCCCGGTTGCACGGCCACCCGGTGGGCATCGTCGCGAACAACGGCGTCCTGTTCAGCGAGTCGGCGCTCAAGGGTGCGCATTTCATCGAGCTCTGCGATCAGCGCGGCATCCCGCTGCTGTTCCTGCAGAACATCACCGGCTTCATGGTGGGGTCGGATGCCGAGGCCGGCGGCATCGCGAAGGACGGCGCGAAGATGGTCACGGCCGTCGCGACGACCCGCGTGCCCAAGCTCACCGTGATCATCGGAGGGTCCTTCGGCGCCGGGAACTACTCGATGTGCGGGCGGGCGTACTCGCCCCGGTTCCTGTGGACCTGGCCCGCCAGCAGGATCTCGGTCATGGGCGGCAATCAGGCGGCGTCCGTGCTGGCGACGGTGAAAGAGGACCAGCTCACGGCACGCGCCGAGTCGTGGACTCCCGAAGAGCGGTCGGCGTTCGAGGAGCCCATCCGCGCCCAGTACGAGAGTCAGGGCGAGCCCTATTACGCCACAGCGCGACTGTGGGACGACGGCATCGTCGATCCTGATCGCACCCGCGACCTGCTCGGACTCGCGCTGGATGTCGTGTCCCGTTCCCCACTGCCTGCGCCGGGCTTCGGCGTCTTCCGGATGTGATGCCCGTGTTCTCCTCCGTCCTGGTCGCGAACCGCGGCGAGATCGCCCGCCGGATCATCCGCACCCTTCGGGCTCTCGGCATCCGCAGCATCGCGGTGTTCTCCGACGCGGATGCCGGCGCCCCTCACGTCCGTGAGGCCGATGATGCCGTGTGGATCGGTCCGTCCTCGGCGGCCGACTCGTACCTCCGCGTGGAGGCCATCATCGTTGCCGCGCGTGAGAGCGGCGCCGAGGCTGTTCATCCCGGATACGGATTCCTCTCCGAGAGCGTCGCCCTCGCGGAGGCGTGCGCAGCGGAAGGTCTGGTGTTCATCGGTCCGGACGTCAGGGCGCTGGAGATCATGGGCGACAAGGCGCGCTCTCGTGCGCACGTCTCCGAGCGCGGCGTACCGGTTGTCCCCGGGTTCGATGCGGCGGGGCTCTCGGATGCCGAGATCGCCGTCCATGCGGCCGGGATCGGATACCCGCTGCTCGTCAAACCCAGCGCCGGCGGCGGCGGCAAGGGCATGGAGATCGTGCGGGATGCCGGTGGCCTGGCGTCGGCGTTGAGTTCGGCGCGCCGGGTGGCCGCGGCATCCTTCGGCGACGACGCGCTGGTGTTGGAGCGTCTCATCGGCCGGCCCCGTCATCTCGAGGTCCAGGTGTTCGGCGACACGCACGGGACGGTCGTCGCGATCGGCGAACGCGAGTGCACCCTGCAGCGCCGGCATCAGAAGGTCATCGAGGAGGCGCCGGCACCCGGCATCCCGGAACCTCTCAGGGAGCGGCTCTGGGACGAGGCCGTGCGCGTCGCCGCGAGCGTCGACTACGTCGGTGCAGGGACCGTGGAATTCCTCATCGATGCGGATGCCGCGGGCGAGATGTTCTTCATCGAGATGAACACGCGTCTGCAGGTCGAGCATCCCGTCACCGAGGCGGTCACCGGCCTGGATCTCGTCGAACTGCAGCTGCGGGTCGCGGCCGGCGAGTCGCTGCCGTCGATCCCGCGGGCTCGCGGTCATGCGATCGAGGCACGCGTGTATGCGGAGGCGCCGGAGCGGGGTTTCCTGCCCTCGACGGGGGACGTCCTGCGGTTCGTCGCTCCTCACGGCGTACGGGTGGATGCCGCGATCGAGACGGGATCGGAGATCACCGGGTTCTACGATCCGATGATCGCGAAGATCATCGCGTACGGCGACGACCGTCCGACATCGCTCGCGCGTCTGGACGAGGCGCTCGCGCAGACCCTCGTGCTCGGAGTCGAGACCAACATCGCGTTCCTGCGCGCATTGTGCCGCGATGAGCGCGTCGTCGTGGGTGAACTGGACACCGGCCTCATCGAGACGCTGTTGCCCTTCGCCTCCGCGCCGCCGTCCCCACTCATGCTGGCGGCCGCGAGACGTACTCTGGGCGGTGGGAGCGAGCCCGGCAGACCACGTCTCGCCTCGCAGAGCACGTCTCGCGGGGGAGAGGTGTGGGCTTCGTTGCCGGGCTGGCGGCTGAGCGGTGAAGATGCCGGCGACGGCGGCGTCGCGTTCCTGACCGACGACGGCGACGTCCTCCGCGTTCCTGCACCCGCCCCCACCCACTCCGACCGGGCGAACGAGCTCACACCCTCTCGCTCGTTGAGCGACGAGCGCAGCGAGGAGTCGAAAAGCGCTCCGGTCGAAGCAGCGCTCGCCCCCGATGGCTCGGTCTGGGTCTCCGAGGCCGGCCGCACGGCCCGCCTGCGCCCGCTCACCCGGCGCCAGGCCATGGATCAGCGGCTGGCGGCTCAGCATCCCGAAGCTCTCGCGACCCACCCCGAGGTCCGAGCACCGATGCCGGGCAGCGTCGTCGCTGTGCACGTCGCCGACGGCGCACCGGTGTCCGCAGGAGACATCATCGCCTCGATCGAGGCGATGAAGATGGAGCATCCGGTGCTCGCGCCGCACGACGGCACGGTGCACCTCCTGGTCGCGCAGGGCGATCAGGTGCGACGCGACCAACCGGTCGCGCGCGTCGAGGCGGAGGAGAACCATGACTGACCTGACCGAAGAAGAACGCGAGCTCGCCGCGATGGTGCGCGACTTCGCCGACACCGTCGTCGCTCCGCAGTCGTACGAGGCCGACCGGACCCACACGCTCAACATGGATGTCGTCCGGCAGATGGGGGAGCTGGGGCTGTTCGGCCTGCCGTTCCCCGAAGAAGTCGGCGGCCAGGGCGGTGATCTGATGGCGCTCGGCATCGCCATCGAAGCGCTCGGCCGAGTGGATCAATCGATCGCGATCACCCTCGAAGCGGGCGTCAGCCTCGGAGCCATGCCGGTGTTCCGGTTCGGCACCGACGCGCAGCGCGCCGAACTGCTGCCGGACCTCCTCACCGGACGCGCCCTGGCCGGATTCGGACTCACCGAACCGGAGGCGGGCAGTGACGCGGGGGCGACCCGCACGACGGCCCGACGCGACGGCGGCGAGTGGGTGATCAACGGTGCGAAGCAGTTCATCACGAACTCGGGCACTCCGATCACGAGGTTCGTGACCGTGACGGCCGTCACCGGCGAGCGCGACGGCCGCAAGCAGATCTCGACCATCGTCGTGCCGAACGGGACGCCAGGGTTCACGGTCGAGCCACCGTACGACAAGCTCGGGTGGCGGGCCTCGGACACGCATCCGCTGACCTTCGTCGACGCCCGGGTGCCGGAGCAGAACCTGCTCGGCGAGGAGGGGCGCGGGTTCGCGAACTTCCTCAGCATCCTCGACGAGGGGCGCGTCGCGATCGCCGCTCTCTCCACCGGGGCCGCGGAGGGATGTCTCGAGCAGGCGACGGCCTACGCGCGCAGCCGCACCGTGTTCGGCGCCGCGCTCAGCACCCGCCAGAACGCCCAGTTCACGCTCGCACGAATGCGTGCTCGGGTGCACACCGCGCGGCTCGCGTGGCATCACGCGGCGCGGCTGCGCGATGCCGGGAAGTCCTTCGGCGAGGAGGCGGCGATCGCGAAGCTCGTGGCGGGGGAGGCCGCGATGGACAATGCGCGTGACGCGACCCAGATCTTCGGCGGGAACGGCTTCATGGACGAGTTCCCCGTCGCCAGGCACTATCGCGACTCGAAGATCCTCGAGATCGGCGAGGGGACGACCGAGGTGCAGCTGCTCGTGATCGCGCGGGCGCTCGGGCTCGCCGGGTAGCGTGGAATCATGACCGTGATCGTGCAGCGGGGCCTGTACTACGAGGAGTTCGACCTCGGTGCGACATACCTGCATCGTCCAGGGCGCACCGCGACCGAGGCCGACAACGTGCTTTTCACCACCCTCACGATGAACACGCAGGCGCTGCATCTGGATGCCGCGTACGCCGCGACCCAGGAGTTCGGCCGCCCGCTGATGAACTCGATGTGGACCCTGTCGACGATGGTCGGCTCATCGGTGGCGCAGCTGACGCAGGGGACGCTCGTCGCGCAGCTCGGGCTGAGCGACATCCGCTTCCCGCATCCGCTCTTCGCAGGCGACACCCTCTCGACCGAGAGCATCGTCACAGACAAGCGCCTGTCGTCCTCGCGCCCCGGTCAGGGCATCTGCACGATCGCGCACACCGGACGCAACCAGGACGGCACGGTGGTCGCGACGGCGACCCGCACCGTGCTCGTGCGCTGCCTTCCCGAGGGCGACGCATGACGTTCGAACTCGGCCCGGCGCTGCTGTTCTGCCCCGGCGATCGGCCGGAGCGCTTCGCGAAGGCGCTCGACAGGGCGGATGCCGTCATCCTCGACCTCGAGGACGCCGTGGCGCCGGCGGACAAGGATGCCGCGCGCAGGAACCTCCGCGAGACGGACCTGGATCCCGGCCGGGTGATCGTGCGCGTCAACGCCGTCGACTCCGGCGAGTTCGCCGCCGATCTGGCAGCTGTGGCGCAGACCGATTTCCGCACGGTCATGGTCGCGAAGGCCGAGGACGCCTCGGCATTGGATGCCTTCGATGCACGGTTCGCACTCATCGCGCTGTGCGAGACGGCCCGCGGTGTCGCGGCCGCCGATCGTCTTGCAGAGCATGAGCGCGTCATCGGGCTCATGTGGGGCGCCGAGGACCTGGTCGCTTCGCTCGGCGGCACGTCCAGCCGCGGACCGGGTGGCGGATACCGGGACATCGCACGTTTCGCGCGCTCGCGTGTGCTGCTCGAGGCCGGCGCGCGGGGCAAAGCCGCGATCGACGCCGTGCACATCGCGATCGACGATCTCGACGGGCTCTCGGCGGAGGCATCGGATGCCGCGGCCAGCGGGTTCTCCGCCACGGCGTGCATCCACCCCGGTCAGGTCGCAGTCATCCGTGCCGCATACTGCCCGGATGCGGCCGAGGTCGCATGGGCCGAGGCCGTGCTGGCGGCCGCGGTCGGCGAACGCGGGGTCTTCCGCTTCGACGACCGCATGATCGACGAGCCGGTGCTGCGCCACGCTCGCGGTGTTCTCCGCCGCGCCAGCGCCTACTGAACCGGCACGGTCTCCAGGAGCCGCAGCACGCCGGGCGACGCCTCGAACCGGTGCACCGAACCGTTGGCGAGCGGCACACCCATCAACGGCATGGTCCCACCGGAAGCGTGATCCAGCAGAGACCGGATCACCCCACCGTGCGCGACGACGATCACGGACTCCGCGACCGGCGCCGAGCGGCGGCGTGAGCTTCTGGCGATGATGTCCAGGGCGCCGAGGGCCCTGTCGCGAACCTGGTCGAACGTCTCGGCACCGGGTACATCGGCGTGCCAGTCGCCGTAGGTCGAGATGTAGTCGGCGACCAGCATCCCCTCGGCCTCGCCGAACTCGCGTTCGCGCAGGTCGGAGACCAGTTCCGGCTCGCCCAGTCCGATCTCACCGGCGATGATCCGGGCGGTCTCGTGCGCGCGGACCAGCGGGCTGGCGTAGATCGCATGGTGCGTGCCGCCCGCCAGTGCGGCGGCCGCTTCGAGGGCGTGCCCTCGGCCCGTCTCGTTCAAGGGGATGTCGGTCGACCCCTGGATGCGGCGGTCGAGGTTCCAGTCGGTCTGGCCATGTCGGACGAGAGTGATCAGAGTCACGAAAGCTGCTCCTGGATCGCGGGGATGAGATCGCTCGTGCCGCCGGCCAGCGTCACGTTCGCCCAGGGATCAGCCCTGGTCGGTTCGCGATTGATGATGATGAGCGGGATGCCGCGGCGCCTGGCGCGCTCGACGAGTCGGACCCCGGAGTTCACGACGAGCGAGGAGCCGGCGACGATCATGGCGGAGCTGGCACGCAGCAGCGATTCGGCCGAACGGAAGCGGTCACCCGGCACGTACTCGCCGAAGAAGACGACGTCGGGCTTCAGCATCCCCCCGCAGACCGTGCAGGCCGGAACGACGAAGCCGTCGGCTGTAGCGGGGGTCACGTCGCCGTCCGGATTCAGCGGGATGTTCTCCGCAACGGTGATCCACGGGTTGAGCTCTTCGATCTGTGCGGCGACGTCGCGGCGATCGAAGACCTGACTGCACTGGAGACACACGACGCGGCGCATGGTGCCGTGGACCTCGATCACGTGCGAGCTGCCGGCCCGCAGATGAAGTCCGTCGACGTTCTGCGTGATGATTCCGCTGACGACGCCGTCGCGTTCCATCTCGGCGAGTGCGAGGTGACCGGCGTTCGGCGCGGCCTGCGCGAACGCATGCCAGCCCAGGTGACCGCCGATCCAGTAGCGTCGGCGGGCCGACTCGTCCGCGAGGAAGCGCTGCGCGGTCATCGGATCCGCGCGGACGGAAGCGCCTTCGCCGCGGTAGGCGGGAATGCCGGAATCGGTGGAGAT
Source organism: Microbacterium sp. M (assembly GCF_045181065.1). Classification (GTDB taxonomy): domain Bacteria; phylum Actinomycetota; class Actinomycetes; order Actinomycetales; family Microbacteriaceae; genus Microbacterium. Next base: position 2,043,790 of record NZ_CP173721.1, on the reverse strand, counting down.
TCCGGCGCCCGTGAGCACGGCGATCCGCTTGCCCCGCAGCAGCTCGACGGTACGCGCGACGCCGTCAGCCAGATCGGCAGTCATCGTCACGCTCACGGAACCTCCCTGAGCGAGTCTAAAGCGTCTTGCTCCGGCGAGCTCACCGGAGGGCGAGCACGACGACGCCGACGGCGAGGCAGGTGTCGAGTGCGACGCAGAACTCCGCCATCGTCGATGCGACCACTCGACGGGTGCGGAGGTGATGGACATCCCAACCGGCGTGCAGTAGGAGTCCCGTGCCGACGAGCACGGCGCCCCACGGCGCGGGGAGGACGGGGACGAGAAGGGCGAGAGCGATCACCACGAGCATCGCGACCGCCTGGAGCGGGAGTCCCCAGGTCGGCTGCAGTCGACCGCGGACGAGGCCGTAGACGACGAGGGCCGCGACGATGACGATCATCGTCCAGAACGGTGAGAAGGGCTCAACCGCGATCCCGATCCCGATGAGAACGAAGGTGGCGCAGAAAAGGGGCCATGCGGCTGCGCGATGCCCCAGCGCGGCTGAGCCGAGATAGACGAACGCTGCGGCGATGAGCACTTCGCCTGGTATGTCTGTGTCGGCGAGGCCGATGTACAGGATCAGGATGAGCGCTGCAGCGAACACGACGCCGACGATCGTCGGCCAGATCTGCAGCATCCGTTGCGCGTCGCGTGGGGCCTCAGCCATCGAACATCCTCTCCTCGCACCCACGGTAGGGCGACGGGCCTGCGCGGACAAGGACTTCAGGGCCGGAGACGCCGAGGTGGCAGAGTGGACGAGTGGACCTCCAGCACGTGACCGACGCCGACGACCCGCGGCTCGACGACTACCGGAACCTCACCGACACCGCGCTGCGTCGCGTGCAGGAACCGGCCGGCGGACTCTACATCGCCGAGTCGGCCAAGGTCATCGAGCGCGCGTGCGATGCCGGCCATCGGCCGCGCTCGGTCATGACGCAGCAGCGGTGGGTCGCGGGGATCGGGGCCATCCTCGGCGATCGGGATGTGCCCGTCTATCTGGTCCCCGATGAAGTCGCCGAGAGCGTCACCGGGTATGCGGTGCATCGCGGTGCACTGGCATCCATGCACCGCCCTGCGCTGGCTTCTGTAGCGCAGGTGCTGCAGGATGCCGGGCGTGCGCGCCGCTCTCGGATCGCCGTCCTGGAGGGACTGCTGGATCACACGAACGTCGGCGCGTGCTTCCGGTCGGCGGCGGCGATGGGCGTCGATGCGGTCCTGGTGACACCGGACTGCGGCGACCCGCTCTACCGGCGCTCGGTGCGCGTGTCGATGGGGACGGTGTTCCAGGTGCCGTGGACGCGGATCGAGGACTGGCCCGCCGGAGTCCAGGAACTCAAGGATGCCGGCTTCGTCGTCGCAGGCATGACGCTGGGAGACGGTGCGGTCCCGCTCGACGACCTGGTCGCAGCGGGGCACGAGCGGCTTGCTCTCGTGTTCGGCAGTGAAGGGCACGGTCTGAAGCCGAGCACTGAGGAACTCATGGACCGGCGCGTCACGATTCCGATGACGGCGGGCGTCGACTCGCTGAACGTCGCAGCGTCGTCGGCGGTGGCGTTCTACGCGGTCCGGTGACGTGCGTCTCCCCGAAGGTCGGGCACGCCCTAGTGCTTCTCGAGCACCGCGACGATCGGGCGATGGTCGGTGCCGCCGGAGGACGAAGGCGCGATGACCCGGGCGTCGAGCACGGTCCACGCACGGCCGACGAGAACGTGATCGATCGGTGATGCCGCCCAGACCGGGACGGTGGACGGCCACGTGCCGGCGGCGGCCGTCCCCGCCTCGGCCGCGGCATCCCGGCAGCTGCTGAGATCCAGGTGATCGATCGTGGCGTTGAGATCGCCGGCGACGATGACGTCCGGCCCGAGCGCGCTGCACTGCTCGGCGATCCACCGCAGTCCTGCTGCCCAGTCATCCATGCTCTCGAGCAGCGGCGGTGCCGGGTGCGCGGCGACGATCGCCGGTCCCTCTCCACCGACCGGGCGCCACACTCCACTGGGAAGGCCGGGCGTTGCACCGGCGGCCCCGTCGAGTTCGTAGGCACCGAGTTCGTCGACGACGAGCAGCGAGGTCGGGATCCAGGACTCTCCGGGCGAGCTCTCGACGGTGCGCGTGGTGGCCGGCGTCATCCGCCGTCCTTCACGTGCGATGAGGCGTGCGACTTCCGCAACGGCGTCCTCGTCCATCTCCGGCAGGCTCACGATCTCGGCGTCCACCTCGAGAATGAGCTCGGCGACGTCCGCCGGTGATGTGGCTCCGCCCTGGGTGTTCCACGCCAGGACCGTCAGGGCGCTGTCCTCGTGTCCCGTGACGCTCGACTCGGAGCTTCCGCGGGCCAGGAGCACCGCGGCGTTCCCGATCGCTGCAGCGAGAGCGACGGCCGCGAGCGCTGCGGCGATGTTCGAGAGCAAGCGGGTTCGTCGTCGAAGCAGCAGGAACGCCGCTGCAGCGACGATGGCGCCGAACAGGAGCCCAAGTGCCAGCGGGGCGCGGAAGGCGATCAGCTGGGCGATGCCGGGGAGCTGTTGTGCGCCGAGGGCCTGTGGCCAGGTCAGCAGTACGGCAGCAGGCAGACACAGCACGGCCGTGATGAGCAGGCCGGCACGACGCGGCGCGCCGCCGTTCTTCTCCGTCGAGACCCGTTCCTGCTCCGAGGTGACGGCATCGAGTCTGTTGGCAGGCATCTGTTCGAGACTAGGGGATGCCGTCGTAGAGATAATCCTGCAGGTCGTCGGGATCGAACGTGTTGTGCCGGAACCGGATGGGCCCGCCGATCAGCCGGCGCGGATCGTTCCCATCATCGGGCCAGTGCAGCCGCCGTCGCAGGGCGATGCCGTCCGGCAGCTCGGCGCTGACATGCAGCTGATACCAGGTGTGATCATCGCCCCCGCCCGGATGCTCGACCACCCGTTCGACCACGCCGACTGACACGTGGCCGTCGGCGTAGCGCGCTTCGTCCAGTCGTGCGGAGCTGATCGCGCTGCCGAGCATCCCGGCGACCGGGATGCCCGCACTGAATCCCCAGATCCACCAGTAGACGTCGGTGCGTTCGACGCCTGCGATACCGAGCGCGATGAGGAGTGCCACCGTGACGAAGGGAGCGATCGCGAGGAGCACGACGCCGAACAGCGCCACCCACAGGCTGGCGTTCTCGGCTCGCGACCACCGTCGGATGCGCGCCCTGGTCTTCCACGTCCGTGCCCTGGCGACCCAGTTCTCCGTGCTCTGATCAGTGAACAGCTGCCGCAAGGAGAAGCATCTCCACCAGCTCATCGCATGACCTCCTGGTCGAGAGCCTGCTCCCTTCGAGCAGCGCTCCCGATCACAGGATCGGCGGGTGCGATGGGCCCCTATTCGGTCGCGCGGATCTCGTAGGGCACGGCATCCGGCCGCTTCGCCGCGATGTCGTCGCCGGATGACTGGTGGCGCAGCCGCCGCAGGACCCAGGGCACGAGGTGCTCACGGGCCCAGCCGAGGTCCTCCGCGCGCGCGGCGCGCCAGGTGCGCACGGGAAACGAATCCGGCTGCATCGCCTGCAGCTCATTCGGCACGTTCAGGGCGCGCAGCACCATACGGGCGACCTCGTGATGGCCGAGAGCGTTGAGGTGCAGACGGTCGTCGTCGAAGAAGCGCGAGTCCTGAATGGTCTTCAGCGCCCACTGGTCCGCGACGATGCAGTCGTGCCGGTCGGCGATGGCGCGGACGTTCTCGTTGTAGATGGCGACCTTGCCCCTGAACGCGCGGAAGACCGGCGTGAAGCCCGTGTCGATGCCGGTGAACAGCACGATGGCCGCGCCGGTCGATGCCAGGCGGGCCACCGCATCCTCGAGCTGGACGGCGATGGCATCGGGATCGGTGCCTGGGCGGATCACGTCGTTGCCGCCGGCGCAGATCGAGAGGAGATCGGGGCGCAGCGCCACGGCCGGCTCGATCTGATCGGCGACGATCTGCGCGATGAGCTTGCCGCGGACCGCGAGGTTCGCATATGCGAAGTCGTCGACCTGCTGGGAGAGGACTTCCGCGACCCGATCGGCCCAGCCGCGGTGCCCGCCGGGCGCAGCAGGGTCGGGGTCGCCGATGCCCTCGGTGAACGAGTCTCCGACGGCCACGAATCGCCGCCACGGGTGCGGGCCCTCGTTCGGGATGAAGGGGGTCCGGGATGATTCCAGATCGGACATCGCACTCTCCTCAGAAGCTCGCGAAGCCAGGGATCGCGGCCTCGCAAGCATCGACTCTACCGGCCGGCCGTCCGGCACGGGGGAGGCGTGCATCCGGTGTCCGTGGGAGCGATTATCGTGGAGTCGATGCTCTCTCCGTCCTTTCCCCAGCGCGCCCCGTGGGGTACCGCGAACAAGCTGAGGGCATGGCAGCAAGAAGCGCTGGATCAGTACTTCCAGGAGGACAGGCGCGACTTCCTGGTCGCGGCGACGCCCGGCGCAGGAAAGACCACGTTCGCGCTGACGCTGGCCGTCGAGCTGCTGCGCATGGGCGAGGTGAACCGCATCATCGTGGTCGCTCCGACCGAGCATCTCAAGACCCAGTGGGCGGATGCCGCGGCCAGAGTGCACATCCGCCTCGATCCGCGTTTCCGCAACAGCCACTGGGCCCCGGCATCCCACTACCACGGCGTGGTGGTGACGTATGCGCAGGTCGCTGCGAAGTCGTCCGTGCATCGCCACCTCACCGAGGACGCCAAGACGCTCGTCATCCTGGATGAGGTGCACCATGGCGGCGACGCACTCAGCTGGGGCGATGCGATCCGGGATGCCTACGGACCGGCGAAGCGCCGGCTGCTGCTCTCCGGCACGCCGTTCCGCAGCGACACGGCACCGATCCCGTTCGTCGAGTATCTTCCCGACGAGTCCGGCTCGCGCATTTCGAGCACGGACTACGCGTACGGCTACGGCCGCGCACTCGCGGACGGTGTCGTGCGCCCTGTGCTGTTCCACATGTACTCCGGCAAGATGCGCTGGCGCACCAGCGCCGGTGACGAACTCGAAGCGCACCTCGGCCAGGACAACACGAAGGACGTCAACTCCCAGGCCTGGCGCACGGCGCTGGACCCGGAGGGCGAGTGGATGCCGGCGGTGCTGTCCGCCGCCGACCGGCGGCTGACCGAGATCCGTCACCACGTTCCGGATGCCGGGGGCCTGGTGCTCGCCACCGACCAGACCGTCGCGCGCGCCTACGCCAAGATCCTGCACAGCATCACAGGACAGCAGCCCACGATCGTCCTGTCCGACGATGCGGCGGCTTCAGAGCGGATCGAGAAGTTCAGCGCGAACGATGCCCGCTGGATGGTCGCTGTGCGCATGGTGTCAGAGGGCGTCGACGTCCCACGGCTCGCGGTGGGCGTGTACGCCACGTCGTCGTCCACCCCGCTGTTCTTCGCGCAGGCCATCGGGCGCTTCGTGCGTGCGCGGCGCCGTGGTGAGGCGGCGAGCGTCTTCCTGCCGAATGTGCCGGTCCTCATGGGACTGGCGAACGAGATGGAGAAGCAGCGCGATCACGCGCTGGATCGTCAGTCCAAAGACGACGACGGACTCGACGACTCGCTGCTGGAGAGCGCCAATCGAGAGGACGACGCGTCGGATGCCTTGACGCAGGAGTTCAGCTATCAGGCGATCTCATCGCTGGCGCACTTCGACCGCGTCGTCTTCGAGGGCCAGGAGTTCGGACAGCTGGCCGAGCCGGGGACACCGGAGGAGGAGGAGTTCATCGGGATCCCCGGACTCCTCGAGCCGGAGCATGTGCACGAACTGCTCATGCAGCGCACCGCCCGTCAATCGAAGCTGCGGGAGGCACGTGAGGCCGAGCAGGGACCGGAAGCGGTCACGACCCTCCCCGCGCCCCTGCACAGGACGCTGCGCGAGCAGCGCCAGCTGCTGAACAGCCTCGTCGGACTCTACGCGCGACAGGCCGGTGAGCCGCATGGTGCCGTGCATGCCGAGTTGCGCAGGATCTGCGGCGGCCCCGCGGTGGCGCAGGCGACGGTGACGCAGCTGCAGTCGCGTATCGACGTCCTGCGCAAGCGCGTGAAGAGTCGCTGAACGGCGCGGAGCCGACGCGCTGTTCGGGCGCCCGAAATGCTGTCAATCCGCGGATTCCGGCGAGGCGGAGCGCATCGCGTCGATAGCGTTGACGCATCCCCTCAACCGATTCAGGAGAACTGATGAGCGCGCCCGTTTCCGCCGAGCCGACCCCGGCCGACCGCCGCCGCTGGGCTCGGTATCTCGTCGAGGAGCGGGCCGAGGGGATGGTCTACCAGAAGCTCGCCGCGCGCCGGACGGGGGAGGAGCGCGACATCCTGCTGAGCCTCGCAGATGCGGAGCGGCGACACGAGCAGCACTGGCTCGACCTGCTCGGCGGCGAGCCGAAGAGGCTTCCCCGCGCCGGCATCCGCTCACGCATGCTCGGCTGGATGGCCGGCCGCTTCGGCTCGATCTTCGTCCTCGCCCTGGCGCAGAGCGCCGAGGCGCGTTCGCCGTACGACACGGAGCAGTACGCGACCCCGGCGATGCGCGCCGACGAGAAGATCCATTACGAGGTCGTGCGCGGGCTCGCAGCGCGCGGGCGACGCCGGCTGTCGGGATCGTTCCGCGCAGCCGTCTTCGGGGCGAATGACGGCCTCGTGAGCAACCTGGCGCTGGTGCTCGGCATCGGTGCCACCGGCGTGAGCGCGAGCTTCGTCCTCTTCAGCGGCATCGCAGGGCTCCTGGCGGGTGCGCTGTCGATGGGGGCGGGGGAGTTCGTCTCGGTCCGTTCGCAGCGAGAACTGCTGGCGTCGACGGAGGCGAACGACGACGCGCATGATTCCGCCGCCGACCTCGACATCGATGAGAACGAGCTCGCGCTGGTCTATCGCGCGCGGGGAATGGACGAAGCCGAGGCGCTGAGAAGGGCTCACCGCATCGTCGAGGCCGCCCAGGCCGGCGTGCGAGCGGCGGCCACCGGCCCGATCCGCACCTCCGGAGACGACCATGAGATCGTCGGCAGCGACTGGACGGCGGCGATCTCCAGCTTCCTGCTCTTCGCGTCGGGCGCGATCGTGCCGGTGCTGCCATGGATCTTCGGGATGCAGGGCACCGCGGCCATCGTGCTGGCGCTGGTTCTCGTCGGCATCGCGCTGCTGTCGACCGGTGCGATGGTCGGCATCCTCTCCGGAGGTCCGCCGCTGCGCCGGGCGCTCCGTCAGCTGGCGATCGGGTTCGGTGCGGCGGCGATCACTTACCTGCTGGGGCTCGTGTTCGGCGTCGGTGCGCTCTGATACGGGGACGGATTCATCACGGCGTACCCTGATGCAGTGACCATGCTGAACAAGGACATGACGCTGTGCATCTCGCTGTCGGCGCGACCGAGCAACAACGGAACGCGCTTTCACAATCACCTCTATGAAGCGCTGGGGCTGAACTGGATCTACAAGGCGTTCGCACCCACGGATCTCGCCCAGGCCATTGCCGGTGTGCGCGGACTCGGCATCCGAGGATGCGCGGTCTCGATGCCGTACAAGGAAGAGGTCATCGCGCTCGTCGACCGGATGGATCGGTCGGCGACGGCGATCGACTCCGTGAACACGATCGTGAACGACGACGGAGTGCTCACTGCGTACAACACGGACTACTCCGCGATCGCCCAACTGATCGAGCGGAATGGTCTGGAGCCGGAGTCCTCTGTGCTCCTACGCGGCTCTGGAGGCATGGCCAAGGCGACGACGGCGGCCTTCAGGGACGCCGGATTCCGCGATGTCACGGTCGTGGCGCGCAACGAGAAGGTCGGCAGGGCCCTGGCGGATCTGTACGGCTACGCGTGGGTCCCCGAGGTGGGGGAGCAGACGGCGGAGATCCTCGTCAACGTCACGCCGATCGGCATGGCAGGCGGTCCGGAAGAGCACGCGCTGGCATTTCCCGAGAGCGCCGTGGCTGCGGCATCCGTCGTGTTCGACGTCGTCGCGCTACCCGCCGAGACACCGCTCGTCGTGGCCGGGCATTCCGCCGGGAAGACGGTCATCAGCGGCGCCGAGGTGGCGACGCTGCAGGCGCTGGAGCAGTTCGTCCTCTACACCGGCATCCGCCCATCGGATGCCCAGGTGCGCGCGGCCGAGGAGTTCATGCGGGCTGGTCAATGACCTTCGTCGACCCGTTCCTCCGCTGAATCGTCGTCACCGGCCCCATCGTCGTCACCGGCTCCATCGGCGGTCTCCGGCTCCGGTTTCGTTCCATCTGTGCGCTCCGGCGGGCCGCCGGAGGCCGTGTCCGCCTCTTCGCTTTCCCCGGGTACGCCACGGGTGTTCTGCGGATCGCTCATGTGCTCTTCCTTCCCTCGATCACGCCACCGTAGGGCGGCGCACCCGCGGGATCGAACCCCTTGACGGTGCGCCACCGATGTGGGAACCGCTGCGAGGTCGGCCTACTCGCCTGCGGTCAGGCGCGCGTCGGCGCGGTGGGGATCGGCGTAGGCGCGGCCCCACCGGGTCAGCTCGGCGAGAAGGGGCCCGGCGCTGCGCCCGACCTCGCTGAGCTCGTACTCGACCTTCGGCGGGACCTGTCGATGGACGGTGCGGATCACGAGGCCGTCCTCCTCGAGTTCGCGGAGCTGACGCGTCAGCACGCGTGGGGTCGTGCCTTCCAGGAGCCTGCTGAGTTCGCCGAAGCGGAGGATGCCGTGCTGTTCGAGCATCGCCAGTATCGTGGGCTTCCACGCGCCACCGACCACGGCGATCGACACCTCGGCATCGCAGATCGGCGCCCAATCCTTGACGATCCGCTCGGTCTTCTCACGCATGGCGATGCTCCATTAGTATCCAAAAGGGCAGTACGTGACAGAAATGTCAGTACTTGTGGTTGTCGTAGGTACTCTACAGACTGGCGATGTGACCGTCGAGACCTCGCCCATCCCCACTCGTTCCTCGCTCCACAGGTGGTGGGCGATGCTCCCGCTGCTCCTGGGCATCCTCATCGGCGCACTCGCCATCAGCAGCGTCGCGACGGCGCTGCCGGCGGTCCGCGGCGAACTGCACTTCAACGACACCGAGGTGCTGTGGTTCGTCGACATCTATTCGCTCACCCTCGCCGCGACCCTGATCCTGGCGGCCCGGATCGGCGACGCGTTCGGGCGCAAGCGCATCATCCTCATCGGCCTGACCGGCTTCGCCGTGCTCAACGCCGTCGGCGGCTTCGCCACGAGTGGCCTCGTGCTGATCATCGTGCGGGCTCTCCTCGGCATGGCAGAGGCCTTCGTCATCGCGGGAGTGGTCGCCACCATCGGTGCGCACTATCAGGCCAAGCAGCGCGTGCTGGCGTACGGTCTGTGGACGGCGACGTTCGGCGCGGGCAGCGCACTCGGTCCCGTCGTCGGCGGGCTGCTCGCGGATGGGCCGGGCTGGCGGTGGCTGCTTCTCGGAGCGGTGCCGCTCGCCGTGCTCGCTGCTGTGCTGACCATGTGGCTCGTTCCGGATTCCCGGGCCGGCCGCGCGCAGGCATGGGATGTCCCCAGCATCGTGACGTCGATCGTGGCGCTCGGCGCGCTCGTGTACGCCCTGCATGAGGCGCTTGCCTCCCCGTTCGTGGCCGTGGCCGCAGGCGCCGTCGCCGTGAGCGGCCTGGTCTTCTTCGTCGCCAGGCAGCGGAGACTCGCGGATCCGCTCATCGATGTGGGGCTGTTCGCCGTGCCCGGCTTCAGCACGGCGATATCCCGAATCCTCGTCAGCAGTGGCGCCTCGGCGGCGTCGGTGGTGCTGATCAGCCTGCATCTCCAGGATGCGATCGGCATGACCGCGGCTGAGGCCGGGCTCATGCTGCTCCCGCAGGCGATCGCCATCGTCGCGGGCGGAGTCCTCGCACCGCTGCTGCTGCGGCGGCTGTCTTCGGGCACGGCGACGGTGCTCGCGCTGCTGCTGCAGGCCGCCGGACTCGCCATGCTCGCTCTGAATCCCGTTTCCGTGCTCGTGCCGCTGTCGTTCATCGGACTGGGGTTCGGCGTTGCCGGCACCCTCGCGGCGACGACGCTCTTCGACGTCACCACCGTCGAGCACGCCGGTCAAGTCGGAGCAATCCAGGAGGTCGGCTTCGCGCTCGGCGGCGGCCTGGGCATCGCCGTGCTCGGCACGATCGCGGCCGTTGTCGCGCAAGGAGGAGCAGTCGTCGCGATCGCGGCGGGGACGATCGTCGTGCTCCTGTCGGCCGTCGCACCGTTCATCGGCCGGAGGCGGAACCGCAGCGTTTGACTCTCAAGGCATCGACGGATTCCTGGGCCCGTCGGACTCGGGTTCGTCGACTCCTCTCCTGCGCCCACGGCCGACAGGACTCCGTGGCGACCGGGAGCTGTCACCCGAGTCCGTGACGGGTCCGTCCAGCACAGTGCGCCCGAGTCGGGGTCAGTCGCGCACGAGCTTGCGCAGCAACCGCTCCAGGTGCGCGCGCTCGTCTGGATCGAGCGGGGACAGCAGGCCCTCCTCGACCGCGAGGTGCTCGGGATAGGCCGTGTCGATGAGACGCCGTCCCGCGTCGGAGAGTTCCACGGTTCGTGCACGGCCATCCTCCGCGCTGTGGTGCCTCGTGACGAGTCCGGTCGATTCGAGGCGGTCGACACGTTTCGACGTCGCGCCGGCTGTCACCATGGTGTGCTCGGCGATGTCGGCCTGCGTCAGGACGAACGGCGCGCCCGCGCGACGCAACGCGCACAGCACATCGAACTCGCCTTCACCGAGCCCGAAACGCCGGTAGTTGTCCACGAGAACGGCGGTGAAGTCGTCGGAGATGCGCCGCATCCGCCCGATCACCCCCATCGGGCTCGGATCGAGGTCTGGACGCTCTCTGCGCCACTGGTCGAGGAACGTCCCCACGCGGTCGTGATCAGCCATGACACCATTCTAGTTTCCGTGGAACATATAATGGTTTCCATGGAAACAACCTCGCGAATCGCCCGGGTCTGGCTGACCTTGCGGTGGCCGCTGGTCGCAGCGATCGGCCCGATCGCCTTCGGCTCGACGTACTTCGTCACCCACGAGTACTTGCCGCCGGAGTCGCCGCTGTGGGGATCAGCGATCCGGGCGCTGCCTGCCGGCATCGTGCTGCTGGTGGTGGCTCGCCGCTTGCCCACCGGTGCGTGGTGGTGGCGTTCCGTCGTGCTCGGCACGCTGAACATGGGGCTCTTCTTCTGTCTGGTCTACGTGGCGGCGCAACTGCTCCCGTCCAGCGTCGCTGCCGCGCTGATGTCGCTGAGTCCTCTCGTGATCGCCGGCGCGGCCTGGCTGCTCATCCACGAGCGTCCCACGCCGCGCATCCTGCTGGGCGCGGCTGTCGGCGCCGCGGGGGTTCTGCTCATCGTCGGAACGGCTACCGGCGCCCTTGATGGATGGGGGATTGCGGCCTCGGTCGCCTCGATGGTGCTGTCCTCGATCGGGGCGATCCTGACCAAACGCTGGCAGGACGGGACGCCGGTGCTCACGATCACGGCCTGGCAGCTCGTCGTCGGTGGGATCGAGCTGCTCGTCGCGGCCGTGGTCATCGAAGGTGCGCCGCCTGCCGTCTCCCCGACGGAATCGCTCGCGTTCGCCTATGTGAGCCTGATCGCCACGGCGCTGGGCTTCGTGTGCTGGTTCACCGGGTTCCGCCATCTTCCTGCCGGCGTCGTCGGGGTGATCGGGCTCCTGAATCCCGTCACCGGGGTCGCACTCGGCGTCCTCGTGGGAGGCGAATCGCTCTCTGGACTTCAGGAGGCCGGCATCGTTCTTGTCCTGTGCAGTGTCGTGATCGTGAACATGCGCCGCTGATGGCGCCGCGCGCGTCGTTCACGAGAACGCGGTGAGAACGAGGAAGGCCCCGGATCCGAAGATCCGGGGCCTTTCTGTGCGCGAGGGGGGACTTGAACCCCCACGCCCTATTCGGGCACTAGCACCTCAAGCTAGCGCGTCTACCTATTCCGCCACCCGCGCAGGTGATGAATTCGTCGTTGCCGACCGAAGAATGAGATTAGCACGTTCTCCCGAGGGCTTCGAACCGGGGTGCCCGCCGGGCGTGCCGCGGCTGTTCGATAGCCTGGGGAGCATGTCCGATCCGCAGCTGCCAGAAGTCGTCCGCGTCGCGCAGGACCTGATCCGCTTCGACACGTCGAACTTCGGCGGCGGCAACGCCGAGGGGGAGCGAGAGGCCGCTGAGTACGTCGGGGCGTATCTCGAAGCGCTCGGCCTCGAGACCGAGTACTACGAGCCGATCCCGCGCCGAACGAATGTGATGGCGCGCGTCCCGGGGCGCGACCGCACCAAGCCCGCGCTGGTCGTGCACGGCCACCTGGACGTCGTCCCCGCGATGGCCGAGGACTGGAGCGTCGATCCGTTCGCCGGCGTCGTCCGCGACGGGATGCTGTGGGGCCGGGGAGCAGTGGACATGAAGAACATGAACGCCATGATCCTCACCTCGGTCGCCGACATCCTGCGCGCGGGGGAGCAGCCGGAGCGCGACCTCGTGCTGGCCTTCTTCGCCGATGAGGAGAACGGCGGCGTGGAGGGCTCATCGCTGGTCGTCAAGGACCGGCCGGAGTGGTTCACCGGCGCGACCGAGGCGATCAGCGAAGTCGGCGGCTACTCGATCACGGTCGACGATCGACGCGCCTACCTGCTGCAGGTGGGGGAGAAGGCGTTGATCTGGATCCGCCTCGTCGCGAAGGGCCGGGCTGGCCACGGGAGTCGCCTCCACGACGAGAACGCGATCACACGCCTCGCCGAGGCGGTGGCGAAGATCGGACGCACGCGCTGGCCGATCCGGCTCACGCCGACGACCGAGGCGCTGCTGCAGGGGCTCAGCGAGTTGAGCGGACGCTCCGTCGACGATCCGGATGCGCTGGCCGCGGCATCCGGCCCGGCCGAGGCCTTTCTGCGGTCGACGTTCCGGACCACCGCGAACCCGACCGTGCTGACCGCCGGATACAAGCACAATGTGATCCCCGAGCGCGCCGAAGCGCTCATCGATGTCCGCGTCCTGCCTGGTACCGAGGACGAGGTGCTGGCCGAACTGCAGCAGATCATCGGCGACGACATCGTCATCGAGACCGTCGTCCGCGACATCGGGATGGAGGTGCCGTTCGACGGACCACTCGTGCACGCGATGGTCGCCGCCCTCGGCAGGCACGACCCCGGCGTCCCGGTGATCCCGTATCTGCTCGGGGCCGGGACGGACAACAAGGCGCTCTCGACGCTGGGCATCACGGGGTACGGGTTCGCGCCGCTGCGTCTGCCTGCCGACCTGGACTTCACAGGCATGTTCCACGGAGTGGACGAGCGGGTTCCCGTAGAATCGCTTGTCTTCGGTCAGCAGGTTCTGACCGACCTGCTGCGGTCCTACTGATCACCGCACCGACTTCGCCTGTTCCGTCAGGCTGATCCCGTTTGGTCAGAAAGGCCTCCATGCACCTGCTCGAAGCGCTGTTCCTCGGCGTCATCCAGGGGCTCACCGAGTTCCTCCCGATCTCGTCCAGCGCCCACCTGCGCATCGTCGGCACCTTCACCGGCTCCGGCGAGGACCCCGGGGCCGCGTTCACGGCGATCACGCAGATCGGCACGGAGGCCGCCGTCGTAGTGTTCTTCTGGCGCGACATCGTGCGCATCATCGGGCATTGGTTCCGCTCGCTGACCGGGAAGCTCCCTCGCAACGATCCGGACGCCAAGATGGGCTGGCTGATCATCATCGGCAGCGTCCCGATCGTGGTGCTCGGGCTGCTGTTCCAGGACCAGATCGAGACCGTCCTGCGCTCGATGTGGGTCGTCGCGATCATGCTGATCCTGTTCGGCATCCTCCTCGGCATCGCCGACTACGTGGGAGCGAAGCGGCGCAGACTCGACGACCTGACCTACCCGCACGGCATCCTCTTCGGCATCGCGCAGGCGCTGGCACTGGTGCCCGGTGTGTCCCGTTCCGGCGGAACCATCACGATGGGTCTCTTCCTCGGCTACGAGCGCGCCGCAGCCGCCCGCTACGCGTTCCTGCTCGCCATCCCCGCCGTGTTCGGCAGCGGCTTCTTCCAGCTCTTCAAGAGCTGGGACGAACCGGACCAGTACTTCTCCCTGGGCGAGACCCTGGCGGCGACCGGCATCGCGTTCGTCGTCGCTCTAGGCGTCATCGCGTTCTTCATGAACTGGATCTCCAAGCGCAGCTTCCTGCCGTTCGTGATTTACCGCATCCTGCTGGGCACGACCCTGCTCATCCTGCTCGGCACGGGGGCCATCACGGCCTGATCGACTGCGGACTCAGCGCTTGTGGTCACCCGGTCCGTCACCACGGCGGCGGAGGTAGCGCTCGAACGCCTGCGCGATCGCATCGCCGGATGCCTCGGGGGAGTCCCAGGTGTCCCTGGTGCGCTCGAGCTGCTGGATGTACTCGGTCATGTCCTCGTCATCGGCGGCGGCCGCATCGATCGACGCCTCCCACGCTGCCGCCTCGGTGCGCAGGTGCGTCCGGGGCACATCGATTCCGGTGAGCTCCTCGAGGCGGTCCAGCAGCGCCAGGGTCGCCTTCGGCGACGGCGCGGCCGAGGCCACGTAGTGCGGCACGCTCGCCCAGAGCCCCGCCGTGGGGATTCCGGCCTTCTCGGCGAAATGCTCGAGCACGCTGAGGATCCCGACCGGGCCCTCGTACAGCGACCGCTCGAGGCCGTGCGCCTCGCGGACCTGTTCGTTCGGGCTCGACGAGAAGATCGAGATGGGTCGCGTGTGCGGCACATCGGAGAGCATCGCGCCGAGCGTCAGGAAGCCGGTGACGTCGTCGCGCAGCGCGACGTCGATGAACTCCGTCGCGAACGCCTGCCAGGTCCTGGCGGGCTCCGAACCGGTCAGAAGCCAGAACTCGGGGCCGATCTGAGCCGCGGGCACCGGCCGCCACAATGCGGCACCCGGCCACTGCAGCTCCCTGTGCCCCTGGGCATCCATACGCGTGGCCGGCCGGGTGTACTGGTAGTCGAAGTAGAGTTCGGGGTCGACCGCATGCACGAGCTCGTAATCGCCGGATTCGCGGATCGCCTCGATGGCGCCGCTCGCGGCTTCGCCGGCATCGTTCCAGCCGTCGAAGGCCGCCACGATGATGCGGGGTCCCAGTGCATCCATCCCTCAAGGCTAGTCCCCGAGCATGCGGGTGGCGCAGGCGCGCGGGGGATGTCCGGTGATGCGCCGGATAGCATGGTCCGGTGAGTGAGACGCCGAGCGCGGTCCTGTGGGACATGGACGGAACCCTCGTCGACACCGAGCCGTACTGGATGACGGCCGAGACCGAGCTGGTCGAATCCTTCGGCGGCACCTGGACGCATCAGGATGCGCTGCAGCTCGTCGGCAACGGCCTCGCCGACAGCGCGGCGATCCTGCAGACCGCGGGCGTCGACATGGACGGCGATGCCATCATCCAGCACCTCACCGACCGGGTCAGGGACATGCTGGGCACGCACGGCGTGCCGTTCCGCCCCGGCGCGCAGGAGCTGCTGCGCGACCTGCAGGATGCCGGAATCCCCACCGCACTCGTGACGATGTCGTTGCGGCGCATGGCAGAGGGCGTCGTCGAACTCATCGACTTCGATGCGTTCCGGCTGATCGTCGCGGGTGACGACGTCGAGAACCCGAAGCCTCATCCCGAGCCGTATCTGCTCGGCGCTGCGCTGCTCGGCGTCGAGATCGCCGAGACGATCGTGATCGAGGATTCCCCGACCGGGCTCCGCGCCGGCTTGGCCTCCGGCGCGGTGACGCTCGGAGTTCCGCACATCCTGCCGCTCGACGAGGTCGGGGCCCACGAACTGTGGCCGACGCTGCACAGCCGCACCAGCCAGGACATCATCGCGCTCTATCGCGCGCACCGCACCCCTCAGACGGAGAAGCCCTCATGAACGACACGCAGACCACTCGCCCGAGCGGGCCGTTCCGAGAAGGGGACCGCGTGCAGCTGACCGGCCCGAAGGGCCGTATGCACACGATCACGCTGCGCGCCGACGGCGAGCTGCACACCCATCACGGCGTCCTGCGCCATGCCGACCTGATCGGTCAGCCGGATGGCACGGTCGTCGCCAACAGCTCGGGGCACGACTACCTGGCACTGCGCCCGCTCCTGCGCGACTTCGCCATGTCGATGCCGCGTGGTGCGGCGATCGTCTACCCGAAGGACGCCGCGCAGATCATCATGCAGGCCGACATCTTCCCCGGTGCGGTCGTCGTGGAGGCCGGCGTCGGATCCGGAGCGCTCTCGCTGTCGCTGCTGCGCGCGGTCGGTCCGGACGGACGACTGGTGTCGTTCGAGCGCCGCGAGGATTTCGCCGACGTCGCCTCGGCGAACGTCGAGACGTTCTTCGGTGGGCTGCCCGAGACCTGGCGGGTCGTCGTGGGGGACCTCGTCGAGTCCCTGCCCGTTGAGCTTCCGGCCGGCGGTGTCGATCGCGTCGTGCTCGACATGCTCGCACCGTGGGAGTGCATCGACGTCGTCGCCGATGCACTGACCCCCGGCGGGGTCGTGCTCTGCTACGTCGCCACGGCCACCCAGCTCTCCCGCGTCGCGGAGTACATCCGCGGCACCGGCCTGTTCACGGATCCGGACGCTTCCGAGACGATGGTGCGCGGCTGGCATGTCGAGGGGCTGGCGGTACGACCCGATCACCGCATGGTCGCCCACACCGGTTTCCTCATCACGGCCCGCCGTCTGGCACCGGGTGCGATCGCTCCCGAGGTCAAGCGCCGCGCGTCCAAGAGCAGCTACGGCGATGAAGACGTCGAGCTGTGGACTCCCGGCGCCGTCGGCGACCGCGAGATCACGGACAAGAATCTGCGCAAGCGCGTGCGAGAGGCGGAGAAGGCCGCCTCCGGAGCGCGTCTCGCGGCCGAGTCGCGCGTCACAGGGCAGACGACGGAATAGACTGGAGCGCGTGCGTAAAACGTCCGCTGCCTTTGCCAGCCTCAGTCTCGCCGTCATCGCTCTGACCGGGTGCACCGCCGCCCCGACTTTCGACGGCGAGGCCTGCGATCGCGCCGCGTCGTCGAGCGGGATCGATGACGCGGTCACGGTGACCGGGGAGGTCGGCGTCGCACCGGATGTCGAGCTGTTCTCTCCGCTGCACGTGGAGGAGACCTCCTACACCGACGTCATCACGGGTGAGGGCATCCCTCTCACGTCACCGCAGCAGCTGACTGTCCTGGACATCGCGCTCTTCAACGGCAGCACCGGCGAGCAGGTCGTGCAGACCGAGTTCGACGGCGACATGACGCGGCTGTCGAACATCGCCTCCTGGACGCAGCAGATCCCGGGCATCGGTGCCGTTCTCGAGTGCGCCACACCCGGTACTCGTATGGTCGCGGCGATCGCGCCGGAGGACTTCGGCGCCGAGGCGCTCACCGGATTCCAGCTCGACGAGGACACGACCGTCGTCGCGGTGATCGACGTGCTCGACACGCAGCTCGCGCGTGCCACCGGCTCGAAGCAGTTCAACAACGCCAACAACCTGCCCACCGTCGTCCGCGCACCTGACGGCCGCCCTGGGATCATCGTTCCCGATGGCGCTGCCCCGACCGAGCAGGTCGAGCAGGTGCTGATCAAGGGCGACGGCGAGACCATCGAGAACGACACGATCGCCTGGGTCAACTACACCGCGGTGGCATGGGACACGAAGTCCGTGAGCAGCACGAGCTGGGATTCGAACCCGGTGTCGAACCTCGCCGAGACGGCGCCGCCGGTCGCTGAGGCCATGCTCGGCCAGACGGTGGGTTCGCAGCTCCTCGTCGTGGTTCCGGCCACGGAGGGCGGCGAGGCCATGACCTACGTCGTCGACATCCTCGGCACGAGTCCCGCAGCGGGGCAGTGATGGCGGTCCAGATCCCTGCGGAGGAGCGTCTGACGAATCTCGTCGTGGCGCTCATGGCCACGGAGGTCGGACTCACCAAGCAGCAGATCCTCGACAATGTGTCGGGGTACCGTCAGCGCGCCGATGCCGGCACCCGTGCCGATGCGCTGGAGAAGATGTTCGAGCGCGACAAGGACGAATTGCGTTCGCTCGGCATCCCCGTCGAGACCATCGGCGATGCGACGGACCCGAACGATCTGCGCGAAGCCCGCTACCGAATCCCGCAGGCAGAGTACGACCTGCCGTCCGACATCGTCTTCACGCCGGCCGAACTGGCGGTGCTGCAGTTGGCCGGCAGCGTGTGGAGCGCGGAGTCCGTCTCCGGCGACGCTCAGGCCGGCGTGCGCAAGATCCGCGCTCTCGGCATCGACGGCGACGCGCCGATCATCGGCTTCGCGCCGCGCATCACCACCCGTGACGCCGCCTTCGGTCCGCTGCAGGACGCCATCGAGTCGAGCCGCGTCGTGCGGTTCGACTACCTGAAGCCGGGGGAGGAGGCGGCCCGTTCCCGTCGTGTCCGCCCGCTGGCGCTGGTCGACTACGAGGCGCGCTGGCATGTCTACGGCATCGATGCGGATGCCGAAGAGGAGCGCACCTTCCTCCTCAGCCGGATCGTCGGGGACGTGCGCGTGACCACGCAGCGCTTCGACCCGGGTCTGCGAGAGGGTGCGGGCGAACGCGCCATGGCTGGGCTCGAGGAGGTCGCCCGGCGCAACCGGGCTCTGCTCGAGGTGACCCCTGGCACCGAAGCGGCGCTCCGCCTCGGCCGTCGAGCGGTACCCGCTGCCCAGGGCATCCACGTGCACTACGTCGATCGTCACATCTTCGCGGATGAGCTGGCCTCGTACGGTCCCGAGGTGCGCGTCGTGGATCCTGCCGACCTGAGGGATGCCGTCGTCGACCGTCTCACCGCGATCATCGAAGCCCATCAGGACGAGGAGGCGCAGTGATGGCGAAGCCGAAGCCCCTGCTCGCCTCCGAGCGCGTCCGCCTGTATCTCACGCTCGTGCCCTACCTGCTCGAGCGCGGCCAGGTCTCGCTGGCCGAGGCCGCAGCGGAGTTCCAGGTCACCCCGGGTGAGATGCGCTCGATGGTCGAGAAGCTGACCGTGATCGGTCTGCCCGGCGATTCGGGCTACTGGCAGCAGCCGCACGAGCTGTTCGACATCGATTGGGATCTGCTCGACCAGCAGGACGTCATCGAGATCACGAACTACGTCGCGCTGCGTCGTGTGCCGCGTTTCACCGCGCGCGAAGCAGCAGCCCTGCTGGCGGGACTCCAGATGGTCGCGGCCGTCCCGGAGGTCGCCGGCTCCGGTCTCGTGTCGGGCCTCATCGCCAAGCTGTCCCGTGGTGCTGCGGATGCGCCGGCGGCGGTCGTCGTCGCGACGGACGCTGTCGACGAGGTGCGCGAAGCCGTCTCCCGCGCGCTGCGCGACGGCGTCGCGGTGTCGTTCACCTATCAGGCGCCGGATGCCGAGCCGACCACGCGCACCGTCGACCCGGTGCAGGTCATGATCACGAACGGGCAGTGGTATCTGCAGGGCTGGTGCCATCTGCGCGAGGCGATGCGCACCTTCCACCTCGACAGGGTGAGCGATCCGCGGCTCACGGACATCGCCATCACCCACCAGGGCGAGAGCATCCCCGACCTGTTCACGGACGGCGTCGCGGACGGCAACGTCTCGGTGCGCCTGCCGGCTCAGCTCCTGCCGCTGCTGAGTGCGTTCGTGGCCGACAGCGAGGCCGCCGGCGACGATGTCGTGGCGCACGTGCGCCTGTCCGATCCCCGAGGCATCAAACGTCTCGCAGGGCGGTTCGGGGGGCGCATGCGCGTCCTCACGCCGGCGGTGGCACGCACCGCGACGCGGGAATGGGCGGCAGCGGGACTCGCGCTCTATCATCAACCAGACGACGCCGTCGTCGGTGGTTAGACTGTAACGAACCCCCGAACCGAGGAGATCCACATGGCCGGTTTGACCGGATGGCACCTGCTCATCATCCTCGCAGTCATCCTGCTCCTTTTCGGTGCAGCGAAGCTGCCTGCGCTCGCGAAGAGCATGGGACAGTCCGCGCGCGTCTTCAAGGGCGAGATGAGCGCGATGAAGGATGAAGACGCGGCTCGCAAGAACGATTCCACCGCCGCAGAACCCGAGACGCCGTCGTCGTCCGCGACGACCGACAACGGAGCCGCGTCCGGCACTGATCGCACCCCCTGACCCCAGTGTCAGAAGGTGTGACGTCCCCGACAGCAGGGGACTCCAGTCGGCGTGAGCGCAGGATGTCGCTCGGTGCGCATCTCGTCGAGCTGCGCAAACGGCTGCTGATCTCGGCGGCCGCGCTCGTCGTCGCGATGATCATCGCGTTCTTCATCACAGACCCGATCATCGACTACATCACCAGGCCGTTCGAAGTCGTCGATGAGGCCAAAGGCGGCCAGGGTCTCACCGGACTCACGTTCTCGTCTGTGACCGCGCCGTTCGACCTGCGGATGCGGATCTCCTTCTCGATCGGCATCTTCTTCGCCGCACCGGTCTGGTTGTGGGAGCTCTGGGCGTTCCTCATGCCGGGGCTCACCCGCAAGGAGATCAAGTACACGCTCGGCTTCGTCGCCGCTGCCGTCCCGCTCTTCTTCGCCGGATGCTACGTCGCGACGTTCCTCGTGCCGCACGTGATCGAACTCATGGCGACGTTCACGCCTGAGGGCGGCAACAACCTCTACGAGGCGTCCAAGTTCTACGACTTCGTCTTCAAGCTGATGATCGTCGTCGGCGTCGCATTCGTGCTGCCGGTGTTCCTCGTCGCCCTCAATCTCGCCGGCATCATGTCCGGCAAGGCCATCCTGAAGGGCTGGCGCGTGGCCATTCTGATCGCGACAGTCTTCGCAGCCCTCACGACTCCTGCGGCCGACGTCGTCAGCATGCTGATCCTCGGCGGCATCCTGATCGTGCTCTTCTTCGCGGCGGCCTTCTTGTCGATGCTGTTCGACCGGCGAAAGCGCAAGCGCGACACCGTTGCCGGGCTCCTCCCGGATCCGAGCGCATGAGCTCCCCGGCCGACCGTTATGCAGCAGCCCGCGCGGCCGCGGACTCTCCGGAGACGGCCGCGTTCGCGTCTCGCCAGGCGTTCGACCTCGACCCGTTCCAGTTGGCGGGCTGCCATGCGCTCGAACGCGGGCACAGCGTGCTGGTCGCGGCACCCACCGGTGCCGGCAAGACCATCGTGGGCGAGTTCGCCATTCATCTGGCGATGCGGACACCGAGTCAGAAGGCGTTCTACACGACGCCGATGAAGGCGTTGTCGAATCAGAAGTTCCGTGAGCTCGTCGAGGTGTACGGAGCCGACCAGGTGGGCCTGCTCACCGGCGACACGAACATCAACGGCAATGCGCGCATCGTGGTCATGACCACCGAGGTGCTCCGGAACATGCTGTATGCGGACTCGTCCGCGCTCACCGACCTCCGCTACGTCATCATGGACGAGGTGCACTACCTCGCGGACCGCTTCCGTGGGCCGGTGTGGGAAGAGGTCATCCTGCACCTGCCGCAGACGGTTCGTCTGGTTGCGTTGAGCGCGACCGTGTCCAATGCGGAGGAGTTCGGCGACTGGCTGGACACCGTCCGAGGCGACACAGAGGTCATCGTCTCCGAGATCCGGCCTGTGCCGCTGGAGCAACATGTGCTGGTGCGCGATGATCTGCTGCCGCTGTTCGACGATCGCGCAGGTATCGCGACCGCGCAGGTGAATCAGGAGCTGCTGCGCATTCGATCCTTCACGGGGTCGCGCTATGAGAGCAATCGCCAGGCGCAGAACTACGCGAGCAACAGACACGCTGGTCGGCAGGCGCAGCGACCGCCGCGGGGCGGGAAGCGACCGGTCCGCGCTGCCAACGCCCGTCGCATCGAGCGGATGGACCGACCGGACGTCGTCGGTCTGCTGGAGCGGTCCAACCTGCTGCCGGCGATCTTCTTCATCTTCAGCCGCGTGGGCTGCGACGCCGCTGTGCAGCAGGTCAGTCGCTCCGGCATCCGGCTCACGACTCCAGAGGATCGCGCGGAGATCCGCGCAATCGTCGAGGAGCGCACCCGGGCTCTCCAGGACGAGGATCTCGGCGTCCTGGGCTTCTGGGAATGGCGCGAGAACCTCGAGCGCGGCGTCGCAGCGCATCACGCTGGACTCCTGCCGGCGTTCAAGGAGATCGTCGAGGAGCTCTTCCGACTCAAGCTCGTCAAGGTCGTCTTCGCGACCGAGACGCTGGCGCTCGGCATCAACATGCCCGCACGCACGGTCGTCCTCGAGAAGATGGAGAAGTTCAACGGCGAGGCCAGGGTCGCGATCACGTCGGGGGAGTACACCCAGCTCACCGGCAGGGCAGGGCGTCGTGGCATCGACGTCGAGGGCCACGCCGTGGTGCAGTGGACCGAGGGCATGGATCCGCAGGCGGTCGCAGCGCTCGCGTCACGGCGCACGTATCCGCTGAACTCGAGCTTCCGTCCGACGTACAACATGGCGGTCAACCTCGTCGACCGCTTCGGACGCGCCCGCGCCAGGGAGATCCTGGAGACGTCGTTCGCGCAGTTCCAGGCCGACCGCGCGGTCGTCTCGCTGGCGCGCGAGGTGCGCGAGGCCGAGGCATCCCTCGCCGGATACCTGACGGCCATGCAGTGCGAGCACGGGGATTTCGCCGATTACGCCGCGATCCGTCGCGAGCTCAGCGATCTGGAGAAGAAGAACCGTCAGGACTCGCACGGACCACGGGCGGCGCGCGAGAAGCGCGTCAAGAAGATCGAGAGCCTGCGGCGGCGGATGCAGCGGCATGGCTGCCACAACTGCCCCGATCGCGAGAAGCACGCCCGCTGGGGTGAACGCTATTACAAACTCAAGCGCGACACCGACCGCAAGCGGCGTCAGATCGAGACGCGGACCGGCACGGTCGCGCGGATCTTCGACCGCGTGCTGGATGTGCTCGGCGCGCTGGAGTACGTCACGGGCAAGGGCGACGACCTCACCCTGACCGATGCCGGACGCACCATGCGTCGCATCTACGGCGAACGCGACCTCCTCGTCGCCGAGAGCCTGCGCCAGGGCCTGTGGAAGGGCCTGGATGCTCCGTCGCTCGCGGCGATGGCCTGCTGTCTCGTGTACGAACCGCGCCGCGACGAGGCGAACTCGGGGGAACGGGGGCTTCCTCGTGGCGCCTTCCGCGCGGCCTATGAGAAGACCACAGACCTGTGGGCGCAGCTCGACGACCTCGAGCGCGACCACCACCTCCCTGGCTCCGAACCGCTTGCCGCGGGCCTCGCCGGCGCCATGCACGCCTGGGCGAGGGGCGGCATGCTCGACCGCGTGCTGGTGGACGCCGACATGGCCGCCGGTGACTTCGTGCGCTGGGCCAAGCAGACGATCGATCTCCTGGATCAGCTCTCGATCGTCGCCGACGATGCGGACGTCGCGCGGACCGCGCGACGAGCACTGGACGGCGTGCGCCGCGGCATCGTCGCCTACTCCGGGATCTGAGGCACGAGGATGCCCGAGATCACCGCACGCCCGCGCCCGCGCGCGCTCCTGCCTCTGTGGCTCGCTGTGCTCACGGCAGCCGCGGGCGGGTGGCTCATGGACCTGGCCTACCCGGACGTCGCAGCGTGGATCCTCGCCTTTCCGGCGACGGCCCTTCTCCTGATCTCGCTGATCGGTCGGCGCGCCGGTGGCGCATTACTGGTCGGCCTGGTCCACGGTCTGGTCTTCTACCTGCTGCTCGTGTCATGGACATCGCGCTACCTGGGCCTGATCCCGTGGTTCGCCCTGGCGGGGGTCGAGGCGGTGCTCACCGCAGTCGCAGTGATCCCGATCACGCTCGCCTACCGGTGGCTGCCACGGGCGTTCCCCGGCGCGTTCGCGCGCCTCATCGCCCTGCCTGCTCTCGTGGCGGCGTTGTGGGTCGGGCGAGAGCTCGTCGTTGGCGCCCTGCCGTACAGCGGCTTCCCCTGGGCGCGATTGGGGATGACGCAGTCGACGAGTCCCCTCGCGCCCCTGTCCTCCTGGGTGGGCGTGAGCGGCCTGAGCTTCCTGATGGTGTTCGCCGTCGCCGTGCTCGTCGAGTCGATCCGCCTGCGCCTGTGGCGTCGTCCGGTGCGGTTGCTGATCCCGGCCGCTGCCGTCGCTCTGCTCCTGTTCGTCCCTGCCTTCCCGACCACCGCAGCAGGAAGCCTGCGCATCGGTGCTGTTCAGGGCAACGGCCCGACCGGCTACTTCGACGAACGACCGCCGTATTCGATCATTGATGCCCAGACGGACGCCTCCCGACCGCTGTACGGCGAAGACATCGACCTGCTCGTATGGCCGGAGGGCTCGGTCGACAGCGATCCGTTCCAGAATGCGGACCTCGCCCGACGTCTGACCCTGGTGGCGAATCGCGCCGGGGCCCCGCTCCTGGCCAACGCCGCAACGGAGCGCGACGGCGAGTACTTCAACACGTCGATGCTGTGGCTCGCGGACGGCACCGCCGAGCAGACGCACGACAAACGCCATCCCGTGCCGTTCGGCGAGTACGTGCCCGACCGGGCGTTCTACAACGCGATCGTGCCGGATCTGATCGGGCTGCTCCAGCGCGAGTACACACCGGGCACGAATCCGCCGATCATGGAGGTCGACAGCGCGATCATCGGACTCGCGATCTGCTTCGACGTGATCTATGACGACGTGATCCGCGAGGGCGTCGGAGACGGCGCCGAAGTGCTGATCCTCCAGACCAACAACGCCGATTTCCGCGGCACCGACGAGAACCTGCAGCAACTGGCTTTCGCGCGTATGCGGGCTATCGAGACCGGCCGGTCCGTCGTGAACATCTCGACCGTCGGAACGAGCCAGATCATCCGCCCCGACGGGTCGACGGTCGCCTTCCTCAACGCGGATGAGGCCGGAGCGATGCTCGAGGATGTCGAGCTGCGCTCCGGCCTCACGGCGGGGATCGTCTTGGGCCCCTGGGTGCAGCAGTTGCTGCTCTGGGGCGGGCTCGCGGCGCTCCTGATCGGGTGGTGGAGCGCGCGCAGGCGCGGTTAGGCGCCGATCTTCTCGCGGGTCGGGTCTTCCCCTGCGCCACGGCGGGCGCGGAGGAAGGCGAGGCGCTCCTCCAGGAGCTCCTCGAGTTCAGCGCGCGTACGGCGCTCGAGCAGCATGTCCCAGTGCGTACGTGCGGCCTTCTCGTCGCTCGCATCGAGCGTGACGGACTTGCCGTCCACCTGCAGCACCGCGTCGGCGCCGCACGTGCGGCACTCCCACGTCTGCGGCGGTTCTGCATCCGCTGCGAACATCAGGGTCGTGACGTGTCCGCACGCGTCACAGGTATAGGTGGTTTCGCGGCGTTCCATGAACACGACGCCCTCTTCGCTCTGTAGGCTCTGGGCGCCGAGTCGGATGCCGCGCAGGCTGCGATCTGCCATTGTGTGGTCCTCTCGTCGCTCTCAGGTATAACGCTCTGACCTGTGCGCTTCATCCACGGCGTTGATTCCTCGGCGCGATTCACAGTCGAATCCCAGCGGGACATGCTTCAGGTCAGCGAAAGAGCTTTGACGGCGATGTCGGCGCGGTCCGTGACGATGCCGTCGGCCCCTGCTGCGACGAGTCTGCGCATGTCGTCCGGATCGTTCACGGTCCACACATGCACCTCGACACCTGCGCGCTGCGCGGCGCGGACGAGGGATGGCGTGAACACCCGGATCGGACCCTGTCGCTCGGGGATCTGCACGGCATCCACATCACGCAGAACGCGCGCGGGGGAGAGGCGCACCATCGACAGCAGTCGCAGCGCGATGATGGTGCTGCGACCGGCGGAAGTCGCCGGTCCCATGGCGGCCCCGGCGGCCAAGACGGAGTCCACGGAACGCCGCCGTCGCGCATCCGAGAAGCTCGTCAGCAGCACGCGGTGGGCATGCGGCGCGACGGCCGGCCCGATCGGTTCGACCGCGGCGTCGGTCTTGACGTCGATGTTGAAGCGGATCTCGGGGAAGCCGGTGAGCGCGTCTGAGACCGTCTGCAGGCCCCCGTGCGGGGCGAGCAGCTCGGCGAGTTCGAACGTGCGCACCTCGTCGACGGGACGCGGATCGCCGAGGAGCCGCTCGAGCGTCTCGTCGTGGAACAGCACCACGTCGCCGTCCGCCGTGACTCGGCAGTCCGTCTCGATGTACTCGGCTCCCGCCGCGTGGGCGGCGGCGAAGGCAGCCGCGGTGTTCTCCCACACGGTCGAGCCCTCGTGCGCCGCGGGAAGGCCGCGATGGGCGAGGACTCGAGGGTGCCGTGATCCGGTGAAGTACGGGTGCGTCACGCGCCCGGGGTGCCGGACGGCGGCCCCTGACGAGGCGTGAACGCAGTGCCGATGCCCTTGAGGGCCTCGGTGAGCTCGCTGGGGATGATCCACAGCTTGCTGGATGGACTCTCGCTGATCTTCGGCAGCATCTGCAGGTACTGGTAGGCGAGCAGCTTGTCGTCCGGCTGGCCCTGGTGGATCGCGGTGAACACGTTCTGGATCGCCTCGGCCTCACCCTGGGCGCGCAGCACGGCAGCCTGCTTGTCGCCTTCGGCCTGCAGGATCGCGGCCTGCCGCTGACCTTCGGCCTCGAGGATCTGGGATTGCTTCGAGCCCTCGGCCGTCAGGATCGCAGCGCGACGGTCGCGCTCGGCGCGCATCTGCTTCTCCATGGAGTCCTGGATCGAGATGGGCGGATCGATCGCCTTCAGCTCGACGCGTCCGACGCGGATGCCCCACTTGCCGGTGGCCTCGTCGAGCACGACGCGCAACTGACCGTTGATGTTGTCGCGGCTGGTGAGCGCCTCTTCGAGGTTGAGACCGCCGACCACGTTTCGCAATGTCGTTGTGGTCAGCTGCTCGACGGCGCCGAGGTAGTTGGCGATCTCATACGTCGCGGCGCGTGCGTCCGTCACCTGGAAGTAGACCACCGTGTCGATCGATACGACGAGGTTGTCCTCGGTGATGACGGGCTGCGGCGGGAATGACACGACCTGCTCGCGCATGTCGATGAGCGGGCGCAGCCGGTCGATGAACGGCACGAGGATGTTCAGTCCAGGCGCGAGAGTCTTGTGATATCGACCGAGACGTTCGACGACACCGGCCGTGGCCTGCGGGATGATGCGGATCGCGCGTGCGACCGTGACCACCACGAAGATGATCACGGCGATCGCGAGGATCCATCCGATCGCGGCCGGAATGAACGAGTCGTCCACTGGGTCTCCTATTCACCTGCGGGGCGTACGACGGCGACGGCGCCGTTGATGGAACTGACGAGAAGCGGCGCACCCTGCGGGATCGGCGCCGCTGTCGCGGTGCGTGCGGTCCAGGTGTCGCCGTTCGCGAGCTTCGCCTGTCCTGTGAGTTGAGTGATGTCGGTGAGGGCGAATCCGCGCAGATCGATCAGCGCATCGACATTGGACTTGGTCGGATCCTCACCACGACGGAGCCGTTTGAGCAGCGGAGGTCGCAGGAAGAGGATGAACAGAGCCGCGGCGAGAGCCGCCGCGAGCACCTGAACCCAGACAGGGGTCCCGACGAGATCGGTGATGAGCCCTACCGCGCTTCCGAGCGCGAGCATGAGGAAAGTGAAATCGAGCGAGAGCATCTCGATGACGAGGAACGTCGCGATCAGGACGAGCCAGCCGATCCAGGCCCACTGATCCACGAGTTCGACGAACGCGTTGAAACCGTCCATGCACCCTCCTTTGCGGTCAACCTATCACGCGGTCGCGACGCGGAAGGAGAGGGGGCGATTGGTAGGCTGGACCGGCCGCGCGAACGCGGTCGCCCTCGTATCTTAAGGAGTCATCGTGCCCGACGTTCTGCCCGCAGGATCCCTCACCGGCAAGGTCGCGCTCGTGACCGGCTCGTCGCGCGGCATCGGTGCCGACACGGTCCGATACTTCGCCGAGGCCGGCGCTGACGTCGTCATCAACTTCCGCAACAAGGCGCCGCGAGCGGAGAAGCTCGCGGCCCAGCTGCGCGAACTCGGACGACGTGCCCTCGTCGTCGGAGCGGACCTCACGGATCCGGCATCCGTCGCGGAGATGTTCGAACAGGTGCGGGCTGAATTCGGGCGCCTCGACATCCTCGTGCTCAACGCATCGGGCGGCATGGAGTCGGGTATGGCCGAGGACTACGCCCTGCTGCTGAACCGCGAAGCGCAGCTGAGCGTCCTGAACACCGCGCTGCCGCTGCTCGGCGATGGGTCGCGCGTCGTCTTCGTGACGAGTCACCAGGCGCACTTCATCCGCACGACCCCCACCATGCCGGAGTACGAGCCGGTCGCTCTGTCCAAGCGCGCGGGTGAGGACGCGCTGCGCGAACTCATCCCTGCCCTGTCGGAGAAGGGGATCGGGTTCACGATCGTGTCGGGCGACATGATCGAGGGCACCATCACGGCGACGCTCCTCGAGCGGGCCAATCCGGGTGCCATCTCGGCACGTCGTGAGGATGCCGGAAAGCTCTACAACGTTTCGGAGTTCGCGGCCGAGGTCGCCCAGGCCGCGCTCGATCCGGTGCCGGTGGACAACACGCGCCTCGTGGGCGACACCTCGGGGTTCATCGCAGAATAGGGCACAGACGAGAACGGCCCCTCCCGATCGGGAGGGGCCGTTCCTGTCCGGTCGTTACCGGCTCAGCCGAGTTCGGTCCGGATGTCGTTCGTGATCTCCTTCTCGTCCTTGCCCAGGGTGATGGCGCGGACGATCTGGATGATGCCGATGACGACGAGCGAGATGCCGAGGATCCACCAGATCACCAGCGCGGCGCCCAGTGGCGAGAAGAGCACGACGATTCCGGCGATGATGCTGATGATGGCGAACGCGATCGTCCAGCCCTTCGATGCCGCCTGCTTGATCAGCGTCAGCGACACGATGCCGTCCACGATCCAGCTGACGCCGATGAAGATGACGACGATGACGGCGAGGAACGCGGTTGTCGTGGCGATGTTGGCGAACGCCACGACGCTGGCGACGATGTACAGCAGGCCGAGGGCGATGTAGCCGACGCGCGCCCAGCCGCCTGCCTTGCCCGAGAAGATGCCGATCGCGATCGAGGTGAGACCTGCGATGAGCAGGAACAGCGCGAGGATCCAGGTCAGGACCCCGGCGGATTTGCCGGGCCAGACGAGCAGCAGGATGCCGACGATGAGCGAGAGCACGCCCGATACCGCGAGCGCGACACGCAGAGATGTGAATACGGATTTGGCTTCGGAGAGTGCGTCCGACATGAGTTTGCCTTTCTGGGAAGAACCTGTGAAGGTCGCACTCAGCGTAGCGCGCGGCATCCGCACGGGACCGAGGCGCACGCGAGTGCCGTCATTCTGGTTCATCCCGTGCAATGATCGGGACAGTGAACGACGCCGCATCCCGAGCACTCCAGGAACTCGCCCTGATGCGCCGGGTCCGAGACCGGATCGACCGCGAGTACGCACAGCCTCTCGATGTCGAGGCGCTGGCCCGCGGCATCCATATGTCCGCAGGGCACCTGAGTCGGCAGTTCAAGCAGGCCTACGGGGAATCGCCTTACGCCTACCTCATGACGCGACGGATCGAACGGGCGATGGCGCTGCTGCGGCGCGGGGACCTCAGCGTCACGGATGTGTGCTTCGAGGTGGGGTTCTCGTCGCTGGGGACGTTCAGCACGCGATTCTCCGAGCTGGTCGGGGTGCCGCCGAGTGCCTATCGAGAGAATCCCGGCCTCGGCCCCGGCATCCCGTCGTGGGTGGAGAAGCAGGCGACGAGACCGATCAGGAATCGAGAAGCGAAGCCGCCTTCGCGCCCGTAGCGTCGAAGCCATGAACATCACCATCAACGCGAGTTTCCTGCCTCACACGGATGCCGAGGCATCCCTCTCCTTCTACCGCGACATCCTCGGTTTCGAGGTCCGCAAGGACGTCGGCTACCAGGAGATGCGGTGGATCACGGTCGGTCCGGTCGGCCAGCCGGACACGGCGATCGTGCTCACGCCGCCTGCCGTAGACCCCGGGATCAATGATGAGGAGCGCGCCACGATCCTCGAACTGATGGCGAAGGGCAGCTTCGGCGGTATCGTTCTGGCGACGGACGATGTCGATGAGTCGTTCGCGGCGATCGAGGCCAAGGGCGCCGATGTCGTGCAGGAGCCGATCGACCAGCCCTACGGCATCCGTGATTGCGCCTTCCGCGACCCCGCGGGCAACATGGTGCGTCTGCAGCAGGCTTGAACCAGAGAGGACGACGATGGCGAACATCGCCGATTCACACGACAGCATCCGCGTCGCCGGTGCGCGTGAGAACAACCTGAAGGACGTCAGCGTCGTCCTCCCCAAGCGCAGACTGACGGTGTTCACCGGCGTCTCGGGCTCGGGAAAGAGCTCGCTGGTCTTCGACACGATCGCTGCGGAGTCCCGCAGGATGATCGACGAGACGTACAGCGCCTTCGTCCAGGGGTTCATGCCGTCGGTGCCACGACCCGACGTCGACGTGCTCGAGGGGCTGACGACGGCGATCATCGTCGACCAGGAGCGGCTGGGAGCGAACCCGCGTTCGACCGTCGGCACCGTGACGGACGCCAACGCGATGCTGCGCATCCTGTTCTCGAAGCTCGGGGAGCCGTACATCGGCGGACCGACGGCGTTCTCCTTCAACATCCCGACCCAGAAGGCCAGCGGGGTCATGACCGGCCCCGGCGGCGAGAAGAAGATCGTGAAGGATGCGATCTACCTCGGCGGCATGTGTCCGCGCTGCGAGGGCAGGGGAGCGGTGTCGGACCTCGATCTCGCACAGATCGTCGACGAGACGAAGTCGCTGGACGAGGGCGCGATCATGGTGCCCGGCTACACAGCGGACGGTTGGATGGTGAAGGGCTTCTCCGCCTCCGGTTTCTACCCGGCCGACAAGCCGGTCGCCGAGTTCACCGAGAAGCAGCGGCATCTGTTCCTGTACGGCGAGGTGACGAAGGTCAAGATCAGCGGCATCAACATGACCTACGAGGGTCTGATCCCGAAGATCACGAAGGCCATGCTGTCAAAGGATCTCGATGCGCTGCAGCCGCACATCCGCGCCTTCGTGGAGCGGGTGGCGACGTTCAAGGTCTGCCCGGAGTGCGACGGCACACGTCTGACGGAGGGTGCCCGGTCGTCGAAGATCGCCGGCAAGAGCATCGCGGATGCGTGCCGGATGCAGGTCACAGACCTGGCCGACTGGGTGGCGGAGCTCGATCTGCCCGGTGCCGGTCCGCTGCTGGACGCCCTGCGCGCGAACCTGCACGCCTTCGTCACGCTGGGTCTCGGTTATCTGAGCCTGGAGCGCCCCAGCGGCACGCTGAGCGGGGGAGAGGCGCAGCGGATCAAGATGCTCCGGCATCTCGGCTCGTCGCTCACCGACATCACCTACGTGTTCGACGAGCCGACCATCGGTCTGCATCCGCATGACATCCAGAGGATGAACTCGCTGCTGTTCCAACTGCGGGACAAGGGCAACACCGTTCTCGTCGTGGAGCACAAGCCGGAGACGATCACGATCGCCGACCATGTGGTCGATCTCGGACCCGGCGCCGGCGCGTCGGGAGGCGAGATCTGCTTCGAAGGGACGGTCGAGGGACTTCGTGCGAGCGACACGATCACGGGTCGCCATCTCGACGACCGCGCGAGCCTGAAGGATGCCGTGCGCGAGCGCACCGGTGCGATCGAGGTGCGAGGTGCGACTGAGAACAACCTCCAGAATGTCGATGTCGACATCCCGACAGGCGTGCTGACCGTCGTCACCGGCGTAGCAGGTTCGGGCAAGAGCTCACTGATCCACGGATCGGTCACGCCGCGCGAAGGAGTGGTGTCGATCGATCAGAGCGCGATCAAGGGCTCTCGACGCAGCAACCCGGCGACGTACACGGGGCTGCTCGAGCCGATCCGCAAGGCTTTCGCGAAGGCGAACGGGGTCAAACCGGCGCTGTTCAGCGCGAACTCCGAGGGTGCATGCCCGACCTGCAAGGGGTCGGGGGTCATCATCACCGAACTCGGGTTCATGGACACGATCGAGACGCCGTGCGAGGACTGTGGGGGCAAGCGCTTCCAGGCAGCGGTGCTCGAGTACAAGCTCGGCGGCAAGGACATCACCCAGGTGCTGGATCTTCCCGTCGCCGAGGCGCGCGTCTTCTTCTCCGAGGGAGAAGCCAGGATCCCGGCGGCCTCCGCGATCCTGGGCCGGCTCGAAGACGTCGGACTCGGTTATCTCTCGCTGGGGCAGCCGTTGTCGACGCTGTCGGGCGGTGAGCGCCAGCGCGTCAAGCTCGCGATCCAGATGGGGGAGAAGGGCGACGTGTACGTCCTCGACGAGCCGACGACAGGTCTGCACCTCGCGGACGTCGACACCATTCTCGGCCTCCTGGACCGATTGGTGGATGCCGGCAAGACCGTGATCGTCATCGAGCACCACCAAGCGGTCATGGCGCACGCCGACTGGATCATCGATATCGGCCCCGGTGCAGGACACGACGGCGGTCGGGTCGTGTTCGAGGGCACACCCGCCGAGCTCGTCGCCGGGAAGTCGACGGTGACGGGGGAGCACCTGGCCCAGTACGTCGGGGCGTGACGGCCGCCTAGCCACTTTCCATACTGGAAAGTGAGTGCTATCTTTCCAGTATGGAAAACGAAGAGTACGTTGACCCCTCCGCAGCACTCGCCAGTCTCGATGACGCGGCGGCTGGGTACGCGCAGGCCGTACCGGGGGAGGGCTGGTATCACGTCGCCCTCGGTCTCGGCGCAGGTCTCATGGTCATCGCGCAGGGGTTGACGTCACCGTGGAGCTGGATTCTCGCGGTGGCCTTCTTCGGTAGCGTGCCGCTGCTCGTTGGGTGGTGGCGTCGATCGCACGGCTGGTGGGTGTCCGGCTACGCGCCCGCGCGCACGCGTGGAGTGGTCGCGTTGATGGCGGTGGCCCTCGTCGGACTGATGGGTGCGTCCTTCCTCGCCCATTCGGTCTGGACGAGCGTCGTTCTGGGCGGAGTGGCGGCGATCGTGGTGACGATGGCGGGATTCGCGTGGATGCGCGTCTGGCGACGTGGGCTGGCAGTGGCGGAGGCAGGGTGAGCGTGCTCGACCCTGCGATTCACGCTCCCGCACGGCTGCAGTTGTGCGGCATCCTGGCGCAGGTCGATGACGCCGAGTTCTCGTTCGCTAGAGAGCGTCTGGGCGTTTCTGATTCCGTGCTCTCCAAGCACGCGAAGGCATTGGAGGATGCCGGCTATCTCACGATCACGAAGCGGTCGCTGGGCGGTCGTCAGCGCACGTGGCTCGCGCTCAGCACGGCGGGACGCACGGCGTTCCGCGCACACGTGGCGGAACTGCAGCGTTTGGCCTCGGCCGCGCAATTACCGGATGAGGTCCCGGAGCTCGCAGAGGTTCGCGATCCGGTGGGTCGCACCTGAGAAGTCCTGGGCCCGCGTGAAGTCATTGTGAACCACGGCGCAATCGATCCCGGCCGCCACGGCGGAGCGGAGCCCTCGAGCCGAGTCCTCGACGATGAGGGTTTCGACCTTGGTGGCGCCGAAGCGCTCGAGGGCGGTCAGATAGGGCTCCGGGTGGGGCTTCGGCTGTGCGTAGTCGTCGCGCGCAAGCACGAAATCCATGTATCGGAGGATCCCTCGGTCTGCGTGGATCAGATCGAAGTCCGCTTTCTTCGACGTCGTCACGATCGCCATGCTGACGTGCTGCGCCAACTCGGCGAGGACGTCGACGACGCCGTCGATCTCGATCGCCTCGGTGCGCAGAGAGTGCTGGTAGTACTCGTTGCGCAGCACTTTGAGACGGTCGATCGTCGCGTCGTCGATCCCCGCGAGGATGGCCTGATGCCAGGTGCCGAGACCATGTGCCATGTCCTTGAGGTACTCGTCGAGATCGAGCCGCACACCGACCGACGCCAGGGCACGTTCGCCGGCCCGGTAGTACCAGTGTTCGGTGTCGACGAGGACGCCGTCGTTGTCGAACAGGATGTACTTCTTCATGGGAGGGTCCGCTTGTCAGTCGCGACGCGCGACGATCGTGTACGTGCACGGAACGAGGTTGCGCTCGGCTTCGGGCCACGCGAAGCCGCCGTCGACGTCGACCATGCGGGGACTGAAGCGCCAGGGGAGCGTCTTCCCCTCATCGAAGTGCGTCAGACGCAGCCCGGCGCGCAGCAACGATCCGATGATCTCCGACAGGGGATGCGGCCACTCGTACGTGCGCGCGTGCGCCACCGTGCCATCACCCGCGTACGTGCTGTCGTCGTCCCACTGCTGCGCACGGCCATCGCCGAAGTACGCGTATCGGGTGGTCAGCGTCGGAGCGTTCTCATCGAGCGCGTAGAGGGCCGGGTGGCCGTCGCGGATGAAGAACGTCCCGCCCGGTTTCAGCAGTGCATAGATCTGCTCGGCCCACCGGTCGAGATCGTTCAGCCAGGTGATCGTGCCGATGCTCGTGTAGACGACGTCGAAGTCGTCCTCGACGGCGGCACGAGCATCCAGAACGTCTGACTCGACCCATCTGACGGATGCTCCGGCACGTTCGGCGAGACGGTCGGCGGTGCGCAGTGCGGCGCGGGAGAAGTCGACCCCGGTCACCGAGGCGCCCGCGCGGGCGAGGGAGACGGTATCTGTGCCGATATGGCACTGCAGGTGGCACACGTCGAGCCCCGCGATCGAGCCGTCCGTGAGGAAGCTCGTCAGTACCGGGAGGTCTTCGCGGATGACGTCACTGAGGTAGTCGGGATCGTCGAATCCTTCCAGCCCGTACGCCTGCTCGTGCAAGGCCGCTCGGTCGTCCCAGTTGTCGCGGTTCGCGGCGCGCGCTGCCTCCCAGTCGATGTCGACATCTCCGCCGTGCGTCTCGGCGGCGGGTGCGGGCAACGTGGCGGGGAACAGTTCGGTCCGAGCGATGACACGATCTCGTTCGTCCGCGAGCTCGCGACGTCGCGGGTCGGCGAGATAGCCATCCAGGGCGGCTTGATCGGGGAACGAGTACAACTGCACCTCGTGCGGATGATCTGCACCGCCGTCGCCATACGCGCGTTGCACGAGCGTGGCGCCATGGTTCGGGAGCAGTGCGATGACGGCATCCTCATAGGCGTTCATGTCGGCGACGAGACCCGGGCGCGCCCAGAGCAGGCAGCACAGCGTCATCGGACTGGAAGTCGGCATGATTCGATCATGCCAGTGACGGTGCGCGTGAGCCGTAACCGATAATGCACATTATGTCAGCTCGATTGAGGGAAGCCGTCCCCCGCGGACGTGCGTAGCATGACCGTATGGCAGGCATCGTGTGGTGGGAGATCGAGACGCCGGATCCCGAGAAGTTCCAACGCTTCCACGCTTCGCTGTCCGATTGGTCGTTCGAGCCGGCGTTCGCTGACACGGCCTTGGGTGCCGATTACTGGATCATCAACCATGGCGGCCGAGGAATCGGCGGTCTTCAGAGAGCCGCGCCGAATGCGCCGCGGCCGGCACCCTTGCTCGTGTGGTCGAGCTCGGTGGAATCGTCGAACGCACACGCGTAGAGCTCGGTGGCGATGACCGATGGTCGGTACGTATCAAGACATCACCGGCGTCTCTTTCGGGCTGTGGACGATGCAGCCGCGCTATGATTCCACCCCCAGTTGAGCCAATGCGGCCTCCGCGCCCCGGACGGCGATATCCCACTCGGGCCTCACGAAGGACGTCTTCTCCAGGCGCACACGTTGCTCGTCGGTGGGCTCGCCGGGCCGCGGCGATACACGCGTGACTCCATTCAGTTCGTAGCCGAGCTTCTGCGAGACGCCCAGAGACGCCTTATTCCAGATCGCGGCGCCCGACTCTGCCCACTGCGCACCGAGCGTGTCGAAGGCGAACATCAGAAGCGCAGCCCGCATCTCGGTGCCCAGTCCCCTGCCGTGCACCGACTTCGTCAGCCATGAGCCCGTGCTCACGGTGCGCCGGTTGGCGAAGTCGTATGCAGAGAGATCCTGGGATCCCACCACTCCCCCTTCGAAGTGGACGGCGAAGGCTACCGTCCAGTGTTTCGGAGTGACGCGATTGCGCAGGCTCCACTGGTACGCCGCGAGATTCCGTGGGAGTTCGCTCGGCTCCGCGTCGGTCCACGGCACGCTGAAGGGCGTGCGATCCGGCTCGTGCACGCCATCGAGTGCGGCCTGGACGAGTTGGGGAAGATCTGCATCCCTGACCGGCCGCAGCTTCAGTCGCGGCGTCGATATCTCCAGTCCGAACAGCGGCCAGATCTCTTCCAGTTCCATGCTGGGACACTATCCCGGCGGAGGCGATGCCGCGGGCATGTGACGCCCGCTCAGTAGTCTGAAGACATGCCAGACGCAGACGATGACGCCCTTCCGGCGGCGCCTCGACGCGACATTCTGACGCATCCGGCATTCGCGTACTTCTGGAGCGCGACGACGATCCGCTCGTTCGGCGGAGCGATCGCGGGCGTCGCATTCCAGGTCCTCATCGTCACAGTATTGAATGCGACACCCATTCAGATCAGCGTGCTGAGCGCACTCGGTGTCGTCCCGTATCTCTTCCTCGGGCTGATCGTCGGGGCCCTCATGGATCGCTGGCGTCGCCAGCGCACGCTCGTGCTCACCAGCATCGGGCGTGCTGTGGTCCTGGGTGTCGTGCCGGTCCTCCTGATCACGGACACACTCACGTACTGGACGCTTGCGGCTGTGATCCTCGCGCTCGGAGTGCTGACGCTCTTCGCCGACTCCGCGGCGCAACCGCTGCTGCCGCGTATCGTCCCGCGGGACTCACTCGTGTCGGCGAACGCGCGCCTCGGACAGAGCACGACGGTCGCCGGAACGGCTGGGCCGGCGCTCGGCGGATTACTGCTCAACCTCGTCGGCGCGCCGATCGTGTTCATCTTCGAGACCGTGATCAACGCCGTTGCCGCGGTGCTGCAATCGCGGATCCGGGTCGACGAGCCGAAGGTCGCCAAGCGCGCCGCGGGTCGCCATATCGGGCACGACATCGCCGAAGGCATGCGGTACACGTACCAGCATCCGACCCTTCGCCCACTCGCCCTCTCTGTGCACGTCTGGTTCCTGGGGAACAGCATCGTGTCGACCTTGTTCGGGGTCTACGTGCTGCGCGAACTGGCTCTGCCCGCGTGGGCATTCGGCATCGCCCTCGCGGCGGGCGGCGTCGGCGGGTTCGCCGGCGCACTGATCGCGCCACGCGTCGGAGCGCTTCTCGGCGCTGGTCGCGTGATCCTGCTAGGGCGAGCACTCGTCGTCGTGCCGTGGGCCATCCTCGCCGCGGCTCCCCTCACCGCGGACAGCGGCGTCGGCATCCTTCTCGTGGTCGTGGCAACGGCCCAGTTCCTGTACGGACTCGCGATGGGCATCGAGGACACGAACGACATCGCCTATCGACAGGCGGTTGCTCCCGACGAGATCCAAGGCCGAATGAACGCGACCATCCGCACGATCAACCGGGTCGTGTTCTTCTTCGGCGCTCTTCTCACCGGTGTGCTGATGACGTGGCTCGGCTACCACTGGACGCTCGGCATCGGGGCGCTCGTCTTCGCGATCGCCACCTTGGTCGTGGCGTTCTCGCCGCTGCGTACGGCAAGACACGAGGATGCCGCGACGCGATAGCGTCGGTGGATGACCGACTCCCCCGCGCACGTACGGCTTGCGCGATCGACGGACGCACAAGGCATCGCCGATGTCCATATTCAGTCGTGGCGCGAGACGTACTCGGGACTCATCCCTGATCGATTGATGGACGCGGAAGCCTTGGCAGAGCGGGGACGGATGTGGACGTCGATCCTCGCGCTCGATCCGCTCCCCGGAAGGATCGCGGTAGCCGAGCGCGACGGGCGCGTCGTCGGCTTCGCGTTCGCGGGCCCGGCTACGCATCCGGATGCTACGAAGGGCCTGGTGCCTGCGCGCGACTGGCACCTCTATTCGATCTATCTCTTGTCCGGCGAACAGGGAACCGGCGTCGGGCGCTCACTCCTGGACATGGTTGCAGAAGATCGGCCTGCGCAGCTCTGGGTTCTGAAGGAGAACGAGCCCGCTCGAGCGTTCTACGAGATGCAGGGATTCGTGGCGGACGGCGCTGAGTTCGTGGACCTTGATCTCGACGGGCTCGTGGAGATTCGGATGGTCCGCTGAACGACAAGACGGCTACCTGGTCGCGATCGCAGAGACCGCGTGCCCCGGGCATCCTCGTATCATCGGGCGGGTTATCGTCCGGTGCCCCTGTGAGAATGGGACGATGACTCGGATCGGCAGTTCGTCGACGCGCCTCATCATTCTCCGCGGGGACTCCGCTTCGGGAAAGACGACGGCCACCCTTGCGCTGCGTGCCGAACTCGATTCACAAGTGGCCATCATCCACCAGGACTACATCCGCCGCGAAATGCTGCACAATGCGGATCGTCTCCGCCGCGCCCGCGACGCGAGCGCTCTCATCATCGGCGCGGCGCGTCAGGCTCTTGATCTCGGTTACGACGTGATTCTCGACGGCATCTTCAACCTGCGCGACTACTCGGAGCCCTTCGAGCGACTGCACAGGGACCATCGCGGTCTGACACGCATCTACCAGTTCGACGTCGGCCTCGATGAGACCATCCGACGACATGCCGGTCGGCCCCTCGCCAGCGCCTTCGGCGAAGAGAAGCTCCGCGAGTGGTACGACGGATGGCAACCCCTCCCCTGGCTCGATGAACGGCGTATCGGTCGAGAACCAGGATCGGATGAGATCGTGTCGATGATTCTCCAGGACCTGGATGTGCGCCGCGGTTAGTCCCGTCGGGATCAGGTGGAGCTGCGAGGATGGCGATCATGAACCGCATCCTTCTGGTACGGCATGCACAGGCGCGCGACCACTCCGAGATCGACCCGGCGCTCGACGAGACCGGTGAAAGACAAGCGGACGCGGTGGCCGAACGACTCGCGCAGGAGCAGATCGGTCAGGTGCTGAGCAGTCCGAAGCGACGAGCCCAGCAGACCGCCGGAGTCATCGGACGACAGATCGGGACGACTCCACGCGTCAGCAATCTTCTCGACGACCTGACCCCGATGCCCTCGCCCGCGCGCTGGGCCGACTATCCGAAGCATCGGTGGCCCTGGTTGCAGGAGACGCCTGAAGCCGAGCAGGATCTGGATGCGGAGACGCTGAAAGCGGCCTGGACCACGTTGCACGACGCGTCCGTCGGCGACTCCGCATCCGGCGCGCTTGTGCTGGTCACGCACGCCTTCGTCGTCGCGAGCTTCGTCAGTGGTGTTCTGAACGCTCCCCCGGCTGCCTGGATGCAGTTGCCGGTGGCGAACGCGAGCATCACGGAGATCGGGCTGCGTCCGGAGCGGGAGCCGATCGTCGTCGGGTTCAATGACGTCGGCCACCTCGGCTCGGTGACGGCGACAACCGCGCGGTAGCGTCGGTGGATGGATCCTCTGCAGCCACGCCTCGTGCACGTTCGAAAGGGAAGGATCGAGCCTGTCGGCTCCTGGCTGTACGTCTGGGTGGATGCCGACGACGGATCCGTCGCTCATATCGGTGCCACCGGGTTCGATCCCGAACTGCGAGCGTTCCTGCACGTGACCAGCGACGACCCCGATCTCGGCCGCGTCCGCGCGCACGTACCGCGGTGGGATTCCCGCGATTTCGACGTGCTCGCGTTCCCACTCCCGGTGGACGTCCCGCGGCCGGAGGTGAAGCGCATCCTGACCGCACGACTGGAAGCGTCGGAGTATCCGCATCCGATGCCCGCCGAAGCCCTGTTGAATGCCCGAGTTGCGACGGTGATCGATGCGATCGTCGACGCGATCGAGGCGCGCACGGCCGCGCCACGCGACTGATCAGCGATTCACACCGCCCCCACGGACTCGTAGATCGTCACCAGCTTCTCAGGCGCTCTGCGCTCACGCGCCGTAGCGGGCCAGGAACAGGTCGACGGCGCCCGTGATGCTCGGCGTATCGCCGGCGTCTCCCCCGAGCATCCGCGCG
The DNA here is from genome assembly GCF_045181065.1 of Microbacterium sp. M. GTDB lineage: Bacteria > Actinomycetota > Actinomycetes > Actinomycetales > Microbacteriaceae > Microbacterium. The sequence goes on along the minus strand of NZ_CP173721.1, from coordinate 2,003,917 downwards.
TTCAGGGGTGCTCCGATCACCAGCCACGTGAACTGCTCAGCGGCCTCATCGGCATCCTCGAGGCGCAGATGGCCGGCCTCGGCAAGCTCGTTCAGAGCTGCCGCCAGGTTGTGGATGTTGCGCTGCCAGCTCTGCTCGAGGTAGCCCTCTGCGACATCGGGGTGCGCAGCGGCTTCAGCTGTGACCAGCATCCGCATCGCCATCACAGGCGGACTCAGGATGCCGGTGCGCATCGTCGCTGCGAGTCCGAGGAGTCCGGAGCGCACGTCCGCACTCCCGCGCAGTTCGGCCAGAGCCGGGCGCATCGCGTCACGACCGGCGGCGGCCCAGTTCTCGACGACCGCGGCGTACAACTCGCTCTTGGACGCATGCTCTCGATACAACGACGCCTTCGAGATCCTCGCGCGCTTGGCGATCTCCTCCATCGAGGTCCCGGAGTATCCCTTCTCGAGGAACACATCACGCGCGACTGCCAGCAGGCTTTCGCCGGTGAGACCGGTCGGGCGTCCCCGAGTTCGCAGTTCAGATGCCATGGCTCCACTTTAGTACTTGACGGTTCTAAATGACGAAAGTAGATTGAGTACCGAACAGTACTAAAGGAGGTTGCGCATGGTCGTCATCGGTATCACCATCGCCACGGTGGTCTCGTTCCTCGCCTCAGCCGGGCTCTACGCGATTCCGCCTGTCTCGGCACTGGTCACGCGGAGCAGCACTCCGCGACCCGGGCTTTCCACGGCGGTCCAGATCGGGTCCGTCGTCCTGCGCAGCCTGCTCGCCTCGTGTCTCGTAGCCGGCGTGATGCTGGCGGCCGGCTGGCACGGCGCCGGGGCTGGCGCGCTGCTGGGACTCGGCCTCTCGGTCCTGCCGCTGATCCTCCTGATCGGAGGTGTCGTGCACGAGAACACCGCACTCCCGGTAGCGGGCATCCACCTGCTGGACTGGGTCATCAAGCTCACGATCATCGGATCGATCGTCGGAATCTTCGTCCAGTGAACGAGAAAGGACCACTGACATGAGCACTCCCCTCGACATCACCTTCACGGCCACACTGGGAAAGGTGCGCGAAGGCGACACCTGGACGTGCGTCCAACTTCCTGAATCCGCCAGCATCTTCGGCACACGCGGACTCGTGAAGGTCGCCGGCACCGTGGACGGCGAACCGTTCCGCGGCGCCTTCATGGCGCTCGGTGACGGGACTCACAAGCTGCCGATCGCGGCATCTATCCGAAAGCGGATCGGACGTACGGATGGCGACGACGTCACCGTCCACCTCACAGAGCGCCTGAACTGACCGCGATGTTCATCGCGAGCGACGCTGCCTGTTCGCCGACCCGGATCAGCGCGCTCTAAGCTGATCCCCGTGTTGATCTGGATCAACGGCGCCTTCGGCGCGGGTAAGACGCATACGGCGTTCGAGCTGAAGCGCCGACTCGATGGCTCGCACGTCGCGGATCCCGAGGTGGCGGGCTTCGCCTTCCACCGGATGATTCCGCCCGCCGAGCGCGGCGATTTCCAGGACCTGCCGCAGTGGCGATCCTCGGTCGTCGAGACACTGGCGCACGCGGATGCGTCCCACCCGAACCCCGTGCTGGTGCCCATGACGATCGTGCGCGATGACTACTTCGACGAGATCATCGGCGGGCTGCGCGACCGCGGCGTCGACGTGCGGCACTATGCACTGATCGCCAGCCCGGAGACGCTCCGCAAGCGCCTGAGCACGCGCATCGCGTTCGTGGCATCGGGACTGCACCGCGAGACCTGGGCGATGGAGCAGATTCCCCGGTGCGTCGCCGCGCTCGCGACTCGCCGTTACGCCACCCACGTCGCGACCGATGATCGAACGACGGATGAGGTCGTCGAGTGGATCGCGCGGGATGCCGGACTCACGCTGACGCGGCCGCGCCTGCCAGCATGGCGCTACCAGCTGCGACGATTCCGCGTCGGCATCCAGCACATTCGATGATCCGCATTGCTGAGTTCGGAGGTTGACGTGACGAGCAGAACGGATGCGGCGCCGATCGAAGTCCGCCCAGCGCACGACGACGAGCTCGAGCGAGTTGTGCGACTGCGGTGGTTGTGGACCGTGAACGATCGCGGCGAGCGACCGGACATGACCGAAGCGGAATACGTCTCCGCGGCGGCGGGCTGGGCGCGCCAGCACGCGGCATCCCACGTCGCCTTCGTCGCCGTAGCCGATGCCGAGATCGTCGGCATGGCCTGGCTCGCGCTCGCACCACGCGTCCCTACGACGCGCAGTCTCGATCGGCTGTCCGGCGACCTGCAGTCCTGTTACGTGGTGCCTTCCTTCCGAAACCGCGGAGTCGGCGGACGCCTCGTCCACGTCGTCCTCGATGCCGCAAGGGAGCGGGGAGCTGAGCACGTGACCGTGCACACCTCCCCTGATTCCATCGCGATGTACGAACGCAATGGTTTCGAGCCGCATGCGCGTCTGCTCTTCGCAGACACGGCGAACATCGCATGACCGGCGTCCGGATCTCGACCTGGGACAGCAGCGATGAGCAGCTCGACCGTGCCGCCGACCTCTACGCCCAGACCTTCGCCGAGGCGCCGTACGACGAGGATGCCGAAGCAAGCCGTGCGTCTTTCACGGAGCGCATCCGTCGCTATGCTGCATCCAAGCCGCATTTCCGGTTGCTGCTGGCCGCGGAGGGTGCGGACGCTGCGGGACTCGCCCTCGGGACGGGCATCGCCGCCGGCGACTGGTGGCGCGATCGGGTCGCACCGCTCCTCGACGAGGACACGCGCGACCGATGGCTCGGGGTGTCCTGCTTCAGCGTGATGGAGCTCGCCGTCGACAGGAAGCATCGCCGGTGCGGTATCGCCTCGGCACTGATGGACGCGTTGCTCGCCGACCTGCCGTACTCGACGGCCGTGCTCAGCCGGTACGCCGATGCGGACTCCGCAGGACGCTTCTACGCCGCGCAGGGATGGCACGAGATCGCGACCGGGATCCGCATCGGCGACTCCCCTGCGCTGTGCGTGCTCGCACGGGATCTGCGCTGACCGAGGAGTAACGTAGAGGGGTGCAGTCAGCCCCCGTCTCCCCCGCGACAACGCCGGGATGGCGGGCGTGGCTGATCTGGTCAGTCGGAGTCGCCGCGTATACGCTGGCGATCACGAACCGCACATCGCTCGGCGCCGTCGGCGTCGACGCGGCCGAGCGGTTCCAGGCCGATGCCTCGACGCTGTCGCTGTTCGCCGTCGTGCAGCTCGCGGTGTACGGCGGCATGCAGATCCCGATCGGCATCCTGCTCGACAAGTACGGCTCTCGTCCCATCATCACGATCGGGATGGTGCTGATGGCGGCCGGGCAACTCGTCATGGCGATCTCCCCCAGCATCGGCATCGCCCTCATCGCGCGGATCCTCCTGGGTGCCGGCGACGCGGCCGTGTTCCCCGCCGTGCTCCGGTTGGTGGCGACCTGGTTCCCCGCGCAACGGGGCCCCGTGATGGTGCAGTTCACCGGCCTCGTCGGGCAGACGGGCCAATTGGTCGCGCTCATCCCGCTCGCCGCGCTGCTGCACGCCACCAGCTGGACGATCACGTTCGGCAGCATCGCGGGTCTCGGCATCCTGTTCGCGATCCTCGTCTTCGCCGTGATCCGCAACCATCCTCCGGAGCGCGACGCGGACGTCAGCGTGAACACCGACACCGGTGTCGTGCGCGTGGTGACGAGTGCGATCGACACGGGCGTCGGCATCCGCGCCGCCTGGGCGCACCCCGGGACACGCCTGGCCTTCTGGTCGCACTTCACTACGCCCTTCGCAGGCACGGCATTCGTGATCCTGTGGGGTATGCCGTTCCTGACCGCGGGCGAGGGCCTGTCGACCGCCCAAGCGGCGACCATCATCTCGGTATATGTCGTTGCAGGCATGCTTCTCGGACCGCTGATCGGCGATCTCTCCCGGCGGATCCCGAACTACCGTTCTGTGGCGCTCGTGCTCCCCGCCGTCACGATTCAGATGGTCGCCTGGCTCGTCGTGATCGCATGGCCGGGCACCGCGCCGCTCTGGCTTCTCTACGTGCTGGCTGTCGCTCTGGCCACCGGAGGCCCGGCATCCATGATCGCGTTCGACCACGCCCGTACCCACAATCCATCGCACCGACTCAGCACCGCCACGGGCGTGACGAACGCCGGCGGCTTCATCGCCGCCCTGATAGCGATCTTCCTGATCGGGCTCGCGCTCGACCTCCAGGGCGCCGGCACTCCGGATACATACTCGCTGGATGCCTTCCGCATCGCGTTCCTCGCTCAGGTACCGCTGTGGCTGCTCGGAGCCGCATTCATCATCATCGAGCGGAAGCGCACGCGCATCCGCATCGGACTCGACCCGGAACGGAGACGCACGTGACCTTCACCTTCGCGCAGGACGACGCCCGCATCGACCGCATACGCGTGCACGCCTGGTTGAGTGAGCAGTCGTACTGGGCCGCAGGTCGCCCTCGTCCGACTCAGGATGCCGCGATCGACGCCTCCCGCAACTACGGCATCTGGGATGAAGAGACCGGCGCACAGGTCGCCTACGCCCGAGTCGTGACGGACCGGGTGACGTTCGCGTGGCTGTGCGACGTGTTCGTCGACGATGCTGTGCGCGGTCGCGGTGCCGGCAAGATGCTCGTCGAGGGCGTGGTCGACGACCTGAGGCCGTTCGGAATCACACGGATCCTCCTCGCGACCGCAGACGCGCACGGTCTGTACGCGCAATACGGCTTCGAGAATCCCGACGACCCGAGGCGCTACATGGTGCGCGCAATGCCCTGATCAGCGGGATCAGAGGGTGCCGGGGTCATCTGCACGCGTCGTGCGCCGTGACACCTGCTCCCCCGCGGCCGGGTCGACCTCGCTGCGCGTCACGACGTCGGTACGACGGCGCTTCGCCATCAGGATCAGACCGACGATGAACAGGACGGCGCCGGCGCCCATCAGGATGTAGCCGATCATGTCGAGATCCGCCCATTCGACCTCGACGTTGACCGCGAATGCGAGGATCGCGCCGATCACGAACAGCACGACTCCGGTTCCGATGCTCATGAGAACTCCTTCCGGGACCTGGGGTCCGGTGGCGGCGCAGGAGCGCCTGGGGTTCTCACCCTGCGGGCTCGGCTGGTTTCCTGCCAGGGGGTTGACACGGGGTACCGACCCTCAGCGCCGCGGCGTCCACCCCACCGGTCGAGCACCATCGACGAATGCCCGTTCTCGATCCGCGCGTACTGACCACCCCTGCGCCGCATCCACGGCGTCGAAGCCACCGCGGGCCAGACGCATGCCGACATCGGCATGATGCATTCGAGGCGCTCCTCCTCGACGAACGGATGCCCTGACGCTCCACGCATCATCGTCGAACCCGCCGCCGCGGAACACCCGATAGTCGTCGTAGCGCGCCGGGTCGAGCAGATCCCAGCACCACTCCCAGACGTTGCCGAGCGTGTCGAACAGCCCGTTCAGATTCGGCAGTTTGCCTCCCACGTCCTGCGGATGCCGAAGGCCGTCGGCGCTCGTCCACGCGACTTCGGCGAGCGGACCGTAGTGCGGGCCCGTCGAGCCGGCACGACAGGCGTGTTCCCATTCGGCTTCTGTGGGCAGACGATATCCGTCGCTGTCGACGTGCCAGGTGACGACCTCGCCGTCGAAGGAGTACGCCGGGTCCAGGCCCTCCCACTCGGATGCCGCATTGCAGAACCGCACCGCCCGCAGCCAACTGAGATCGGCCGCCGGCCGCCGAGGATGCTGGGAGGCGATCCCGAGGACTTCGGCGAACTGCTCTTCCGTCACGGCGAACACGCCGAGCTCGAACGTTTCGAGTGCGATGTCGCGTCGCTCTTGTCTACGCGCATCGTGCAATGTGACGGTTCCGGAAGGAATCCGCGCGAGTTCGAAGTCGGTCATGCCGTCGCCGCGTCACGTGCCGGGATGCGGATCGCGAAGATCCGCATGAAGTACTGGCACAGGGGGCCCACCAGCAGCGCGAACGCCAGAGTTCCGAACCCGACGTTCCCACCCAGCAGCCAGCCGATCAGCACCACCGTCACCTCGATCGCGGTCCGCACGATCCAGATCCGCCAGCCGGTGACCCGATGCAAGCCGGTCATCAGTCCGTCGCGGGGGCCGGGGCCGAAGTGGGTTCCGATGTAGAGCCCGGTCGCGGCCGAGAGCACCACGAGGCCGATGACGAAGAAGCAGATGCGCAGCCAGAGGTCCTGGCCAGTCGGGATCAGCGCCAGTCCGATGTCGGCAGCCGGCCCGACCAGCAGCGCGTTCAGGAGCGTGCCGACGCCCGGCTTCTGACGAAGCGGAATCCACAGCAGAAGCACCACGACGCTGGTGAGGATGGTGATGACGCCGAAGCTCAGCGGAACATGATTCGCGATCCCCTGCGTCAGGACGTCCCAGGGCGCGGCGCCGATCTCGCCACGCACGATGAAGGCGATGCCGATGCCGTACAGGAACAGGCCGACGAGCAGCTGGGTGATCCGCAGCGGCAGCCGACGCCCCGGTTGCGCCGTCATCACGGGACCGGGACCAGTTCGACCCATGTCGGATGCTTGGGCTCGCGCCCGTCGCCCGAAGAGGTCCGGGTGACGCGCCGCTTCACCCACGGCCCGACATGCTGGCGGTAGTAAGCGAATCCGCTCGGCCCGGCCGGCGGGTACGCCGTCGGCGACCACCACGAGGCGGGCGGTTCGAAGCCGAGACCTTGCAGAACCCGTGCGGCGACCCGATGGTGTCCTGCCGCGTTCATGTGCAGTCGATCCTCGGACCAGTACGGAGGCGTCGACAGCTCCTTGTCCGGCCAGTTCAGCGCCCGGATGACGTCGGGTCGATCCGCGATGCGGCGGATCACGGCATCCGACAGCTCGTCACCCCTGCGCTGCACGAGCGAGCCCATCGGCAGCTGCCCTGAGGGGTTCGCACCCGACAGGAGGATCAGCGTGACGCCTTCTTCATCGCACCGTCGCAGCACCCGCGAGAACGCGTCGGCGATGTGCTCGACGTCGGTTCGGGGGCGCAGCATGTCGTTGCCGCCGCCGTTGAATGACAGGTGCGTCGGTCCGAGCGCCAGGGCAGGCTCCAGCTGCTGCTCGACGATCGGCCAAGCCAGCTTCCCGCGGATGGCGAGATTCGCGTATTCGATCGGGTGACCGGCGGCATCCGCCCAGCCCTGCGCGGCGATGTCCGCCCACCCGCGCACTCGGCCGTCCGGAAGGTCGTCGCCGACGCCCTCGGTGAACGAATCTCCGATCGCCACGAATCTCACTGCACTCACGCTCTCCAGCCTATTGCTCGGAGAGGCTTGCTCAGCGATCGTCGAGCGCCTGTCCCCTGCGGTCGACCAGGCCCCAGACGGCGACGGCCGCCACGACGAAGACCGCGGCGAAGACGACGAACAGCAGCGGAGCACCACCGGCGGCCAGCAGCACGGGGACGAGCAGCGGCGCGATGATCGATGCGATCCGGCCGACGCCTGCCGCCCACCCGGTGCCGGTGCCCCGCAATGACGTCGGATAGATCTCTGGGGTCACGGCGTAGAGCGCGCCCCACGCGCCGAGGTTGAAGAACGACAAGGCCATCCCTGTGGCGATGATCGCGGTCTCGCCCGTCGCCGTGCCGAACAGGACGGCCGAGACGGCCGAGCCAGCCAGGAACACGGACAGCGTGAGGCGTCGGCCCCAGACCTCGATCAGCCATGCCGCGACGGCGTAACCGGGCAACTGGGCGAGCGTGATGAGCAGCGTGAAGCCGAAGGAGCGCACCAGGTCGTACCCGGCGTCCACGAGGATACTGGGAATCCAGATGAAGGCCCCGTAGTAGGCGAAGTTGACGCAGAACCAGACCAGCCAGATGCAGATCGTCCGCACGCGGAACTCGGGGTGCCACAGGGTGCTCAGGCGAGCCCGCGTCGTGACGGCGAGAGCACGGGACGGCGGTTCCTTGCGGATCGCCGGTCCCGTGATGATTCCGGCATCCGTCTCGAAGGCCGTGACGATCCGTTCCGCCTCCGCGATGCGGCCGCGCCCGGCCAGCCACCGCGGGGACTCGGGTAGAGCCCACCGGACGACGATGGCGTACGCGGCCGGCACAGCGCCCAGCGCGAACGCCCACCGCCACCCGTCCTCGGATGCCGGGATCACGAAGTATCCGATCAGGGCCGCAGCGGTCCACCCGACCGCCCAGAAGGCCTCGAGGATGACGATCAGCCGGCCGCGGATGCGGGTCGGCGCGAACTCGCTCACGTAGGTCGATGCGACGGGAAGCTCAGCACCGAGGCCGAGCCCGACGAAGAACCGCAGCACGAGCAACGCCGCGACTCCCCCGACCAGCGCGCTGGCGCCCGTGGCGATGCCGTAGATCAGCAGCGTCAGCGCGAAGACCTGTCGGCGACCGAGTCTGTCGGCAAGCAGACCGCCCAGGCTCGCACCGATCGCCATGCCGATGAAGCCGACCGAGGCGATCCATCCCGTCTCGGTCTTGGTCAGCTCCCACTGCTGCGCGAGAACGGCGATGATGAACGAGATGAGGCCGACGTCCATGGCGTCCAGCGCCCAACCCACCCCGGAGCCGGTCAGGACCTTCAGATGCCGACGTGTGAACGGGAGGTCGTCGAGCCGACCGGCGAGGGAGGCACGGCTCGGCAGAGTATCAGCCATGACCCTCATCGTAGAGCCGCGGCGGGCCCGCATCGCGCATCAATCGGCGAGCAGCTCGCGAACCCGCGGGATCACCTCAGTGCCGTACAGTTCGATGCTCTGCATCATCTGCTCATGTGCGAGGGTGCCTGTGGCGTACTTCAGATCGAAGCGGCCGAGCCCGAGGGCCCGCACGGTCTCGGCGATCTTCTGGGCGACGCGCTCCGGAGAACCGGAGTAGATCGCTCCTGCGGAGCCGACGTCGTTCTGGAAGCGTGCCCGGCTGTAGGGCGGCCAGCCCCGCTCCGCGCCGATCGTGTTGTTCATCGCCTCGAAGCCCTCGTACGCGGCATCCCAGGCTTCCTCGTCCGTGCGGGCGATGTGCCCTGGCGAGTGCACTGAGACCGGGTGCGAGGCGGTGCCGAAGCTCGCCACCGAGCGGTGGTACAGCTCGACGAAGGGCGCGAAGCGGGCAGCCGGCCCGCCGATGATGGCGAGCATGAGACCCAGACCGTGGCGGGCGACTCGGACGACGGATTCGGGACTGCCGCCGACACCGACCCAGGTGCGCAGTCCGTGCTCGGTCTTCGGGAAGACGTCGGCGCCCTCGAGGGCGGGCCGCATCGTGCCCGACCAGGTGACCGGCTTCTCCTTCAGAAGTTCGACGAACAGCTCGAGCTTCTCTTCGAAGAGCGCGTCGTAGTCGCGCAGGTCGAAGCCGAACAACGGGAACGATTCGATGAAGGACCCGCGCCCGAGGACGACCTCTGCACGACCGTTCGAGACGGCGTCCAAAGTCGCGAAGCGCTCGTACACGCGCACGGGGTCGTCGGACGACAGGACGGTGACCGCCGTGCCGAGCCGGATGCGCTCGGTGCGCGAAGCGATCGCTGCCAGCACCATCTCCGGGGACGAGACAGCGAACTCTTCTCTGTGGTGCTCCCCTACGCCGAAGAAGTCGACGCCGACGCGGTCGGCCAATTCCGCCTGCTCGACGATGTTGCGGATCGTCTGCGCGGCCGAGAGCAGGTCCCCGTTCGCGTCGCGTGTGATGTCGCCGAAGGTGTCCAGCCCGAACTCGATGTCCATGTCAACCCTTTCCTATTCAGGTGAATGAACCATGGTGGTCGCCGCGGCATTCCCCGACGACCACCTGAAGCTCAGCGCAGCAGAGCCGTCCGCAGAGTGTCGAGGCCGACGCCGCCCATGTCGAGCGCGCGCTTGTGGAAGTCCTTGACGTCGAAAGCGTCGCCCCGGCTGGCCTGATAGGCGTCGCGCACCTGCTCCCAGATGCGCTGACCGACCTTGTAGGACGGTGCCTGCCCCGGCCAGCCGAGATAGCGGTTGACTTCGAACTGCACGAACTCGTCGGACATGTTCACGTTCTTGCGCATGAAGTCGAGCGCGTACTCGGCATCCCAGACGCCCTGCCCATCGAGGCGCGGCTTCTTCAGGTGCACGCCGATGTCCAGCACGACGCGGGCGGCGCGCATGCGCTGTCCGTCCAGCATCCCGAGCCTGTCGGCGGGGTCGTCGAGATAGCCCAGCTGCTGCATGAGCCGCTCGGCGTACAGGGCCCAGCCCTCGGCGTGGCCGGAGGTGCCGGCCAGGAGGCGTCGCCAGGAGTTCAGCTCGGTGCGGTTGTACACCGCCTGGGCGATCTGCAGGTGGTGACCGGGGACGCCTTCGTGGTAGACGGTGGTGAGTTCGCGCCAGGTGTCGAACTCGGTCACACCCTCCGGAACCGACCACCACATGCGCCCTGGGCGGGAGAAGTCGTCCGTCGGTCCGGTGTAGTAGATCCCACCCTCCTGAGTCGGAGCGATCATGCACTCGAGCGTGCGGATCTCCTGGGGGATGTCGAAATGCGTGGCGCCCAGCTCGGCGACCGCCCGGTCGCTCGTCTCCTGCATCCAGCGCTGCAGCGCCTCCGTGCCGTGGAGCTTGCGCGCCGGATCGGCCTCGAGATGTGCGACGGCCTCCTCCACCGTTGATCCGGGGAGGATCTCGTTCGCGATCGCGGTCTGCTCTGCGACCATGCGCCGCAGCTCTTCGATGCCCCATTCGTAGGTCTCGTCGAGATCGATCGTGGCGCCGAGGAAACGGCGCGAGTTGAGCGCGTACAGCTCGCGACCGACGGCATCCTCGTCGCCTGCCGCGTCGGCGAGACCCGTCGCGAGGAACGAACGGAGCTCGTCGTACGCGACCCTGGCCGCGGACGCGTTGTCGGCGAGAGTCCGTGCGAGAGACGCGGGCAGTTCGCCTTCGTCGGGCGTCGCCTCGGCGACGAACGCGGCGAAGAAGCCGTCGTCGGCTGTGTACCGCTCGATCTGCTTGGCCACCTCGACCGCCTGGCGCCGCGCAGGGGTCACGCCTCGGGGGATGCCCTCGCGCAGCGTCGCGGTGTAGCCGCGCAGCGCGGTCGGGATCGCGGCCAGGCGCGTGGCGATCACATCCCAGTCGTCGGAGGACGCCGTGGGCATCAGGTCGAACACCGATCGGATGTCCTGCGGCGCCGATGCGATGACGTTGAGATCCCGCAGATGCCACTGGGCATCGTGCAGCTCGAGCTCGAGACGCAGTTCGCTGCCGAGATCGGCCTTGGTGACTTCGTCGACGGCATCGGCGGGCTGCAGCGCGTCGAGCTTCGCCAGCGTGCGGCGGACCTCGGACGCGTAGTGGTCCTGGCCCTCTGGGCTCAGATCTGCGTAGCGGTCGTTCGCCTCATTGCGTCCGATGTACGTGCCGAGCGTCGGCGCGAGGAGGGTGAGATCGTCGACCCATTCCTCGGCGACCTGATCGATCGCGGTGGGTGTGCGCGGAGTTGTGGTCATCCGCCCAGCGTACTGCGCACCCCGCCGCGGCCGTGGTCAGTGCGCGGCCTCGTTCCAATCCCTGCCGCGTCCGACCTGGACATCGAGAGGCACCGTCAGCTCGGCCGCACCGGCCATTCTGGTGCGCACGATCTGCTCGGCGGCATCCCACTCGCCGGGGCCGACCTCGACCACGAGTTCGTCGTGGATCTGGAGGAGCACTCGTGAGCGCAAGCCGGCGGTCACCAGATCATCGTGGATGCGGAACAGGGCGATCTTCATGATGTCGGCCGCGCTGCCCTGGATCGGCGCGTTGAGGGCCGCGCGCTCCGCATTCTCGCGCAGCACGCGGTTCGGGCTGGTGAGATCGGGGAACGGCCGGCGGCGGCCGAAGATCGTCTCGGTGTACCCGACCTCCTTCGCCGCGAGAACCGAGGCGCGCAGATAATCGCGGACCGCGCCGAAGCGGGCGAAGTACTCCAGCATGAGCTGCTTGGCCTCGGACTGCTCGATGCGCAACTGCTTGGACAGGCCGAACGCGCTCAGTCCGTAGACCAGGCCGTACGACATCGCCTTGACCTTCGTACGCATGGCGGAGGTGACCTCGGCCGGGTCGACGCCGAACACCCGGGCGCCGACGAAGCGGTGCAGATCTTCGCCGCTGTTGAACGCCTCGATGAGTCCTTCATCGCCCGACAGATGCGCCATGATCCGCATCTCGATCTGCGAGTAATCCGCCGTCAGCAGGGTCTCGTAGCCCTCGCCGACCTCGAACGCGCTGCGGATGCGCCGGGACTCCTCGGTGCGCACCGGGATGTTCTGAAGGTTCGGATCGGTGCTGGACAGACGCCCGGTCTGGCTGCCGGTCTGCACGTACGTGGTGTGGATGCGGTGGTCGTCCTTGATCGCCGTGTCGAGCGATTCGATGATCTGTCGCAGCTTGGTCGCCTCGCGATGCTGCGAGAGCTGCTCGAGGAAGGGATGCGGGCTCTTCTCCTGGATGTCGGCCAGCGACGCGGCATCCGTCGAATACCCGGTCTTGGTCTTGCGCGTCTTCGGCAGCTGGAGTTCTTCGAACAGGACCTCCTGCAGCTGCTTGGGAGACCCGAGATTCACCTCGCGGCCGATGGTGGAGTACGCATCCTGAGCGATCAGGTCGGCTCGGGTGGCGAGCTCCCCCGAGAACGTCGAGAGCACGTCGTGCGATACGGCGACACCGGCGATCTCCATGTCGGCGAGCGTCAGCAGCGTCGGCAGCTCGATGTCGGTGAGCACGGTAGCCACGGACTCCGGGATGTCCTCGCGCAGCGCCGTGGCGGTACGCAGGGTGAACCAGGCCTCCTGGGACGGCGTGGCGCCGTCGGTCTCGGGGACGAGCTGCGTCGGATCCGCCTCCGGCAGCTTCTCGCCGAGATAGCGCTCGACGAGATTCCCGAGCGTCTTGTCGGGAAAGCTCGGCCGCAGCATCCAGCCGGCGAGGATCGTGTCGTAGGTCAGGCCGCCGACGCGGATGCCGGAACGCAGAAGCGCCTTCACCTGAGGCTTGGCCTCGTGCATGACCTTCGGTGAGTCGGCCTCCAGCCAGGGGCGCAGGATGTCGGCTGCCGCCTCGGTCCAGTCGCTCTCGCGCAGATCCGTCGCTCCGGCGACTCCGATCCGGATGGGCATCCCCCCGGCGAGGACGAGTGTGACGGCGAGTTCGCCGTTCTGTGCGGCGAGCCAGTCGGCGAGCTCGGCCGCCGAGGACTCCACGGGTGACGGCAGCACCACGGCCGGCGAATCGTCTGCGACGGCGCCGGCGCCGACCGCCTCGAACACGCGCGGCAGCAGCGTGCGGAACTCCAGACGGGCGAAGATGTCGCGGACTGCTTGGGCGTCGATCGGGGCGACGGTGAGGTCGGCTGGTCCGAACGGGAGCTCGACATCGGTCAGCAGCCGATTGAGCTTGCGGTTGCGGCGGACGTCTTCGATGTGATCGCGGAGATTGCCGCCCACGACGCCCTTGATCTCATCGGCACGGTCGATCAGTTCGTCGAGGCTGCCGAACTGGGTCAGCCACTTCACGGCCGTCTTCTCCCCCACCTTGGGCACCCCAGGGAGGTTGTCGCTGGTCTCGCCGACCAGGGCCGCGATGTCGGGATACTGCTCCGGACGCACGCCGTAGCGCTCCTGGACGGTGATCGGGTCGTAGCGCTTCAGCTGAGACACGCCCTGCACCGACGGGTACAGCAGCGTGACCTCGTCGTTCACGAGCTGGATCGTGTCCCGGTCGCCGGACACGACGAGGACGTCGAAGCCCTGGGCGGACCCCTGCTTCGCGAGCGTTGCGAGGATGTCGTCGGCTTCGATGCCCTCCTTCGTGAGGACCGGGATGGACATCGCGGCGAGACAGTCCTGCAGCAGCGGGATCTGCCCGCGGAACTCCTGCGGCGTCTCGGACCTCGTGGCCTTGTACTCGGGGTACTCGTCAGTGCGGAACGAATGGCGCGACGTGTCGAAGGCGATCGCCATGTGCGTCGGCTGCTCGGTCTTGATGAGGTTCACGAGCATCGACAGAAAGCCGTAGATGGCGTTGGTGTGCTGATTGTCCTTCGTGGTGAAGTTCTCCACCGGGAGGGCGAAGAAGGCACGATAGGCGAGCGAATGGCCGTCGACGACCATGAGGGTAGGCTTTGCGGAGTCCGTCACCCTGTCAGCCTAACGAGGACGACAGACACGCGCTGAGGAGGATCGGTGAGCGACAGCATCCAGACGACCGGCTTGGAGTGGGCGACCGCCCGTGGCATGGGAGCCCTGGCCGAGAAGATGGGGATCGAGTTCACCGAGTTCGCGGTCGAGCGCGCCGTCGCGACCATGCCGGTCGAGGGGAACACCCAGCCGGTCGGTCTCGTGCACGGTGGCGCGTACGTGGTGCTGGGCGAGTCGCTGGGGTCGATGGCGGCCAACCTGCACGCCGGCCCTGGAAAGCTCGCGGTCGGCGTCGACATCAATGCGACGCACACGCGCTCGGCGACCTCGGGCGTCGTCACCGGGGTGTGCACGCCGCTGCATCTCGGGCGCAGCATCACGGTCCACGAGATCGTCGTGACCGACGATCAGGGGCGCCGCTGCTCGACGATCCGCATCACGAACATGATCAAGGACATGCCCGCCTGACGGCCGTCTCGGCGCGGCGGATTCAGTCGAACAGGATCCGCTGGAACAGCAGGTGATCCTGCCACTCCCCCGCGATCCGCAGATACTTCGGCGCCATGCCGATCCGCTCGAATCCGTTGGCCGCGAGAACGCGCTGGGATGCCGCGTTGTCGAGCAGGGTCGCGGCCTGGAGGCGATGCAGCGCGAGCTCGGTGCTGGCGTGATCGATCACGACGGCGATCGCGCGGCTCATCAGTCCGCGGCCGGCGAGCGACGCATCGATCCAGTACCCGAGATCCGCGCTGTGGAACGCGCCGCGCACGATGTTCGAGATGTTCGCCACGCCGACGATTCTTCCGTCGTCGTGGACCAGGACGAAGCGAGCTGCTCGTCCGTCCGCGCCGTCGCGCAGGTGCTGGGCGACGAGCGCCTCATGCCACTCGACCGTGTAGAAGCTCTCCTCGCGGACAGGATCCCAATAGGCCAGATGCGCACGATTGGCGTCGTAGGCGGCGGCGTAGGCTGCCGCATCTCCGGACGCGACCGGGCGAAGGCGGATGCCGTCGCCGAGGTCGAAGGTCACTTCTTGGGAGCGAGCTGCTCGATGATCGCCTTGGCGACGTCCTGCATCGTGAGCCGACGATCCATCGACGCCTTCTGGATCCAGCGGAACGCCTCGGGCTCGGACAGGCCCATCTTCTCGTTGAGCAGGCCCTTGGCGCGATCGACGAGCTTGCGGGTCTCGAAGCGCTCGACCATGTCGGCGACCTCGGCCTCGAGCGTGATGATCTGCTCGTGACGAGCGAGAGCGATCTCGATCGCCGGCAGCAGGTCGTTCGGGGTGAAGGGCTTCACGACGTACGCCAGAGCACCGGCCTCGCTCGCCCGCTCGACGAGCTCCTTCTGGCTGAAGGCCGTCAGCAGCACCACGGGCGCGATGTTGCCCTTGTGGAGCTTCTCGGCGGCACTGATGCCGTCCAACTGCGGCATCTTGACATCCATGATGACCAGATCGGGACGCAGCTCGGTCGCGAGCGCGACAGCGGTCTCGCCGTCGCCGGCCTCACCGACCACATCGAATCCGTTGTCTCGCAGGATCTCGACGATGTCGAGACGGATCAGCGATTCGTCTTCGGCGACGACGACGCGTCGCGGAGCGGATGCCGTGGACTGTTCAGCCTGTTCTTCGGTCACCAGTTCATTCTACGGGAGAGCGGGCGCTGTCCGGACGACGGCGCGTCGAACGCGGTGGAGACTCCATGATCCTGCGCTACAGTCGTAGACGCGATACAGGGCCGGCGTGGCGGAATGGCAGACGCGGAGCACTCAAAATGCTTTGTCCGAAAGGGCGTGTGGGTTCGAGTCCCACCGCCGGCACCAGAATCGCGATCGCGACGTGAAGCGACACCAAGGTGCCTCCAGAGGATAGCGTGACCTCATGCCGCCATTGTGGAAGCTGGACGGCCGCTTCGCGGTGGTCACCGGAGCTGCGTCCGGGATCGGACGATCACTGATGTTCGAACTGGTCCGCAGGGGCGTTCACGTCGCTGCGGTCGATGTGAACAGAGCGGCCCTCGACGCGACTGTGCGCGAAGCGCAAGCGATCGACGATGCCATCGGTGTCAGCGGACACGTCTGCGACGTCGCCGATCGCGATGCAGTGCGCCGTCTGCAGCACGACGTCGCCGCAGCGCATGAGACCGATGTTCTGCACCTGCTGTTCAACAACGCCGGCGGCATCGGCGGAATGTCGTTCGTCACCGCTTCGGAGAGGGAGTGGGAGCGCACGTTCGCCGTGTCGTGGGAGGGTACGTACAACTGCACTCGCGAGTTGCTCCCCATGCTGATGGCCGCCGATCAAGGTGCGGTCGTGAACATTGCGTCGGTGAACGCGCTCTGGGCCAGCCTCGGGTCGCGAACCCCGCACTCCGCATACTCGTCGGCGAAGTTCGCTGTGCGTGGGTTCACCGAGTCTCTGATCGTCGATTTCCAGCGCAACGCCCCGCACCTCTCCGCTGTGCTGGTTCTCCCCGGTCACGTCCGCACAGCAATGCCTGCGCCACCGCGCACGTGGCGACGCGCGCTGGGCGCGCCTTTCACCGACTACGAGCCGGTGTCGAGCACATCCGCCGCAGAAGCGATCCTTCGTGCTCTCGATCACGGCGAGTGGCGGGTCATCATCGGTGACGATGCGGCGGCTGTCGACGAGCGCGTCCGCGCCGACCCGTGGTCGGCCTACGACTGACGTGTGTCAGACCCGCCGGGTAAGGATGCTGGGGCGAACGCCTCATCCCCCGATGCTGAAGGCCCCGATCTGCGTGATGCCGTCCGATGCGTAGACAGGGATCGTCCAGCCGTCCGGATACTTTTCGGCGGTCTCCTCCTGCCACTGCAGCGCCTCCTCCGGAGTCGACGGAAGGCCTTCGTGGTCGGGGCTTGTCGCGTTGAGTTGGGTCGCCAGTGCGTAGCCTTCGACGGCGGTTCCGTCGGGCGCGATTCCGACAACGCTCACGAGGTCGGGTTCGCCTTCTGTGGAGCCCGTGACACCGAAAGTCTGACCGTCGGCGTTGACGCCGAGTCGGGTGGGGACGTGGGCGACGTACTGGACCGTCACGATCCCGGTGAAGTCCGAGGGAGTCAGGTACAGCGTGTCGACGGAGTCGTCGAGAGGGAAGTCGTACCACGTGACGCCGGGGTGACGGGAGATTTCATCAGCAGACCACGAACTGGAGGGATTGTTCCCTTCGGGATCCGTGCCCCAATCGAGGGTCCCCGACACCGTGGCACTGATCGTGACTCGAGCGTGCGTGGCCGCGTCGGGACGCTCCTCCAGCGAGATCTCGGTGGAGGTTTCGATGGGTCGAGTGATCGGCTCGCCGAGCAGCGAGATGATCGGCGCTCCTGGTATCACGCCTGGGGGCGCTGCGACAGCATCTGAATAGTCGGGCACAGGCTGCCCCGCTGGTTGCGCCGGCATCTCAGTGAACGCTCCTGTTGCGGCGAAGGCTCCCGCTGACGCTCCAGCACCTGCCAGGACTCCGGCGAGGACGAATCCCGACGCCCACAGGGCCCGCCTGCGACGCGGCGCCGGGTTCTCGGCCACATGGTTGATGAGGTTCGCTCGAATGAGTTCGGCGCGCTCTGGATCGAATCCGACCATCATGATCCTCCTTCAGGTATCAGGTGCGGAGAGACGGCGGATCGCAACCTCGTGCGGACACGAACGAGCCGCATTTTGGCAGCGGATTCCGTCAGGCCCAACGCAGCCGCGGCCTCGCGGATCGTGAATCCCTCCAGCGCCGTCATGGCGAGAAGCTTCGCGTCCGTCGGGCGGGCGGCGGACATGGCCGCCCTGAGCGCGACCGTCCGCTCGTCGGTGCGTTCCGCGACCTGATCGGCATGATCAGGTACAACCGATGGCGCCGGCAATGCCGCGAGGAAGCGGTCATAGCGGCGTCTCGCTCGGGCGGCATTACGGGAGACGTTCTGAGCGGTGACGATCAACCACGGCAACAGTGATCCATCGACGAACCTCACCGCGCCGCGGCGGCGCCACAACTCCAGGAAAGTGGCTGCAGTCAGATCCTCCGAGTTGCTGGAGGTGTTGCCACTTGCGATCAGATGGCGGTGCACACGATCGCGGTGGCGATCCCAGATCGTGCCGTACTGGCGAATGTCGCCGGACAGCACCGACGCCCACACGACCTCGTCCGAATCATCCCTCACACTTCATAATGTCCGCACCCACGCGAATGGTCACAATGCGCCTGGTCCGCGATCAGACAGGCTCAGCGTGGTCGGTCGTGGTCGGGCGGCTCTCAGTCCGCGAGTTCCGCGAGCTCGGCAAGAACACGAGGATGCTCGAGCACCCAGAAGTGCCCGCCGGCGTCGAGAGGCACGTTCTTCGCCCCCGGGAGCTCACTGCCCTCGGGGATGTGCGGATCGAAGCGCGGATAGACCGAGACGATCCTGGCGTTCGCCTCCTGTTGACGGGCGAGCTCGATGATGTCCGGGTCGAGCGGCGAGAACGCGCGCAGCGTTCGCCACGGCATGATGCGCGCGTAGCGTGATCCACCGAACGGCGTCGCGATGGCCAGCATCGAGCGCACCCTCGTGCCCTCCGGGCCTGCCATGGCGAGCTTGCCGGCCAGACCGCCCTTGCTGTGCGCGACGATGATCGCATCCCGCAGGTCGGCCTCCGCGAGAAATGCAGTGACATCCTTCGCGAGCTCGACGATCGGTCGGCGATTGCGATGCAGCGCTTTGACGACGTGCACCGGGTGCCCGAGCTCGTGCATCGCCGCGACGAGCGGGCGCATGAACTGCCACGTCTCGTAGACGCCCGGGAGCACGATGATCGGCGCACGCGATCCGTCGGCGAACGACGCGGGATCGGTGCGATCGACGGCGGCTCGCGCCTGCCACGCGATCGCATACGCGTAGTCGCGGATCCACCAGCCCGCTCTGCGCAGGAGGCGCTTCATCGGAGCACCATCGAGGGGAGCGGGATCTCGACCCCGCTCCCCTCGATGCCGCGCATCAGACCCCTGCGGCCTTGTAGATCGGAGCGGCGCCGCCGACGGCATCCCCGACCTTGTGGACGCGGATGTCGTTCGTCGAGCCGATGAGTCCTGGGGGGGATCCGGAGATCACGACGACCTTGTCGCCCTCGGCGGCGAGGCCGTTGCCCAGCAGGTACTCGTCGACCTGGTGGAACATCAGGTCGGTGTGCTGGACGACCTCTACGAGGTTCGAACGGATGCCCCAGGTGAGCGCCATACGACGGCGGATGCCGGGCTCCGGCGTGAACGCGATCATCGGGATGCGCGAGCGCAGCCGCGACAGCCGGCGTGCGGAGTCGCCCGACTGCGTGAACACGCACAGGAACTTCGCATCGACGAACTCGGCGACCTCGAGAGCGGCGAGCGTGATCGCTCCACCCTGGGTCTTCGGCTTGTTGGTGAGCGGCGCGATGCGCTCCAGACCGTGCTCCTCGGTCGAGGCGACGATGCGCGCCATGGTCTCCACGACCACGATGGGGTACTCCCCCACGCTCGTCTCGCCCGACAGCATGACAGCGTCCGCGCCGTCGAGGACGGCGTTGGCGACGTCGCTGGTCTCGGCGCGCGTCGGCACCGGGCTGGAGATCATCGACTCGAGCATCTGCGTCGCGACGATGACCGGCTTCGCGTTGCGGCGGGCGAGCTCGACCGCGCGCTTCTGAACGATCGGAACGGCCTCGAGGGGCAGTTCGACGCCCAGGTCGCCACGAGCGACCATGATGCCGTCGAAAGCGTCGACGATCTCCTCGAGGTTGTCGACGGCCTGCGGCTTCTCGATCTTGGCGATCACGGGGACGCGGACGCCCTCCTCCGCCATGATCTCATGCACGCGAACGACATCGGAGGCGTTGCGGACGAAGGACAGCGCGATGAGGTCGGCGCCGATCTTCAGACCCCAGCGGAGATCCGCCTCGTCCTTCTCGCTCAGCGCGGGGACGTTGACCGCGACGCCCGGGAGGTTGATGCCCTTGTTGTTCGACACGGCGCCGGCGACGATGACCTTCGTCGTGACGACGGTGCCGTCGGTCTCGACGACCTCGACGCGGACCTTGCCGTCGTCGATGAGGAGGAAGTCTCCCGGCTTGACGTCCTGCGGGAGACCCTTGAACGTCGTACCGCAGATCTCGCGGTTTCCGATGATGTCCTCTGTGGTGATCTTGAAGATGTCACCCACCTCGAGCTCGTAGGGGCCCGCCTCGAACTTGCCGAGACGGATCTTCGGGCCCTGCAGGTCGACGAGCACGGCCACAGCCTTGCCTGCGTCGTCGGCTGCGCGACGCACGTTGGCGTAGTTGGCGTCGTGAACGGAGTAGTCGCCGTGGCTGAGGTTCAGTCGGGCGACGTCCACTCCGGCTTCGATGATGGCCCGCACGTTCTCATAGGAACTCGTGGCGGGACCGAGGGTGGCGACGATTTTCGCGCGTCTCAACAGAAGTCTCCAGGGTAGAAGAGGAATAGAACTGGCGACGGTGCCGCAGTCAGCCTACGCGGGCTGCAGGCCGATCGCGACATCCGTCGGACGCACCGGTGCAGGCAGCACCGTCTCGCCCATCAGGAAGCGGTCCACGCTCGCCGCAGCGGCGCGTCCCTCGGCGATCGCCCACACGATGAGCGACTGCCCGCGACCAGCGTCACCGGCCACGAACACACCGGGGATCGTCGACTCGTAGGAGTCATCGCGCCGGAAGTTCCCGCGGTCGGTCACCTGCGGACGAGTCTCCTCGGTGTAGCCGTCCTGCTCAGGGCCGGTGAAGCCCATCGCGATCAGGACGAGGTCCGCGGGGATCTCGCGCTCGGTGCCGCTCTTGGGCACGCGGCGTCCGTCGACGAACTCGGTCTCGGCGACACGCAGCGCGCGCACCTCGCCGGCGTCATTGGACAGGAACTCGACGGTCGATGCGAGATACATCCGTTCGCCGCCCTCCTCGTGCGCGGACGACACCTCGAAGACCGTCGGCATCATCGGCCACGGCTGGTGGTCGGGACGCGTGTCGCCCGGCTGGCGACCGATGGCGAGGTTCGTGACGCTGAGCGCGCCCTGACGGTGCGCTGTGCCGATGCAGTCGGCTCCGGTGTCACCGCCGCCGATCACGATGACGTGCTTGCCCTCCGCCGTGATCTGGTTGGCGACCTTGTCTCCGGCGACCGCGCGGTTCGACTCGACGAGGTACTCCATCGCGAAGTGCACGCCGTCGAGGTCGCGGCCGGGAATGGCCAGGTCACGGGGAACCGTCGAGCCGGTGGCGATCACGACCGCGTCGTACCTGGCACGCAGATCGGCCCAGCTGATGTCCTTGCCGATCTCGACACCGGCGCGGAAGCGTGTGCCCTCCTCCTGCATCTGGCGAAGGCGCGCCTCGACGTGGCTCTTCTCCATCTTGAAGTCGGGGATGCCGTAGCGCAGCAGACCGCCGATGCGGTCGTCGCGCTCGAACACGGCGACGGTGTGACCGGCGCGCGTCAGCTGCTGAGCCGCCGCGAGCCCCGCAGGCCCGGAGCCGACCACGGCGACGGTCTTGCCGGTCAGACGCTCCGGCGGCTCGGCCTCGACCCAGCCGTGCGAGAACGCCTCGTCGATGATCGACACCTCGACCTGCTTGATCGTCACAGCCGGCTGATTGATGCCGAGCACGCACGAGCTCTCGCAGGGGGCAGGACACAGCCGGCCGGTGAACTCCGGGAAGTTGTTCGTCGCGTGCAGGCGCTCGATCGCCGAGCGTCCCTCGCCGCGCCAGGTGAGATCGTTCCACTCCGGGATCAGGTTGCCCAGCGGGCATCCGGAGTGGCAGAACGGCACACCGCAGTCCATGCAGCGGCCGGCCTGACGGCGCAGCACCGCCTGGTCGCCCGGTTCGTAGACCTCTTTCCAGTCCATGATCCGCACCGGGACGGGACGACGAGCAGGCAGCTCGCGCTCCGTCACCTTCAGAAAGCCCTTGGGGTCAGCCACCTGTCACCTCCAGGATCCGGTTCCAGATGACGTCGCCGTCCGGGTCGAGCCCGGCCTGCTCCGCCTCCTGGCGCATGTTCTGAACCGCAGCGAAATCGCGCGGCAGCACCTTGACGAACTCGTTCGCGACGGTGTCGAAGTCGGCGAGCATCTCTGCCGCCAGGGGGGATGCCGTGCGCTCGACGTGCTCGGTCAGCAGACTCCGCAGCACTTCGAGGTCGGCGCGATCGAGCTGCTCGAGACGCAGTTCGCCGCTGTCCAGGGACTGTGCGTTGATCTTGTCGGTGCGCAGCGCATGGACGTAGGCGATACCGCCCGACATCCCCGCGCCGAGGTTGCGCCCCGTCGTGCCGAGGATCACGGCCAGACCACCGGTCATGTACTCCAGAGCGTGGTCTCCGACGCCCTCGACGACAGCCGTGGCTCCGGAGTTGCGCACCAGGAACCGCTCGCCGACGACACCCGAGATGAAGATGGTCCCGCTCGTGGCGCCGTAGCCGATGACATTGCCGGCGATCACGTTCTCCTGAGGCACGATCGTCGCGCCGCGCGGCGGACGGATGGTGATGTCACCGCCCGACAGCCCCTTGCCGACGTAGTCGTTCGCGTCGCCTTCCAGGCGCAGCGCGATACCGGAGGGCATGAACGCGCCGAGCGACTGCCCGGCGGTTCCCGTCAGGGTGACGTCGATCGTCTCGCGGGCCAGGCCTGCGGCGCCGTACCGCGAGGTGACCTCGTGGCCCAGCATCGTGCCGACCGCCCGCTCGGTGTTGCGGATCGGCAGCTCGATGAGCACGGGAGATCCGTCTTCGAGCGCCTCCTGCGCCATCTCGATGAGCTGCACGTCGAAGTGCGCGTCCAGCTCATGATCCTGCTCGCGTCCGCTACGTCGGGGCTCGGATGCCGGGAAGACCGGTCCTTCGAGAATCGGCGACAGGTCCAGCCCGTCGGCCTTCCAGTGCTCGATCGCGGCGTTGGTCTCGATGAGGTCGCTGCGTCCGATGATCTCGTCCAGCGAGCGGTAACCGAGTTCGGCGAGGATCTCACGCACCTCTTCGGCGATGAACTCCATGAAGTTCACGACGAATTCGGGCTTGCCCGTGAAGCGCTCCCGGAGCACCGGGTTCTGCGTCGCGACGCCCACAGGGCACGTGTCGAGGTGGCAGACGCGCATCATGATGCATCCGCTCACGACCAGCGGAGCCGTGGCGAAGCCGAACTCCTCCGCACCGAGCAGTGCGCCGATGACCACGTCGCGACCGGTCTTGAGCTGGCCGTCGACCTGGACCACCACGCGGTCGCGCATGCCGTTGAGCATCAGCGTCTGCTGCGTCTCGGCGAGACCGAGCTCCCACGGGGTACCGGCGTGCTTGAGCGAGTTCAGGGGGCTCGCACCCGTTCCGCCGTCGTGTCCGGAGACCAGGATGACATCGCTCAGCGCCTTCGCGACGCCCGCCGATACCGCACCGATGCCGGACTGGCTGACGAGCTTGGTGTGGATACGGGCCTCGGGGTTGGCGCGCTTCAGGTCGAAGATCAGCTGCTTGAGGTCTTCGATCGAGTAGATGTCGTGATGCGGCGGAGGCGAGATGAGCCCGACCCCGGCGGTCGCGTGACGAGTGCGCGCGACCCAGGGGTACACCTTGCCAGGCGGCAACTGGCCGCCCTCACCGGGCTTGGCACCCTGGGCGAGCTTGATCTGGATGTCATCCGCCTCGGTGAGGTACTGACTGGTCACGCCGAAGCGGCCAGAGGCGACCTGCTTGATCGAGCTGCGCCGCTCCGGGTCCACGAGACGGTCCGGCTCTTCGCCGCCCTCGCCCGTGTTCGACTTGGCGCCGATGCTGTTCATCGCGATCGCCAGCGTCTCGTGCGCCTCGCGCGAGATCGAGCCGTAGCTCATGGCTCCCGTCGAGAAGCGCTTGACGATCTCGCTCACCGGCTCGACCTCGTCGAGCGGGATCGGCTTGCGATGATCGGTGCGCAGCGAGAAGAGCCCGCGGAGGGTCTTCAGCTCGGCCGCCTGATCGTCGACGAGCTTGGTGTACTCGCGGAAGATGTCGTAGCGGCGGGTGCGGGTCGAGTGCTGGAGACGGAAGACGGTCTCCGGGTTGAAGAGGTGCGGCGAACCGTCGCGGCGCCACTGGTACTCGCCACCGGTCCACAGGCGCTCATGAGCGCGTGCCGCGGCGTCCTCGGGGTAGGCGTAGTCGTGACGGGCCTGATTCTCGGTGTAGACCTCATCGACGCCGATGCCGCCGAGCTTCGTCTCGGTGCCGGTGAAGTACGCGTCGATGAACTCCTGGCTGAGGCCGACGGCTTCGAACACCTGGGCGCCCGCGTACGACGACACCGTGGAGATGCCCATCTTCGACATGATCTTCAGCACGCCCTTGCCGAGCGCGTAGATCAGGTTGCGCACGGCCTTCTCGGGTGAGATGCCGGTGATGAATCCGGTCCGGACGAGGTGCTCCACCGTCTCCATGGCGAGGTACGGGTTCACAGCGGACGCGCCGTAGCCGATGAGCGTGGCGACGTGGTGCACTTCGCGGACATCGCCGGCTTCGACGATGAGCCCCACCTTCATGCGGTTCTCACGCCGGATGAGGTGGTGATGGATGGCGGAGACCATCAGCAGCGAAGGGATCGGGACGAGGTCCTTGTTGGAGTCGCGATCCGACAGGATCACGAACTCGGCGCCCTCCTCGATCGCGGCATCCACTTCGGCGCACATCTCCGCGATGCGGGCGGGAAGCGACTGCGGCCCGGCGTCGAAGTGGTAGAGACCACGGATCGTCACGGACCGGCGAGCGTCCATGGCCTTGTCGATGTGACGGATCTTGGCCAGTTCGTCGTTGTCGATGACCGGGAAGTCGAGCGTCACCGTGTGGGCGTGCTCCGGACCCCAGCTGAGGAGGTTGCGCTCGGGGCCGAGGCCCAGCCTGAGGCTCGTGACGACTTCTTCGCGGATCGAGTCCAGCGGCGGGTTCGTCACCTGCGCGAACTGCTGCGTGAAGTAGTCGAACAGCAGCCGAGGACGCTCGCTCAGGACGGCGATCGGAGTGTCGGATCCCATGGCACCGAGCGGCTCGGCTCCGTTCTGCCCCATCGGGGTCAGCAGGATCCGCACCTCTTCCTCGGTGTAGCCGAACGTGCGCTGACGGCGGGTGATGGATGCCGGCGGATGCACGATGTGCTCGCGCTCCGGCAGATCTGCCAGCCGGACGGAGCCCTCGTCGAGCCACTCCTGCCACGGGTGCAGTGCGGCCAGCTGCTGCTTGATCTCGGCATCCTCGACGATGCGGCCGGCGGCCGTGTCGACGACGAACATCTTGCCCGGCTGCAGACGACCGCGGCGCTTGATGCGCTCCGGCTCGAACTCGAGGACGCCGGTCTCGGAGCCGATGACGACCAGACCGTCCGTCGTCTCCGTCCAGCGTCCTGGACGCAGGCCGTTGCGGTCCAGCGTGGCACCGACCAGGGTGCCGTCTGTGAAGATCAGCGCGGCCGGTCCGTCCCACGGCTCCATCTGGTTCGAGTGGTACTCGTAGAACGCGCGCAGTTCCGGTGAGATGTCGGTCTGCTTCTCGTAGGCCTCCGGCACCATCATCAGGATGGCGTGCGGGAGGCTGCGGCCCGTGAGCGTGAGCAGTTCGAGGACCTCGTCGAAGGACGCCGAGTCGCTGGCGCCATCCGTGCAGATGGGCAGCAGCGGGCGAATGTCACCGAGGAGCTCTGACTCGAGCTGCGACTGGCGGGCGCGCATCCAGTTGCGGTTGCCGCCGACGGTGTTGATCTCGCCGTTGTGCGCGAGCATCCGCAGCGGCTGCGCAAGCGGCCACGACGGGAACGTGTTGGTGGAGTAGCGCGAGTGCACGACGGCGAGCTCGCTGGCGAAACGCTCGTCCTGCAGGTCGGGGTAGAACGGCTCGAGCTGCAGCGTCGTCACCATGCCCTTGTAGCCGAGCGTGCGGCTGGAGAGCGAGACGAAGTAGGCGCCGATCTCATGTCCGGCGCGCTTGCGCAGCCGGTAGGCGACACGGTCCAGCTCGATGCCGGACAGCGTGGATGCGTCGCCGGCGGCGGGGCGGGCGACGAAGAGCTGCTCGAAGGCGGGGCGCGCCTCGTCGGCGAGCTTGCCGAGGTGCTCGTTGGCCGTGGGGACGACGCGCCAGCCCAGGACCGTGAGGCCTTCTTCGCGGGCGATCTTCTCGACGCCGGCCTTCTGGGTGCGTCGCTCCCCCGCGTGCAGCGGGAGGAAGGCGAGTCCGACGGCGTATTCGCCGACCGGGGGAAGGTCGAATCCTGCCACAGCACGGAGGAACTCGTCGGGCATCTGGGTCAGGATGCCCGCGCCGTCTCCGGTGCCGGCATCCGAGCCGATCGCGCCGCGGTGCTCCAGGTTGCGCAGGGCTTCGAGCGCCTGCTGGATGATGTCGTGGCCGGGCGTTCCACGGAGCGTGGCGACCATGGCAAGACCACAGGCGTCCTTCTCGAACGCCGGGTTGTACATGCCCTGCTTCGGGGGGTAGGCGCCGGAGGCGCCGTAGGGAGGCTGGAAGTACACCAGTTACCGTCCTCAGATATTCAAGTGACACCGGGGACGACGTCGGCCCGCTCGTTCAGTGCAATGGATCTCCCGCTACAAGGCGGCTTTATCGGGCGCCTGCCTCGTTCGTGGGAGCGGTGCTTGTGGCGGTGGCTCCTGCGGTGACCTCTTCGGCCGGAGGCTCGCTCACGTCGACGAAGTCAGAGGGATTGTCCTGCGATTGTACATCAGCGTCGACATCCTTCCGGCTGTAGCCGGGCTGGTACACCGAGCTCTCGCGACCGGGGTGACGGCGCGTCTGGACGATGAGGATCACGATGCCGACGACGACGCCGATGATGGCCGCCCAGACATTGCTGCGCAGGCCGAGGATGATCTCGCTCGGGTCGATCCGGATGGACTCCCAGACGATGCGACCGGCGCTGTACCAGATCAGATAGACGGCGAACAGACGACCCCACTGGAAGTAGAGGTTGCGGCCGAGCCACAGCAGCACGAGGACGCCGATGCCGTTCCAGATGACCTCGTAGAGGAAGGTCGGGTGGAACAGCGTGCCATCGGCGAGTCCAGGGGGGAACGCCGGGTTGTCGGATTCGATCTCGAGTCCCCACGGGACGTCGGTCGGCAGACCGAACAGCTCGTGGTTGAACCAGTTGCCGAACCGCCCGAGCGCCTGCGCCAGCAGCAGACCGGGGGCCAGCGCGTCCGCGAAGCTCCAGAACCGGATCTTCGTCCAACGGCAGCCGAGCCATGCGCCGATCGCACCGCCGATGAGCGCACCGTAGATGGCGATGCCGCCCTCCCAGATCGCCCAGATGGAACCGGGCTGGAAGGGATTCCACGTGTTGATGCCCTCGCCGAAGTAGTCGTTCGGGTGGGTGAAGACGTGGTAGAACCGGGCCGCGATGATCGCCAGCGGAACCGCGATGATCACGATGTCGATCACGATCCAGGGCTCAGCGCCGCGCTTGGTGAGGCGGTGGTTGGTCATCAGCGTCGCGGCGATGATGCCGGCGATGATGCAGAGCGCGTAATAGTAGATCGTCACCGGCCCGATCGAGAACGTGTTCTCGGGCGGGCTCGGGATGCTGGTGAGCACGCCGGTCAGTGTGCTGGAGAGCGCGAGGGACATGAGTGCGATTCTAGTTTCTCTGGTCGGAGCTGGTGGACAGCGGAGTTCCGGCTGCCAGGGCGCGTGTCGTGGCGGCGAGGCCGTCCAGGCCGCCGTCTCGGAGCGCGCGCACGAGCGCGGTGCCGACGATCGCGCCATCGGCGTACTCGAGCACGCCGGCGATCTGCGCGGCCGTGGAGATCCCGATGCCGACGCAGGCGCGGTTGTCGCCGTGCTCGCGCAGGCGGGCGACGAGAGTGCGCGCGGCCTTGTCGAGCTCGGCGCGCTCCCCCGTGATGCCCATCGTCGAGACCGTGTAGATGAACCCCGTCGACGAGGAGGACACGAGATCGAGCCGCTCATCGGTCGATGTGGGAGCTGCGAGGAAGATGCGGTCGAGTCCGGTCCGCTCGCTCGCCGCGATCCACTCGGCCGCGGCCTCCGGCGTGATGTCGGGCGTGATGAGCCCCGAGGCGCCCGCGGCGAGCAGGTCGTCGGCGTAGCGGTCGACGCCGTACTGCACGACAGGGTTCCAGTACGTCATGACAACGACCGGCACGTCGGTGGCCGCGGTGATCGCACGCAGCGCCGTGAAGAGGTCCTTCGTGCGGTACCCGGCGGCGAGGGCCGCTTGGGTGGCCTCCTGGATCAGGGGGCCGTCCATGACGGGGTCGCTGTAGGGCGGACCGAGTTCGATGACGTCGACGCCGTTCTCGGCGAGCGTGATCGCCGCCTTGACGCTGGTGTCGAGATCGGGGTAACCCACCGGGAGGTAGCCGATGAAGGCACCGCGTCCGGCCTCGTGCGCGCGCCGGATGGCGTCTTCGACACGGCTCATGCGCCGGACTCCTCGTCGTACAGCTGGAAGTATCGGGCTGCGGTGTCCATGTCCTTGTCGCCGCGGCCGGACAGGCACACGGCGATCAGGCCGTCAGGTCCGAGCTCGCGACCGATGCGGATGGCACCGGCCAGCGCGTGCGCGGACTCGATCGCCGGGATGATCCCCTCGGTCCGGCTCAGCAGCCGCAGAGCCTGCATGGCCTCGTCATCGGTCGCCGGGATGTACTCGGCGCGCCCGATGTCCGCGAGCCACGAATGCTCCGGTCCGACGCCCGGATAGTCGAGCCCGGCCGAGATGGAGTGCGATTCGACCGTCTGCCCGTCCTCGTCCTGAAGCACGTAGGTGCGCGCGCCGTGCAGGACGCCGGGGCGTCCGCGTTCGATGGATGCCGCGTGCTGGAGCGTGTCGACGCCGTCACCGGCCGCCTCGACGCCGTAGAGCTTGACCGCTTCGTCGTCCAGGAACGCGTCGAACATGCCGATCGCGTTGGAGCCTCCGCCGACGCAGGCGACCACGGCATCCGGCAGCCGACCGGCCGTTTCGAGCAGCTGCTCGCGCGCCTCTTCGCCGATGATCTTCTGGAAGTCGCGCACCATCGCGGGGAACGGGTGCGGGCCAGCCGCGGTGCCGAAGATGTAGTTCGTCGTCTCGACGGTGGCCACCCAGTCGCGGTAGGCGTCGTTGATCGCATCCTTGAGGGTGCGCGAACCGGTCTTGACGGGGACGACCTCGGCGCCGAGCAGACGCATACGGGCGACGTTGAGCGCCTGACGCTCGGTGTCGACCTCGCCCATGTAGATTGTGCAGTCCAGGCCGAACAGGGCAGCCGCTGTTGCGGTCGCGACGCCGTGCTGGCCCGCACCGGTCTCCGCGATCACGCGGGTCTTTCCGAGACGGCGGGTGAGCAGCGCCTGCCCCAGCACATTGTTGATCTTGTGGCTGCCGGTGTGGTTCAGATCCTCGCGCTTGAGGAAGATCCGCGCTCCCCCGGCGTGCTCGGCGAAGCGCTGAACCTCGGTCAGCGCCGACGGGCGACCGGCGTAGCTGCTGAGCAGGTGCGCCAGCTCGGCGCGGAACGCCGGATCGGCGATCGCCTGCTCGTAGGCGACGGTGAGTTCGTCGATCGCGGCGATGAGGGACTCCGGCATGTACCGGCCGCCGAACTCGCCGAAGAACGGTCCTGGCTGATCGCGCAGACTCACTTATCCGACCTCCAGAAAACGGTGCAGGGTGGCGACGGGGTCCCCGGTGACGAGCGCCTCGCCGATCAGCACGACATCCGCGCCGGCGCCACGATAGTGCGCGACGTCCTCGGGCGAGAGCACCGCGGACTCGGCGATCTTCGTCGTCCCGTCGGGGATCAGGTGCGCGATGCGGCTGAACAGGTCGCGGTCGAGCTCGAGGGTCTTCAGGTCGCGGGCATTGACGCCGATGAGCGGAGCACCGAGATCGACGGCCACCGAGATCTCATCGGCGGAGTGCGTCTCGACCAGCGGAGTCATCCCGAGCTGGGTGATGAGGTCGAACAGCTCGCTGAGCACCGGGCGCTCGAGTCCGGCGACGATCAGAAGCGCGAGGTCTGCTCCTGCCGCTCGTGCCTCGAACACCTGGTAGGGCGTCGCGATGAAGTCCTTGCGCAGCACGGGAAGCGACACGGCGGCCGTGACGGCCTCGAGATCGGCGAGGCTTCCGCCGAACCGGCGCTCCTCGGTCAGCACGCTGATCGCGGATGCGCCGCCGGTCTCGTACAGCGATGCCTGGTGCGCCGGGTCGGGGATCTCGGCGAGAGCGCCGCGTGACGGGCTGGCGCGCTTGACCTCGGCGATGATCTTGACGCGGGATGCCGGGGCGAGCGCCGCGCGGGCGTCCTTCGCAGCCGGACCAGCCAGTGCGGCGTTCTCGACGTCGGCGAGCGGCCGCGTCAGCGCACGACGCTCGGCGTCTTCGACAGCGCCGGCCGTGAGGTCGGCGAGCACCATTAGTGCGCCTTCGGCGAGTACTTGGGGCCCTTCACGCCGTAACCGGCCTTCGCGAGGATCCAGCCGAGGAGTGCGCCGATGACGATGACGCCGACCGAGATCCAGACGAACAGCGGCTGCTCGAAGCAGAACGCGACAGTGCCGGCGGCGACGCCGATCAGCATGACCACGACAGCGGTCCAGGCGGCAGGCGAGTGTCCGTGGCCGGGGTCTGCGATGGCGTTGCTCATGGGGATTCCTCCGGGTCGATGGCGGGCTTCGTCAGTCTATCGGTCTCAGCGCGTCGGGTCGGTTCCGCGCGACAGCTCGTCCCAGGAATCGATCGCGTCGACAGGGCCGGATGCCTTCGTCGCATCCGCGTCGGTGCGGAAGCGTCGGCCGCCGGACTTCCAGCCGCGCGCCGTGAGCACGACGAAGACGGCGCCGGCGATCAGCACAACCCATCCGATAAGAGCGATCACCGGCCATGCCGTGGGTTGGACCGCATCCACGAGGTCGGCGATCGCCGCGTCGCCGGCGAGGCCCGTCAGTTCGGTGACCGTCGCCGCCACCGCGCTGAGCGGACGATTCACCAGCAGGTCGAGCGTCGACCAGCCCAGCAGGATGCCGATGGCTGCGCCCAGGGCGGCGAGCACGTACCGCAGCACCGGCCCGACGATCGCGAGCACGGCCGCCAGCGCAAGAACGGCGAGGCTGAGCGGGGTGAGCAGGGGAAGAGCCTGCGCGCCGGTGACGAGGATCGGCTCGGCGGCGTCGTGGCGCGCGGCGATGAGCCAGGTCTGCGTCGAGGAGAGCACCCCTGCGCCGCCCGCGGCGAGGAAGCCGAGGACCGCGATGGAGCGTCCGCGTCCGGCGAGGCTCATGCGTCCGCCGCCGGAACGGGCTCCAGGTCCGTCGTATCGAAGCAGGTCCGCGTCCCGGTGTGGCACGCGGGGCCGTTCTGGTGCACCTGCAAGAGGATCGCGTCGCCGTCGCAGTCGAGTCGCGCGCCGTGGACCAGTTGCGTGTTGCCCGAGGTGTCGCCCTTGCGCCAGTACTCCTGCCGCGAGCGGGACCAGTAGGTCGCACGGCCTTCCGTGAGGGTGCGGCGCAGCGCCTCGGCGTCCATCCATGCGAGCATCAGCACTTCGAGAGTGTCCCACTGCTGGACGATGACGGGCGCGAGGCCGTCGGCGTTGAAGGCGACCTGAGCGATGCGCTCTTCCACGTCGCTCATCGGACCAGCACCCCCTCGGCGCGCAATGCGTCCTTCACATCGCCGACCGTGAGGGCTCCGGTGTGGAACACGCTCGCGGCGAGCACGGCATCCGCTCCGGCCTTGATCGCAGGAGCGAAGTCGGATGCCTTGCCCGCACCGCCCGACGCGATCACCGGCACGGCGGCGACTTCGCGCATGAGGCGCACGAGCTCGAGGTCGAAACCGTCCTGGGTGCCGTCGGCGTCGATCGAGTTGACCAGCAGCTCCCCTGCCCCGCGCTCGGTGGCCTCGCGGGCCCATTCGAGCGCGTCCAGGGTGGTCTCCGTGCGTCCGCCGTGGGTGGTGACGACGAAGCCGGAGGGCGTCGTGGGTGAGCGCTTGACGTCGAGCGAGAGCACGAGCACCTGCGCGCCGAACCGGTCGGCGATCTCGCCCACGAGCTCGGGGCGCGCGATGGCGGCGGAGTTGACACCGATCTTGTCCGCACCGACCGCGAGCAGTCGTGCGACGTCGTCGACGCTGCGCACTCCCCCGCCGACGGTCAGCGGCACGAAGACCTGCTCGGCCGTGCGCTGCACCACGTCATAGGTCGTGGTGCGCGCGTCGACGGTGGCTGTGACGTCGAGGAAGGTGATCTCGTCGGCGCCCTGTTCCGCGTAGTGCGCCGCCAACTCGACCGGGTCGCCCATGTCGCGCAGGTTCTCGAAGTTCACGCCCTTAACGACGCGACCTGCCGCGACGTCGAGGCACGGGATCACCCGGCTCGCGAGAGCCATCAGAGCCTCGCGGCGTGGATCGCGGTGACCAGCAGCGCGCGCGCACCGAGCGCGTAGAGCGCGTCCATCACCTGGTTGACGCCCTTGCGGGGGATCATCACGCGCACGGCGACCCAGGTCGGGTCCTTCAGCGACGAGATCGTCGGAGACTCGCGCCCCGGCGTGATCGCGACGGCCTGGTCGACGAGGTCGGCCGGCAGGTCGTAATCGAGCAGCACGTACCGGCGGGCGACGATCACGCCGCGCAGACGTCGGAGCAGAGTCTCGGTGCCGTCGGCGTCGCCGGGGCGACTGATCAGCACGGCCTCGGACTCGATGATGACGGGGCCGAAGATCTCCAGGCCGGCCTGTCGGAGCGTCGTGCCGGTCTCCACAACGTCGGCGATGGCGTCGGCCACGCCGAGGCGCACAGCCGACTCGACGGCGCCGTCCAGCGGGACGAGCTCCGCCTCGACGCCGTGCTCGCGCAGGAAGGCGTCGACGAGACCGGGGTAGGCCGAAGCGACCCGCACACCGGCGAGATCCTCGATGCCGTGGAACGCTCCCGGAGGTGCCGCGAAGCGGAACGTGGAGTGGGCGAAACCGAGCGCCTGGATCTCACGCGCCTGCTGGGGCACGTCCTTGAGCAGATCGCGTCCGGTGATGCCGACGTCCAGCGCGCCGGAGGCGACGTAGGTGGCGATGTCGCGTGGGCGCAGGAAGAAGAACTCGACGTCGTTCTCGGCGTCGATGACGTGCAGAGTCTTGGAGTCGCGTCGGCCGGCGTAACCGGCTTCAGCGAGCATCTCGGCGGCTGTCTCGGACAGCGAGCCCTTGTTGGGAACGGCGATGCGCAGCATGGGGGTCTTTCGGTCGAGGAGTGCGAGAGGGCGGAGCGGCTCAGAGATGTCGGTAGACATCCTCGAGGCTCAGTCCCTTCGCGATCATCATGACCTGCACGTGGTACAGCAGCTGCGAGATCTCCTCGGCAGCGGCGTCGTCGGATTCGTACTCCGCGGCCATCCAGACCTCGGCGGCCTCCTCGACGATCTTCTTGCCGATCGTGTGCACGCCGCCGTCGAGCTCCGCGACGGTACCCGATCCCTCTGGTCGGGTCTCGGCCTTGATACGGAGCTCGGCGAACAGCTCGTCGAAAGTCTTCACGATTCCAGGCTAGCGGCTCGCGCGAGGTCCCTGAGCCCTGTGATGGCGTCCTCGATGTTCTCCGCGCCGTAAACGGCGGAACCGGCGACGAAGGTGTCGGCTCCGGCGGCGGCGGCCTGGTCGATCGTCGCGGCCGAGATGCCGCCGTCGACCTGGAACCAGACGTTCGATCCGCGTCGGCGCGCTTCGTCCACCAGCGCGCGCAGCTTCGGCATCGTCTCGGGCATGAAGCCCTGGCCTCCGAAGCCGGGCTCGACGGTCATCACGAGGACCTGGTCGAACTCGTCGAGGATGTCATAGAGCTGATCCCCCGAAGTGCCGGGCTTGATCGCGATGCCGACGCGGGCTCCGATGCTGCGCAGGCGACGTGCCAGAGCGATCGGTTCGTGTGCCGCTTCCAGATGGAACGTCACACTGGCAGCACCCAGCTCCGCGTACTCCGGAGCCCAGAGGTCGGGGTCGCTGATCATCAGGTGCACGTCGAGTGGCACAGGACTCGTGGCCTGGATGCGCTCGACCATCTGCGGGCCGAACGTCAGGTTGGGGACGAAGTGGTTGTCCATGACGTCGACGTGGACGAAGTCGGCCGTAGCGATGCGGGCCAGTTCCGCCTGCATGTTGACGAAATCGGCTGCCAGGATGCTGGGGTTGATGCGCGGGGCGTCTGGGAGCGTGGTCATCGGGATCCCTTCTCGGCGCGCTGCAGCAGCGCGAGGAACATGGCGTCTGTGCCGTGGCGATGCGGCCACAGCTGCACCCGGCCGGAGCCGTCGGATGCGAGATCGATCGGCGACCGACTGATTCCGGCGATCACGGCGCGCGCGTCGAGCTCGACGAGATCGTCGCGTTCACGGAGGACCTCCGACACCACGCCCGTCGTCTCGGCGAGATGCGGCGAGCACGTCACGTACGCGACGACGCCCCCGGGGCGCAGCGCATCGGCCGCTGCGACGAGCAGCTCCTTCTGCAGACCGGTGAGGTCGGCGACGTCGGCCGGTGTCTTGCGCCAGCGCGCCTCGGGTCGGCGGCGCAGCGCGCCCAGACCGGTGCACGGCGCATCGACGAGGATGCGATCGAACTCGGCGGGACGCGACGCTGCGAGTGCACGTCCGTCCTGGACGTGCACCGGCACGTCACCCGGAATCGGTCGCAGAGCGTTTCGTACGAGGCCGGCGCGGGCCGGGACGACCTCGTTCGCCTCGAGGTGCGCGCCGTGGGCCTGTGCGATCGCGGCCAGCAGTGCGGTCTTGCCGCCGGGGCCGGCGCAGAGGTCGAGCCAGCGCTCGCTCTCGTCGATCGGCGTCGCCGCCGTCAGCGCGAGCGCGACGAGCTGCGAGCCCTCGTCCTGCACCCGGACCGCGCCCGCGGACTCTCCGAGATAGGCGTGGGGATCGCCGCCGGGCGCGCCGAAGGCCGTCGGTGCATACGGACGTCGAGGCTCGGCGGGCTCCGCGAGCCCCGGAAGCGCGGCGAGCGTCACCTCTGGTGAGACGTTGTCGGCCTCCAGGAGCGCCTCGAGCTCGTCCGCGCGGCCCTCGGCCGTGAGGGCGCGTCGCATTGCTCTGATCACCCAGACAGGATGCGCGGTGCGCAGCCCAAGGCGTTCGTCGTCCGAGCGCGCCTCTGCGGTGATGCGCTCCTCCCACTCCCCCGGCGTGTCACGGGCGATGCGCCGCAGCACGGCGTTGGCGAACCCGGCCGCACCGCGGCTGTGCGCGGCGGCGAGGTTGACGGACTCGTTGACAGCGGCGTGCGACGCGACCCGTGTGGCGAGCAGCTGGTGCGCGCCGAGCCGGAGGGCGTCGAGCACCGGAGTATCGATCTCCGCGGCATCCCGCCCCGCCGCCGACGAGATGATCGCGTCGTACGTGCCTCGGCGTCGGAGGGTCCCATAGGTCAATTCGGTGGCGAGTCCGGCATCCTGCGGGGAGAGTCCGGCCTCGGTGATCGCCCCGGGCAGGAGCAGGTTGGCGTAGGCATCCGACTCCGTCACGGCCCTGATCACGTCGTAGGCGACGCGTCGAGCGACCTGGACGCTCCGGTCCGGCCGCGCGTGACCACCGGGGCGCGAGGGGCGTCGCGATGAGCGCTGCGGACCGCTCATGATCCGGCCACCGTGCTCTCGCCTTCGCGCCGCCCTCGCCACCAGTCGGCGGCCGCCATCGCCGCCTTGCCTGCCGGCTGCACCCTCGTCACGGCCAGCGGGGTCGTCCCGGTGCCGATCAGCACCTCGTGCTTCGTGCCGACCATGGCCCCAGGTGCCAACTGCTCCGAGTCGTCAGCCGGATGAGCGTCGAGGATCTTCAGCCGCGCGCCGTCGATGCTCGTGTGCGCACCCGGCTCGCCGGTCACGCCGCGGAAGCGCGCGTGGACCTCGTCCAGCGGACGGCTGAAATCGAGCAGGCCGTCCTCGAGCGTGAGCTTGGCCGCATGCGTGACCGTGCCGGTCTGCGGCTGCGCGCGAGCGGTTCCGGCTTCGATCGCATCGACCACCTCGGCGGTCAGCGGAGCACCGGCCGCAGCCAGCACCTCGAGTGCGACATCGGCGGTGGCATCCGCGGGCACGTCGAACACGCGCGATGCGTAGACGTC
Source organism: Microbacterium sp. M (assembly GCF_045181065.1). Classification (GTDB taxonomy): domain Bacteria; phylum Actinomycetota; class Actinomycetes; order Actinomycetales; family Microbacteriaceae; genus Microbacterium. The sequence goes on along the minus strand of NZ_CP173721.1, from coordinate 1,967,622 downwards.
GCCGGCGTCCAGTGCCTCGACGAGCTGGAAGACGCTGGCACCGAGCTCTGCGTCACCGGCGATCAGCGCGCGCTGCACTGGTGCGGCACCGCGCCACGCAGGCAGGAGCGAGAAGTGCAGGTTGATCCAGCCGAGATCGGGCGTGGAGAGCAACGGTTCCCTGACCAGCCCGCCGTAGGCGACGATGACTCCGAGCTGCGGCACTGCGGCGGCGATCAGCCCGGTCGCCTCGGCATCCAGACGCGCGGCCTTAATGATGGGCAGCCCGAGCTCCTCGGCGGCGAGAGCGACCGGGGACGGGGTGAGCACCCGCTTGCGTCCCAGTGGTGCATCAGGACGCGTGACGACTGCCACGATCTCGTGGCGCTCTGCGAGCAGCCGCAGAGTGGGGACGGCGACGGCGGGTGTGCCGGCGAAGACGAGGCGCATGAAGGTTCTCCGGTGGGATCAGATCTCAGGTTCGAGGATATCGAGCCGCAGTGAGAGCGACGCCCTCGCGGGGCGGCCCTTGCCGCGTCTGCGCTGCACGCCGTCGGCGATCACCTGGGCGCGCAGTGCCGTGGCGACGGCCGAACCGGCTGCGTACTCGAAGCGGACGAGCGCTCGCACGCGTCCGTCGTCGTCGGCGAGCGGGACGGGTCCGAGGACGGCCTCCGACGGCACCCCGAGGGCGCGGACGGCCTCGATCGCGGCGCGCACCGAGTCGGAGGTCCCTTCCAATTGCGCGACACGGACCGTCGGCGGCATGTGCAGGGGGGCGCGAGCCTCCAGCTCGCTGCGGGCGTATCCGGAGTGGTTCCACGTCGCCAACGACACCGCCACCGGACCCTGGATGCCGACCAGATGCACCGGCGCACCCGGCGCGGCCAGCGCCGCGGCGTTGGACCACCAGCGCAGGCAGGACTCGCCGATGCGCAGATCCGGTGCCTGCAGCATCCGCGCGCCGTCCAGCAGCACGACGGCCCGATATCCGCCGTCGGCGAGAGGCTCGGCACCGCGGGTCGCGACCACGAGGCTCGGCTTGTCGTCGACGCGTTCGATGGGGTGCGTTCCGTCCGCCACGATGACGCGGATGCCGGGGAACGCGCGGCCCAGTTCATCGGCGGTCCTCTCGCTCCCTGACGATGCGAGGCGCAGCTTGGTCGACGAGCACTCCGGGCACGTCCAGGTGCGTGCGGCGCGACCGCACCATCCGCAGACGGGGACGGCACCTCGGGTGCGCGCGCCGAGCGGACCGGCGCACTGCGGACAGCGGGCGGGCCTTCGGCAGTCGGCGCAGACCAGGGACGGCGAGAACCCGGGGCGCGCGACCTGGATCAGCACCGGCCCTTCCGCAGCGGCATCGCGAGCCGAGCGGAACGCACTCGACGGCATCCGTGCACTGCCCTGCTCGAGCTCCTGTGGCGTGCTCAGCTGCACGCGGGGCAGCACGCGTCTCGTTGCGCGCACGTCCTGCAGCCAGCCGAGCTGCACCAGGCGTTCGACATCGCTGGTGCGCGTATGTCCGGCGAACAGCAGGGCGCTGCCCTCCTGCTCCTGGCGCAGCAGTGCGGCATCGCGCGCGTGCACATACGGAGCCAGGGGCTCGGACAGCAGCGGGTCCCCGTCGTCCCAGACGATCACGAGACCTGCCCGCACAGGTGCGTAGACGGCCGAACGGTTGCCGATCACGACGCAGGGCGCATCCTCGAGGGTCCGCAGGAACGCGCGGTAGCGATCCGGATTGGTCTGGCGGGCATCGTGCCGGACGATGGAATCGGTCGGAAGGAGCCCTTCGAGCGCGCTGAGCGCGCGGTCGAGGTCGCGGTGGTCCGGCACGACAATGATCGTCGAGCGGCCTGCCGCCAGGGTGTGGGCGGCAGCGGCGGCCAGGAGTCCGGTCCAGCCGGGTACTCCGTCATCGAGAACCGGAATCGCCTCGACGGCGGCGCGGCCCGAGCCGTCGAGAACGTCCCGCAGGCCCGCATACCGGTCGATCGCTTCGCCGGCCCTCTCGAGCGCCTCGGGCGAGGGTACTGCGATCTCGGCATCCGCGGCCCAGGCCTTCTCGACCCGCACCTGACGCTTCGGGATGACCAGTCGCAGGATGTCGGATGCCGACCCCGCTGCACGATCGGCCGTTCGACGGGCGAGCCGATACAGGGCGTCGGTCAGCACGGGGACCGGCGAGACGATCGTGTCGATCTCGGAGAGCGGACGGTCGGCGTCGCTCTCCGCGTCGACCTCCACGATGTAGCCGTCGACGACGCGACCGGCGGTGCGCAGCGGCACTTTGACGCGGACACCGGGTTCGACCTCACCCCGTTCGTCCGGCAGGGCGTAGTCGAACAGCCGATCCAACTGGGGAAGCGGCGAGTCCAGGAGCACGCGCGCGATGCGCCGGCTCTCCGCGGCCATCAGAGTCCGGCGGCGCGGCGCAGCTCTTCAGCGCGGTCTGTCCGCTCCCAGGTGAAGTTCGGGAGCTCGCGACCGAAGTGGCCGTATGCGGCGGTCTGGGCGTAGATCGGCCGCAGCAGATCGAGCTCCTCGATGATGGCCTGCGGCCTCAGATCGAAGACATCGGTGATCGCCTGCGTGATCGCCTCGTCGGCGATCCTGCCCGTGCCGAAGGTCTCGACGTACAGCCCGACCGGACGTGCGACTCCGATCGCGTACGCCACCTGCACCTCGATGCGGTCTGCGAGACCCGCGGCGACGGCGTTCTTCGCCACCCAGCGCATCGCATAGGCGCCGGAGCGATCGACCTTCGAAGGGTCCTTGCCGCTGAACGCGCCACCGCCGTGACGTGCGGCACCGCCGTAGGTGTCGATGATGATCTTGCGGCCGGTGAGACCGGCATCCCCCTTGGGTCCGCCCGTGACGAACGGGCCGGCGGGGTTGATGTAGTAGGTGAGATCCGACGGGATGTCGAGGCCCGTCGAGGCGAGCACCGGGTCGATGACGTGCTCGCGCACCTGCGCCTGCAGCTCCTCCTGGGAGATGTCGGGGTGGTGCTGAGTCGAGACGACGACGGCATCGACCGTCTTCGGCGTGTAGCCGTCGTAGCCGAGTGTGACCTGCGTCTTGCCGTCAGGGCGCAGGTACGGCAGCAGACCCGAGCGGCGCACCTCGGTGAGGCGCTCGGCGATCCGGTGAGCCGTCCACCCCGCCATCGGCATGAGCTGCGGTGTCTCGTTGGTCGCGAAACCGAACATGATGCCCTGATCACCGGCGCCGAGGGCATCGCGCGCCTCGGTCGAACTGCCGTCGCGGTGCTCCTGCGCCTGGTCGACGCCATGGGCGATGTCGCCGGACTGCTCCCCCACGGAGACGCTCACACCGCAGGACGAACCGTCGAAGCCGGTCTCACTGGAGGTGTAGCCGATGCCGTTGACCACATCCCGCACGATCGTGGGGATGTCGACGTAGGCTTCGGTGCGGATCTCGCCGGCGACGTGCACGAGGCCCGTCGTGACGAGCGTCTCCACCGCGACGCGAGAGTCTGGATCCTTCGCGATCAGGCCGTCGAGGATGCTGTCGGAGATCTGATCGCAGATCTTGTCGGGGTGGCCCTCGGTGACGGATTCGGACGTGAACAGGCGCAGTGCGGTCATGAAGGCTGTCGCGCTCTTACTCGGCGTGACGGATGCGCAGCTTGTCCTCGTTGATCTCGTGGAGCGCGATCGTGAGCGGCTTGTCCTCGACCGACGAGTCCACGAGCGGACCCACGTTGTCGAAGAGGTTGCCCTCGTGCAGATCGGAGTAGTAGTCGTTGATCTGGCGTGCGCGCTTGGACGCGTAGATGACCAGCTCGTACTTCGACTCGACCCGGTCGAGCAGGTTGTCGATGGGCGGGTCGATGATTCCGTTGGTGTGGTGTCCGGCCATGGTGGGACCTCCAGATCAGGCGACGGGATCGTCGCGAAGTCGAATCGGCGGGCGTGCGAGGATGCTCAGCGCGCAGTCGCCTCGGACAATTCTACGACCTCGCGGGCCGCCGAGGAGACATCCTCGTTCACAATCAGGTAATCGAACTCGCTTTGAGCCGCCAATTCCACCTTCGCGGTGCGCAGGCGACGGGCGCGCTCCTCCTCGTTCTCGGTGCCTCGGCCGACAAGTCGGTGCACGAGTTCGTCCCAGGACGGCGGGAGCAGGAAGATCAGCGTCGCGGACGGCTCGGCCGCTCGCACCTGCCGCGCGCCCTGCAGATCGATCTCGAGCAGGACCGTCTTCCCTGCCTCCAGAGCGGCGTCGATCGGTGCACGAGGCGTGCCGTAGCGGCTCTTGTTGTGCACGACGGCGTACTCGAGGAGTTCGCCGTCCGCGATGAGCCGATCGAACTCGGCGTCGTCGACGAAGTAGTAGTGCACGCCGTCGACCTCGCCGGGGCGCGGTGCGCGCGTCGTGGCCGAGACCGACAGGTGGATCTCGGGGTGCGCCTCGCGGATGTGCGCGGCGACCGTGCCCTTGCCGACCGCCGTGGGGCCGGCGAGGACCAGCAGTCGACTGCGCCCGGCCCGCGGGCTGTGCGGAGGGAAGCGCTCGTCGAGCCAGGCCGTGAGAGCTTCGCGCTGCCGGATACCGAGGCCGCCGAGCCGCTTGACCGGCGAGATGTGCAGCTCTTCCAGGATGCGATCCTTCTTGCCGACTCCGATCGCCGGCAGCGCCATCAGGAAGTCGGTGACGCGGAACGAACCGGCGACGGACTCGGGATCGGCGACGGCCTTCGCGAGCACGGTCTGGGGAGCAGCGACCCGGGTCGTCAGGTCGCGCTTGAGCGCTGCCCTGGCCCGACGTCGTTCGACGGCACGACGGGCGGCCGCGACGCGGTCCACGTCGGGGACGGCACGCTTCTCAGCCACCGAGCACCTCCCGATACCTCTCGGCAGCACGCCCGATCGCGTCGGTGAGAGCGTCAGGGCCCGCGGAGAGGATGCTGCGGCTCTCGCTCGCCAGCACCAGAGCGGCCTGAGCGCCGTAGCGGATGCGCAGATCGCCAGGACCTGCGCCCTGTGCGCCGAATCCGGGTCCGAGGATGGGCGCCGACGGGGTGAACGCGTCCAGCCCGGCCTCGGTCCAGTCGACGGTGGAGCCGATGACGAAGCCATTGCTCCCCCACTCACCCGCCGGCGTGATGGCGGCGTTGCGGGACGACACCTCCGCGATGACCGCAGCGGAGACCGTTCGTCCTTCGGCATCCGCTGCGCGCTGGATCGGCGCGGCATCCGGATTGCTCGTGGCGACGAGCACGAATGTGCCCTTGCCATGGCGGGCGGCCAGCTCGAACGTGGTGTCCAGTGCGCCGACGCCCAGGTAGGGGTTGACGGTCAGCGCGTCGGCCTCCAGCGGCGAGCCTGGGGTGAACCACGCTGCGGCGTAGGCGTCCATCGTCGTGCCGATGTCGCCGCGCTTGGCGTCGGCGATCACGAGCAGCCCTGCCGCGCGCGCCGCAGCGAGGACGTCCTCGAGGGCGGCGAAGCCCGCGGACCCGAAGCGTTCGAAGAACGACACCTGCGGCTTCACGACGCCGACACGACCAGTGGCCGCCTCCACGACGCGCAGACCGAACTCGCGCACGCCGTCGGCGCTCTGCCCGAGCCCCCAGGCGTCCAGCAGCGCCGCGTGCGGGTCGATGCCGACGCACAGCGGGCCGTACTGCGCCAGGGCTGCCCTGGTCCGCTCTCCGAAGCTCGTGATCACAGGGCGTTCTTCCGATCGATCGCGTATTCCTGAAGGCTTCGCACCTGGAAGCCCTCGTCGGCGGCATCCATTCCGCTCACGGCGGCACCCAGCACGGCCATGGTCGTGAACAGCGCCTTGTCGGCGGCGACGGCCGCCGCACGGATCTCGTAGCCGTCGGCGCGCGCCGCACCTCCGGACGGCGTGTTCACGACGATGTCGATCTCGCCGTCGTTGATGAGGTCGACGATGTTGCGCTCACCGCTGTCCTGGGTGTCGCTGTACTTCGCCACCACGGTCACCGGGATGCCGTTGCGCGACAGGATCTCCGCCGTGCCCTCGGTCGCCACCAGGGTGAAGCCGAGCTGGCGCAGCCGGTGCGCCGGGAGGATGACGGCGCGCTTGTCGGCGTCGGCGACCGAGATGAACACGGTGCCGGACGTCGGCAGCCCGCCATAGGCCGCGGCCTGGCTCTTCGCGAACGCGGTCGGGAAGTCCTTGTCGATGCCCATGACCTCACCGGTCGAGCGCATCTCCGGGCCGAGCACGGAGTCGACCGTCTTGCCGTCGCGAGTGCGGAACCGCTTGAAGGGCAGGACAGCCTCCTTGACGGCCACCGGAGCATCCAGCGGCACCTGCGAACCGTCCTGGACCGGCAGCATCCCCTCGCTCTTCAGCTCGGCGATGGTCGCCCCGACCATGATCCGGCTGGCAGCCTTCGCCAGCGGGATCCCGAGCGCCTTCGAGACGAAGGGCACGGTGCGGCTGGCCCGAGGGTTGGCCTCGATGACGTAGAGCACACCGGCGCTGATCGCGAACTGCACGTTGAGGAGCCCTCGGACTCCGACGCCCTCGGCGATCGCGAGCGTCGCCTTGCGCACGCGGTCGATGTCGCTGCGTCCGAGGGAGACCGGCGGCAGGGTGCAGCTGGAGTCGCCGGAGTGGATGCCTGCTTCTTCGAGGTGCTCCATGACACCGCCGATGTAGAGCTCGTGCCCGTCGTACAGGGCGTCGACGTCCAGCTCGATCGCGTCGTCGAGGAACCGGTCGACCAGCAGCGGCTTGCCCTGCTCGATGATGACCTCGCCGGCGGTGCGCACGAAGTAGTCGCGCAGACTCGCGGTGTCGTAGACGATCTCCATGCCGCGTCCGCCGAGCACGAAGCTCGGACGCACCAGCACCGGGTAGCCGATCTCCTCGGCGATGACCACGGCTTCGTCGGCGTCGATGGCGGTGCCGTGACGAGGCGCGATGAGCTCGGCCGCGTTCAGCAGCTGCGAGAACAGCTCGCGCTCCTCGGCGATGTCGATGGCCGCCGGGCTCGTGCCCAGCACGTTGTACCCGGCCGCCTCGATGCCCTTGGCCAGGCCGAGGGGCGTCTGCCCGCCCAGCTGGCACACCACGCCGAGGACGGTCCCGCTGGCGGCCTCGGCATCCAGCACCTCGAGGACGTCCTCGAGAGTGAGCGGCTCGAAGTAGAGCCGGTCGCTCGTGTCGTAGTCCGTCGAGACGGTCTCGGGGTTGCAGTTGACCATGACGGTCTCGTACCCGGCATCCGACAGAGCGAACGAGGCGTGCACGCAGGAGTAGTCGAACTCGACGCCCTGGCCGATCCTGTTCGGGCCGGAGCCGATGATGACGACCTTGGTCCGCTCGGACGGCGCGACCTCGGTCTCGAGGTCGTAGCTCGAGTAGTGGTACGGCGTCAGGGCAGGGAACTCGCCGGCGCAGGTGTCGACCGTCTTGTAGACCGGGCGGATGCCGAGGCCGTGACGCACGCCCCGGAGCTCGGCCTCGGTCACGCCGCGGAGCTCGGCGAGCTGCGCATCCGAGAAACCGTGGTCCTTCGCGTAGCGGAGCGTGTCCGCGTCCAACTCGACAGCGGTGCGCACGGTCTCGGCGACCTCGTTGATCAGGACGATCTGGTCGAGGAACCACGGGTCGATCGCAGTCGCGTCGAAGGCCTGCTCGATCGTCGCGCCCTTGCGCAGCGCCTGCTGCAGGGTGACGATGCGGCCGTCCGTCGGCGTCTTCGAGATCTCCAGGAGTTCGTCGACGCTGCGCTCTTCGAGACCCCAGTGGAAGCTGGAGCCGCGCTTCTCGAGCGACCGAAGCGCCTTCTGCAGTGCGCTGGCGTAGTTGCGCCCGATGGCCATCGCCTCGCCCACCGACTTCATGGTGGTCGTCAGCGTCGGGTCGGCAGCGGGGAACTTCTCGAACGCGAAACGCGGAACCTTCACCACGACGTAGTCGAGCGTCGGCTCGAAGCTCGCAGGTGTGACGCCGGTGATGTCGTTAGGGATCTCGTCGAGACGGTATCCCAGCGCGAGCTTGGCGGCGAGCTTGGCGATCGGGAACCCGGTCGCCTTGGAGGCCAGCGCACTCGAGCGGGAGACACGGGGGTTCATCTCGATGACGATGATGCGCCCGTCCTCGGGGTTCACCGCGAACTGGATGTTGCAGCCGCCGGTGTCGACGCCGACCGCACGGATGATGTCGATGCCGATGTCGCGCAGCTTCTGGTACTCGCGGTCGGTGAGCGTCAGCGCCGGCGCGACCGTGATCGAATCGCCGGTGTGCACGCCCACAGGGTCGACGTTCTCGATCGAGCAGACGACGACCGTGTTGTCGGCCGTGTCGCGCATGAGCTCGAGCTCGTACTCCTTCCAGCCGAGGATCGACTCCTCGAGCAGCACCTCGTTGGTCGGCGAGTCGTGCAGACCGGCACCGCCGATGCGGCGGAGGTCGGTCTCGTCGTAGGCGAAGCCGGAACCGAGCCCGCCCATCGTGAAGCTCGGGCGGACCACAAGGGGGTAGCCGAGCTTCTCGGCCCCAGCGATGAGCTCGTCCATCGTGTGGCAGATGACGGATGCCGCGACATCCGCTCCTGCGTCCAGGACCAGCTGCTTGAAGATCTGGCGATCCTCGCCCTTCTTGATGGCCTCGACCTTGGCGCCGATGAGTTCGACGTCGTACTTGGCGAGGATGCCGCGTTCGTCCAGCGCCATGGCGGCGTTCAGCGCGGTCTGGCCTCCCAGGGTCGGCAGGATCGCGTCAGGACGCTCCTTGGCGATGATCGTCTCGATCACCTCCGGGGTGATCGGCTCGATGTAGGTCGCGTCGGCGAAGTCGGGATCGGTCATGATCGTCGCCGGATTGGAGTTGACGAGGATGACGCGGATGCCCTCTTCGCGCAGGACGCGGCAGGCCTGGGTGCCGGAGTAGTCGAACTCGCATGCCTGACCGATGACGATCGGGCCGGAGCCGATGACGAGTACGGAGCGGATGTCGTCGCGCTTGGGCATTACTTGGCGTCCTTGTTCTCGCGGACGAGCTCCGCGAACCGATCGAAGAGGTAGTTGGCATCGTGCGGGCCGGCGGCGGCCTCGGGGTGGTACTGCACGGAGAATGCCGGGATGTCGAGGGCGCGCAGCCCCTCGACGACGTTGTCGTTGAGGCCCACGTGGCTGACCTCGACGCGACCGTAGCCCGCTGGGCTGTCGAAGACCCCCTCGAGGGGTGCGTCGACGGCGAAGCCGTGGTTGTGCGCGGTGATCTCGACGCGGCCCGTGGCCTTGTCGCGCACCGGCTGGTTGATGCCTCGGTGCCCGAAGGGCAGCTTGTACGTGCCGAGGCCGAGGGCACGGCCCAACAGCTGGTTGCCGAAGCAGATGCCGAAGAACGGCAGCTTGTCGTCCAGCACCGATCGCAGCAGGTCGACGTGTCCGTCGGAGGCCGCGGGGTCGCCGGGTCCGTTCGAGTAGAACACCGCGACGGGCTCGATCGCGCGGATCTCTTCGATCGTGGTCGTCTGCGGGAGCACGTGCACCTCGAAACCGCGAGCGGCGAGGTTGTCGACCGTGGCCTGCTTGACGCCGAGGTCGAGCACGGCGAGGTTGCCGAGTTTCTCCCCCACGGCCGCCGTCACCGCGGCAGCCTCCACCGACACTTCGGCCGACAGGTTGCGGCCGGCCATCTGCGGGGCCTCCTGCACGATGCGCAGTTGCTCCTCGGCATCCAGTTCTGCGGCGTCCCCGGAGAAGATGCCGCCGCGCATGGATCCGGCGGAGCGGATGTGGCGGGTGATCGCGCGGGTGTCGATGCCGCTGATGCCGACGATGCCGTCGCGCTCGAGCGTGTCGTCGAGCGAGGTGTCCGCGCGCCAGTTCGAGACGACGCGCGAAGGGTCGCGCACGATGTAGCCGGCGACCCAGATCCGGCGGGACTCGGGGTCCTCGTCGTTCATGCCTGTATTGCCGATGTGCGGCGCGGTCTGCAGCACGATCTGCCCGGCGTAGGACGGGTCGGTCAGGGTCTCCTGGTAGCCGGACATGCCCGTGGCGAAGACGACCTCGCCGAGAGTCGTTCCGCGCGCGCCGTATGCGCGGCCGCGGTGGCGTGACCCGTCCTCGAGGACGAGCACGGCCGGTTCGGGAAGATGAGTCATGATGTGGCTCCCGTCTTGGGGGCCGCGATGAGCGGCCGCAGTTCGGAGATGAGATGTGCCGGGTCACCGGTGGTGACGCGGAGGTACGAGTCGACAGGGTGGGCGTCGGCGACGTCCCAGACGATCTTGACGAGGCCGTCCGGTTCGACGACCCTGTCGATCGTCACGGTCGCGCGGTCGACTGCCTGCAGACGGTCCCTGCTGAGGAACACGGTCGGCGCGCCATCCAGGCACAGCGCGACGCCGCGGTCCGTCACGGCGATCTCGCCGCGTGCGCGGTAGGTCAGGGGTGAGATCGCCAGGCGCTCGAGCGGCTCGTCGTGCTTCGTCGTGGAGACGTACAGCACTTCGTGCCGCGCACGCACTTCGGCGTGCTCGGGCACTCCGAGCGGCGCCGTGAGGCCGGAGTCGCGACGCAGGCGCCGACGCCAGGCGAAGAACATCGCCAGCAGGATGCCGAGTGCGATGAGCCCGGTGAGGAGGAACAGGAGATCGCGGGTCACTTCGTCTTCAGCTCCTCGACGAGCACGCCGTCGGCGACGGTCGTCGTGCCGCGGTGGATCGTCCACTGCACGCGGCCGGGGAGGTCTCGGCCGAGGTATGGCGAGTTCACACTGCGCCCGTGCAGATCGGCCTCGGTGAAGACACCGGGCACCGAGGGGTCGTAGAGCGTGACGTTCGCCGGAGCACCGGCCTCGAGCGCACCGAAGCCGTCCAGGCGTCCGATGCGCGCGGGGTTCGCGCTCATCACGCGTGCGACATCGGCCCATTCCAGCAGCCCCGTTGCGACCATCGACTGGTGCACCACGCGCAGGGCGCTTTCGAGACCCACCATGCCGTTGGCAGCGGCCTGCCACTCGCAGGCCTTGTTCTCGCTCGGGTGCGGCGCATGGTCGGTGGCGACGATGTCGATCGTGCCGTCGGCAAGGCCTTCGCGCACCGCGAGGACGTCCTCTTCACGGCGCAGCGGCGGATTGACCTTGTAGCGGGCGTCATAGCCGCGGACCAGCTCATCCGTCAGGAGCAGGTGATGCGGCGTGACCTCGGCGGTCACGGCGATGCCGCGCTTCTTCGCCCAGCGGATGATGTCGACGGAGCCTGCCGTCGAAAGATGGCAGACGTGCAGGCGCGAACCGACGTGCTCGGCGAGCAGCACGTCGCGGGCGATGATCGACTCCTCGGCGACGGCGGGCCAGCCGGCGAGGCCGAGTTCGGCCGAGACGGTGCCCTCGTTCATCTGAGCGCCCTCGGTGAGCCGCGGGTCCTGCGCGTGCTGCGCGATCACGCCGTCGAAGCTCTTCACGTATTCGAGAGCACGACGCATGATGAGCGAGTCCCAGACGCAGAAGCCGTCGTCGCTGAAGACGCGGACCTTGGCCCGAGACGTCGCCATCGCCCCGAGTTCGGCGAGACGCTCGCCCTTCTGTCCCACGGTCACCGCGCCGATCGGCTGCACCGTGGCGTAGCCGGCGGCCTCGCCCAGGGCGAGCTCCTGCTCGACGACGCCGGCTGAATCGGCGACGGGCGAGGTGTTGGGCATCGCGAAGACCGCGGTGAAGCCCCCAGCGGCTGCGGCGCGCGTGCCGGAGAGCACTGTCTCGGATGCCTCATAACCCGGCTCGCGCAAGTGGGTGTGCAGGTCGACGAGGCCAGGAAGGGCGACGAGCCCAGCCGCATCGATCGTGCGGGCGCCCGCGCGGCTGAGACCCGAACCGATCTCGGCGATGACGCCGTTCTCGATCACGATGTCGGCGCTGTCGCGCCCGAGCAACTGGACGCCTGCGATGACGAGGGTCTGGCTCATTTCACTTCCCCTCGTTCGTCTTCGCGCTCCCCTGCCAGCAGCAGATAGAGCACGGCCATTCGTACGGAGACGCCGTTCGTGACCTGCTCCAGCACCGTGGAGCGGGCGGAGTCGGCGGCATCGGACGAGATCTCCAGGCCCCGATTCATGGGGCCAGGATGCATCACAATGCTACCGTCCGGCAGTCCTGCTGCGCGCACGGCGTCGAGCCCCCAGCGACGGGAATACTCCCGCTCACTGGGGAAATACGCGGCGTTCATCCGCTCCAGCTGGATGCGCAGCATCATCACCGCATCCGGGCCGTCGGCCAGGGCCTCGTCGAGGTCGTAACGGACGCGCACCGGCCACAGCGACACGTTCTGCGGGATCAGCGTCGGCGGGGTCACCAGCGTGACCTCTGCGCCGAGCGTCGTCAGCAGCCAGACGTTCGATCGGGCCACGCGCGAGTGCAGCACGTCGCCGACGATCACGACGCGGATGCCGGACAGATCCCTGCCACGGCTGTCGGCGCCGAAGCGGCGCTTGCGGATCGTGAACGCGTCCAGAAGCGCCTGGGTCGGATGCTCGTGCGTCCCGTCGCCGGCGTTGACGACGCCGGCGGTGATCCAACCGCTCGTGGCGAGTGTCCGAGGCGCGCCCGAGGCGCCGTGGCGGATGACGACGGCATCCGCTCCCATCGCCTGCAGCGTCTGGGCGGTGTCCTTCAGGCTCTCGCCCTTGGAGACGCTGGAGCCCTTTGCGGCGAAGTTGATGACGTCGGCGGAGAGGCGCTTGGCTGCGGCCTCGAACGAGATCCGCGTCCGGGTCGAGTCCTCGAAGAAGAGGTTCACGACGGTCTTGCCGCGCAGCGTCGGGAGCTTCTTCACCTCGCGGGACTGCGTGTCGGACATGTCCTCGGCGACGTCGAGGATCCGCAGTGCGGTCGTCCGGTCGAGGGTCTGGGTGTCGAGCAGGTGCCTCATGCTTCGATCGTCACCTCTTCGGCGCCGTCGTACTCGAACAGGCGCACGTTCACGCGCTCCTGGCGCGACGACGGGATGTTCTTGCCGACGAAGTCCGGCCTGATCGGCAGTTCGCGGTGGCCGCGGTCGACGAGGATCGCGAGTCGGACCACCGAGGGGCGTCCGATCGACTGGATCGCGTCCAGCGCCGCGCGGATGCTGCGTCCGGAGAAGAGGACGTCGTCCACGAGGACCACGGTCCTGCCGTCGATGCCGCCGGCAGGGATCTCGGTCGGCCGAGGCGAGCGGGTCGGATGCTTGGCGAGATCGTCCCGGAACAGGGTGACGTCGAGCGCGCCGACCGGAACAGGCTGCTGGGCGATGTCGCTGATGAGTGCGCCCAGCCGTTCGGCGAGGGCGACGCCGCGAGTGGGAATCCCCAGGAGGACCAGATTTGTCGCTCCGCGGTTGGATTCCAGGATCTCGTGGGCTATGCGGGTCAGAGCCCGCGAGATGTCGGCTTGCTGCAGCACGGTGCGCGTGCTCATCCGCCGCTCCCTTCTCCGCCTCACAGGACGGTGTTAAAGGTTGCTCAGTGCGTCCAGTCTAGCGGAGGTGGTCACGCGCCGACGACGGTGACGCCTGCCCCGCTGTCATCACGTGTCTCTGAACACGGACGGTACAGCCGAATTCGGGTGACGTGCCGACGCGGGCCCTCACCGATCGGTCGGACCGTGCACGACGCCCCAGACGGCACGGGTTTCATCGATCATCGCGGGGACCGTGGAACCGGGGAACGCGCGCGCGGCCGCGACGCAGCGGCGGTCGCTGCACTCGTGCAGCACGACACGTCCTGCGTCGACCGGCAGAGCGAGTTCGAGGCGGAAGCTCTCCATGTCGTGCGAGGTGTCCGTCACCGCGACGACCGGAAGATCGGCCAGGCGGCCGGTCCCTCGCAGTCGGGCCGTCGTCCGCTCCGCCGCGCTGGCCTGGAACCACATGCTCGCACCGACCAGGACGACGAATGCGCACGCGAGGAGCATGAGCACGACCGCCCACCACTGGGGTGCCATCAGAAAGCTCAGGCCGATGCCCACTGCTCCGACGAGAGCGATCAGGACACCCGCGACGCGCTGACCCACGGCGCCGCGATGCCCCATGAGTTCAACCTGGGTCCAGTCGGCGTGCACGTGCGGGGCGTCGGACATGGCACCACTCTAGAGAGCGCCCCGCCCACGACGCCACGACGGCGTCGGGAACTCACGCCCCCAGGCGCAGCGCCTCATCGGTGACGTCGTCGATCTTCGTGGCGCGGATCTCGTGGCCGGCCGTCGACAGGCACTTGCCGGTCTTCAGGTCCCACTTCCAGTCGTGCATGCTGCACGTCAGGACGCCGTCCTCGTCGATCTTGCCCGTGCGGGTGAGGTCGGCGCGCAGGTGCGGGCAGCGACGCTGCACGACCCAGTCGCCGATCTCGGCATCCTCGGTCTGGTCGGTCTGCTCCTGGTACCAGTTCTCGACGTATTCGATCCGGTCCACGGAGAGGCACTTCAGGAAGGTCGTGAGGAATTCGTTGAACTTGCCGCTGCGGCCGACCGAGAACTGCATCGACAGGAAGATCGAGTTCGACCAGTCGATCTCGTGATCGCGGATGTTCGTGGAGACGAGGTCGGCGGGGATCGTGTACCAGTAGATGCACTCCTCCCCCGCGTACTCGCGGACCTTCGCCTTCGGGAAGTCCACGACCATGTCCAGCTCGCCGATGCGGAACCGGACGCACCCGCCCACCCCGAGGCGGATCGTGCGCGACTTCTTCAGCAGCGGCTCCCACCACTCCTTGATCGCCTGGAGCATGTCGGCCGGCGGGATGACTTCGGCTCGCGCGGCCTCCTCATCGCGGATCTCCTGCTGGCGCGACGCGCGCTGGGACTCGAGGTAGTCCCACTTCTCGTCGAAGATGTGGGCGATCTCGGCATCCGAGTACAGGGTCTGCTCGCTGGAGACCTCGCCGCCGGCCACCGTGACGACCGTGCCGGGGATGAACAGCTGACCGTCGTACTGCGGCGCCTTCTCGGCGAGATGCTCGAGGAACTGCTTCTGGTCCGTGAAGATCGATTCGCCGTTGCGGCCGAGGCCGTTGAAATCGAACAGATCGTCACGCAGGAACATCGGCGGGCCGGCCATCGGGAACACGTGCGGCGCGTCGACCTTCTCGATGTAGTACATCGCGCGCTTGTTCTGCGCATCGCGCTTGAGCTGAGCGAAGTTCTGCTTGGCATCCAGCGGCAGGTCGTAGACCATGGGCCACCAGATGGCACCGGACACCTGCGTGAAGTAGGCGTTCGGCTTGCCGAAGCCGAGCAGTTTCTCGAGATCCAGAGGGTGCGAGTCGTTCTGGTTGAGCACGGACCCTGTGCCGTCGTCGACACTCAGCGACGAGTCGCCGATCGGACCGTCGCTGGGGGCCCTGAGCGGCGTGATCATGATCTTCAGATCGCCCCGCTGGATGATCTCACCCGCCGGCGCGTACGTGATGTTCGTGTACCCGAGCGCGCGGATGTCCTGCTCGAGTTCGTCGGTCGGATACTCCGGCAGCAGCACTTCGATGTCTTTGCGGATGTAGCGCTCGAGCAGCCGCGGGTCGAAGTGATCGCGGTGCCGGTGGGAGATGTAGAGGAAGTCGGCTTCGCGGCCGAACATCTCCCAGTCGAGCCCGCGGTTGTCGGGGAACGGGAACCAGGAGCCGAAGAACGAGGGACCGAGAACAGGGTCGCAGATGATGTTCCCGCCGACCGTCTCGATGAACATCCCGGCGTGGCCGAGTCCCGTGATTCGCATACTGTTTCCTCCCGAACTGGACCGACCGAGTCTACCCGCCGGGCGCTGGAAGGCACCCGAAGCAGAGCCGGGCATAACGCTCGTCAGGAAGCAGGCAGGACGCGCACGACCGACCGTTTGAACTCCGGCATGGCCGAGATCGGATCCGTCGCGGCGATCGTCAAGAGGTTCGCCGAGTGCTCGTCCGGGTAATGGAAG
Organism: Microbacterium sp. M; assembly: GCF_045181065.1. Taxonomy (GTDB): domain Bacteria; phylum Actinomycetota; class Actinomycetes; order Actinomycetales; family Microbacteriaceae; genus Microbacterium. Next base: position 1,951,736 of record NZ_CP173721.1, on the reverse strand, counting down.
GGCAGGAACACCGTGTCCGGTCGGATGCCGTTGTCGGTGACGACCTCCGCGGTGACGGATCCTCGAGCGTTCACGAGCACGATGCTGTCTCCGTCGTGCATCCCCCGGTCTGCCGCGGTCGAAGGGTGCAGGGTCGCCTCCAGCGCCGGTCGGGCCGCGACCAGCTCGGTCACTCGCCGGGTCTGCGCGCCGGACTGGTAGTGCTCCAGCAGGCGGCCCGTGATGAGCGTCAGCTCATCACCGACGGCGGGCGCCTCCGGCTTGGCCCGCACAGATACGGCGACGATCCGCGCGAGCCCGTCCGGATGCCGGTATCCGTCGAGCAGGGGCCGTGGCGTCCCGTGGGAACCCGCGGGATAAGGCCAGAACGCGTCGATCTCGGCATCGAGCACGTCATGGCTCAGCCCGGAGTAGTCGGCGATGCCGCCAGCCGACGCCCGCGCGAGCTCGTCGAACACGATCGCCGGATCGAGGTCGTACGTTCCGGGCGCCTCCAGGCGTCGAGCGAGCTCGGCGAGGATCCACAGCTCGCTGCGGGCTCCGTCCGGTGCGGCCAGGGCCTGACGACGGCGGATGACCCGCCCTTCCAGGTTCGTCATCGTGCCCTCCTCCTCCGCCCACTGCGTCACGGGAAGCACGATGTCCGCCATGGCCGCCGTCTCGGAGAGGAAGAAATCGCACACGACCAGGAGGTCCAGCTGCGTCATGCGGGCACGGACGGCCCCGGCATCGGGGGCCGAGATCACCGGGTTCGAGCCGTGCACGAGCAGGGCACGGATGCCGTCGTCCTCGCCGATCGACTCCAGCAGCTGCACGGCGGGAAGACCTGCACCGGGGATGTCCTCCGGCGACACACCCCAGACTGCCGCGACGTGCGCCCTGGCATCCGGATCGGTGATCTTGCGGTAGCCGGGGAGCTGGTCGCACTTCTGACCGTGTTCCCGGCCGCCCTGGCCGTTGCCCTGACCCGTGAGCGTGCCGTATCCGCTGCCCGGCCGGGTCGGAAGGCCGAGGATCAGGGCCAGGTTGATCGCCGCGGTGGCCGTATCCGTGCCGTTCGAATGCTGCTCCACGCCGCGTCCTGTGAGGATGAAGGTGTTACCTCCCGCGGCAAGGCGCCGCGCGACGCGGCGCAGGAGGTCCACCGGAACGCCTGTGATCTGCTGCACGCGCGCAGGCCACCACCCGGAGACGCTGCGCCGCAGCGCGTCGAATCCGATGGTCCAGCGCTCGACCGAGGCCTCGTCATACAGCCGGTCCGCGATCACGATGTGGGTCAGACCGAGCAGCAGTTCGAGATCCGTGCCCGGCGCCGGCGCCAAGTGGATTCCCTGACCCTCATCGGTCAGCCGTACCGTGGAGCTGCGCCGCGGGTCGACGATGATCAGGCCGCCGGCCTCGCGAACACCGGCCAGGTGCGACAGGAACGGCGGCATGGTGTCTGCGACGTTCGAGCCGAGCATCAGCACGGTGTGCGCGTCGTCGAGATCGGTCAGCGGAAAAGGCAGCCCCCGGTCGATCCCGAAAGCCCGGTTCGCGGCCGCTGCTGCCGATGACATGCAGAACCGGCCGTTGTAGTCGATACGGGAGGTGCCGAGCGCGATCCTTGCAAACTTGCCCAGCTGATAGGCCTTCTCGTTCGTGAGTCCGCCTCCTCCGAAGACGCCGATCGCGTCCCGCCCCGACTCGGCCTGCAGGCGACGAATCGTCGAGACGAGGAGATCGAGGGCCTCCTCCCAGGTCGCCTCGACGAGCATCCCGTCCGCGCCCCGCACGAGCGGCTGCGTGAGCCGGTCTGGTGCGTCGAGCAGGGTCGACGAGGTCCACCCCTTCTTGCAGAGCCCACCGCGGTTCGTCGGGAAGTCGCGCCCTGCCACGGTCATGGACGGGTCGGATGCCGCGGCATCCGACGCCCGAGGGGTGAGCGTCATGGCGCACTGGAGCGCACAGTAAGGACAATGAGTGCTCGTCATGCGCGTGCGGCCTCCGCGAGGGCGAATCGTTCGATCAGTTCGGTCAGGCGCGGCTTGCATCCGCCGCAGCCGGTACCAGCCCTGGTGTCGCGACCGAGACAGGCCACGGTGTCGTTGCCCTCGGCGATCGAGTCGGTGATGCGCTGAACGTCGACGCCGTTGCACGAGCAGACGGTGGATGTCGGGGCGAAGGGGTCGGAACCGGCGCCGACATCGTCCGCACCGTCCAGGCGCAGCAGCAGCGAACGATCGGAGGGCAGTTCGCCCTGCCGGTCGTACAGCAGAGTCAGCTCGGCGGCCGTGCGCGGCATCCCGACACAGGCGAACGCGTCCAGCACGCCGTCGACGGTGACCATCTTCACGTACCGGCCGTGCTGCGCGTCGGCCCACTGCGCCACGTGCCGGTGCGGATCGCCGGCGTGCGGCGTGTCCCAGATGTCTATGTCGAGGTCGCCGACCGCGACCACGTCGATGCCTTCGTCCTTCAGCATCACGACGGCGTCCTTCTCCCCCGGCGCCGGCTCCGCATGCTCGCGGCCCGTCGCCTCGGCGACCAGGTGTTCGGCCAGCCAGGACGCCTGGCGCCACCCCGGCCCGATCAGGCCGGACGGTGCACCGGGCAGGCGCGAGAGCGCCGCGTTCTCGGGCGTACGCGCGAGGACATGCGCGCAGTCGCCGATCGCGTACACGTCGTCGTCGCTCCATGAACGCAGCCGTTCGTCGACGATGACGCCGGCGGCCGTGCGCATGCCTGCGAGAGTGGCCAGCTCCGTACGAGCCCCGACACCGCACGAGAGCACGAGCAGATCTCCGCGGACGTAGTTTCCGTCTGCGGTGACCACGGCATCGAACGCGCGCACGCCGTCGGCGGCATCGTGGAATGCGATCGCCTCGGCCCGGCTGTGCGCGTACATCGTGATGCCGCGGGCTTTCAGAGCCCTGGCCAGCACCGTTCCTGCGCCGCGATCGAGGTTGCGGGGCATCGGCGTCGGCCCGTGGTGCAGCACGCCGACCTCAGCGCCCGCATCGGCAGCCAGCAGCGCGAACTCGAGGCCGAGCACACCGGCACCGAGCACGATGATGCGCGCTTTCGCCTCGACGGCCCGCCGGACGCGCTCGGCATCGGCGAGGTCGCGCAACACTGTGACACCGACGGGGAGTTGCGCGTCCGACCCGATGACGGCGGTCCCTGCGCGCCCCAGAGAAGCCTCGTCGTAGCGGGGACGTTCCAGCCCGGCGAGAGTCGGCACGTTCGCCCTCGCGCCGGTCGCCAGCACCAACCGGTCGTAGTCGACCCGCTCTCCGCTGTCGAGCTCGACCAGCTTGGCAGCGCGGTCGATGCCGACAACGCGTGCTCCGAGCACGACCCTCGCGCCGGCGGCCGTGCTGTCCGCCGGGTCGTGCAGGACGATCCCGTCGTGATCGGTCCTCGCTGCGGCGAGTTCGGCGATCAGCACGCGGTTGTAGGGAGCGTGCTGCTCTGCGCCGATGACCGTCAGCTGGATCGTGCCGTCCTCGACGGCCGGGAGGAGGTCTTCGCAGAGCCGGGCCCCGACCGGACCGAACCCGACGACGACGACGCGCAGGGGCGTCGGCACTGTCAGATCCGCCGTCCGTCGAGTGCGGCACGCGGGATGCCGTAGACGAGCAGCGTGATGACGAGCATCACGATGTACACGATGCCGAAGCCGATGAACGCGCCCTCGTACGTGCCGGTGGAGAGCTGGGATGCATTGAGCACCTGCGGAACCATGAATCCGCCGTAGGCGCCGATGCCGGAGATGAGGCCGAGCGCGGCGGCGGCGCGGCGCTGGACCGCCGCGGCATCGCCTTCCTTGCGGGCGACCGCGCGTGCGCTGAAGACGATCGGGATCATCCGATACGTCGACCCGTTTCCCACGCCCGTCGCGGCGAAGAGAACCAGGAAGCAGAGCAGGAACGCCCAGAACTGTCCGAGCGCCAGGACACCGAGGATGCCGAAGGCACCGATCGCCATCACGGCGAACGCGGCGATCGTGATCCGCGCACCGCCGAAACGGTCGGCAAGACGTCCGCCGAGCGGACGGAAGAGGGATCCGACCAGAGCGCCGAGGAAGGCGAGAGAGACCGCGGCTGCGCCGATGTGCAGGGCGGAGAACTCCGGGAACTGGTCGGCGATGAGTTTCGGGAAGACGCTGGCGAAGCCGATGAAAGAGCCGAACGTGCCGATGTAGAGCAGCGACAGCAGCCACATGTGTCCTTCGCGCAGCGCCGCGGCCGATCCGGCGAAGTCGGCCTTCGCGGACGACAGATTGTCCATGTACCGCCATGCACCCCAGGCGGCGACGAGGATGAGCGGCACCCACATCCAGCCGGCGAGCGGCAGCCCGAGCCCGATTCCCGCGGCGAGCGACACGACGATGGGGACGAGGAACTGGGCGACCGACGTGCCGAGGTTGCCGCCCGCAGCGTTCAGGCCGAGCGCCCAGCCCTTCTCGCGCTGCGGGAAGAAGTAGGTGATGTTCGACATGGAGCTGGCGAAGTTGCCGCCGCCGAATCCGGCGAGGGCCGCGATGCAGAGCATCATCCAGAACGGTGTCTCCGGGTTGCCGACCGCGACACCCAGCAGGATCGCGGGGATCAGCAGCAGCAGCGCCGACACGATGGTCCAGTTGCGGCCGCCGAACCGCGGCACCATGAACGTGTACGGGAAGCGGAGGGTGGCGCCGACGAGGCTCGGCAGCGAGATCAACCAGAAGATCTCGGAAGTGGTGAAGGTGAAGCCGGCGGCCGGCAGCATCACGACGACGATGCTCCACAGCTGCCAGACGATGAAGCCGAGGAACTCGGCGTAGATCGACCATCCGAGGTTCCGGCGAGCGATCGGACGGCCCTCGGACTCCCAGAACGCGGTGTTCTCGGGATCGAACCCGTCGATCCAGCGGCCTGGTCGACGTGTGAGGACGACGGCATCAGCGGTGTCGGTGTGCGAGGATGCGACGGCAGGTGTGACCATGACTGCTCTCCCTGTGGCTACTGCTCCGGACGGTATGCCACTGAAGATACGAGGACGGTGTTTCGACGGACGGCGTCGTGGATTACCGCACGATCACTTCTGCGTCACGCGCACGCACCCCTGCGGTGAGGGCGGCGTCACACGCCGGAAACAAACGCCCGTGCAGCTGTCAGTCCTCGAACAGTCCGCGGATGTCGTCGGCGGTCAGCGTCTGAGCGAACAGCTGCTCGTCATCCATCACCGCGGTGAACAGTCGTGCCTTCCGCTGCTGGAGCGCGAGCACCTTCTCCTCGACGGTCCCGGTGGCGATCATCCGGTAGACGAACACCTGCTCGGTCTGGCCGATCCGATGCGTGCGGTCGACGGCCTGCGCCTCGGCAGCCGGGTTCCACCACGGATCCAGCAGGAACACGTAGTCAGCCTCTGTGAGAGTCAGCCCGAATCCGCCGGCCTTCAGGCTGATGAGGAACACCGGCTGCTCTCCGGTGCGGAACCCGTCGATCACGGCCCTGCGATTGCGCGTCGAGCCGTCCAGATACGCGTACGGGACGCCCGCTTCCTCGAGCCGTTCCGCCGCCAGTGAGAGGAACGATGTGAACTGGCTGAAGACCAGCGCGCGGTGCCCCTCGGCCTGCAGCTCCTGCACGCGCTCGAGCAGCACATCGAGCTTGGCGGAGCCGATCCGGGCGTCCTCGCCGTCGATGAGTGCCGGCGCCAGGCTGAGCATGCGCAGCATCGTGAGTGAGCGGAACACGATGAACCGATTCCGGTCGAGGTCCTGGAGCAGCCCGAGCACCTTCTGCCGTTCGCGCTGGAGCACGGTGTCGTACAGTGCGCGGTGAGCCGGGACCAGGTCGACGTGCAGCAGCTGCTCCTGCTTGGGCGGAAGGTCGGCTGCCACGAGGTCCTTCGTGCGACGGAGCATGAGCGGGCGAATGCGGCGACGCAGGCGCTCCAGCCGCCGCTGGCGGTACGGCGCGCCTTCCTCGTTCTCCGGCACCTTGCCCTGCTCGATCGGCTGGATGTACTCCTGACGGAACTTCCGGGCCGAGGGGAACAGACCTGGTGCGGCGAGCCGCAGCAGAGCCCAGAGCTCTCGGAGGCTGTTCTCCATCGGGGTGCCGGTGACGACGAAGGTCACATCCGCCCGCAGCGCCGCGATCGCACGATGCTGCAGCGTCGCCGGATTCTTCACGAACTGCGCTTCGTCCAGGATCAGGGCCGCCCACTCGACAGCCTGGAACTCGTCCTGGTCGAGCCGCGCGACGGTGTAGGACGTCACGACGAGATCGGCGTCGGCCGCGACATCCGCGACGCGCCGGCCGTTCTTGGCACTCGTGCCATCGATGATGCGCACGTCGAGCCCCGGAGCGAAGTGCGCGGCCTCATCCTGCCAGGTGGCGAGCACCGAGGTCGGGGCGACGACGAGCAGCGGTCTGCGCTCCCCCGACTCGCGGATGTGCAGGACCAGGGTGAGCAGCTGAATGGTCTTGCCCAGCCCCATGTCATCGGCCAGGATCCCACCGAGCCGGTGACGCCAGAGGAAGGCGAGCCAGTCGAAGCCCGCCTTCTGATACGGGCGCAGCTGCGCGTGAAGCCCCGACGGCTCGACGGTGGGCGGCACGCGATCCGCGTCGCGCAGGCCCTGCACCGTCTCCCGCCAGCTCACAGCGGGTTGGGCTTCGTCGGCGAGGTCTTCGAACTCCTCCCAGAGCGCGACCTGGTGGCGGCTGATCTTCGGCCCCGCCTCCCACTCCGCGAGCTCGGCCGCTTCGTCCAACAGGTCCCGCAGCCGCTGCAGTGCGGGGTGCGCGAGCGAGAAGTAGCTTCCGTCGACGAGCAGCAGCTTGTTGCGGCGCATGGCGAGGGCCGTGAACAGCGGTTCGAACGGAATGGTCCGGCCGTCGATCTTCACCAGGATGCCGAGGTCGAACCAGTCCGTCGACGTGGTCTCGACGGTGGACACCGTGATCAGGGGGTCACCGGTGAGCTCGCGATAGGCCTGCGGTGTGCCGCGGGTCTCGACGACGACGCCGATGGCCTCCCACAGCCCGACGAGCCTCGAGACGAACTCCGCGGCGTCCATGTCGTGCAGCGTGCCATGCGCCGAGAACGGCACCGAGAGGACCTGGCCCCAGGCATCGTGCACCCGGCGAAGGATGTCGGCCTCACGGGCCGGATCGCGCACGGCATCGGCACTCGGATCGGCGCCGAAACGGCCGAAGCCGGGGTAATCCCACTGCAGCGTGTGTTCGACGACGTGCCCGGCACGGTAGACGACGGTGACGATGGCCCGTGGTTCGGCCGGCTCGGGAAGCTCGACGCCCTGAGCAGTGCGCACCTCCGTCTGTCGGACGAGCTGGGGGTATGCCTCGGAGAGGAACGCGTCGCGTTCGTCGTCGGGGATCTCGATCTCGGATGGTCCGGTCAGAAGAGCGTGCATCATCGGCTCGAGGTCGACCGGCGCCAGAGTCACTTCGATGCGCGTGCCGACGACGTCCCATGCGTACACCCCAGAGCGTCCGAGCGGCCGCACTCTGCTCGCCGTGTGAGGCGCCGCATCGATCGACACCTCGGGTGCCAGCAGCAGCCCGTGATCCGCCGCGCTGATCACGGCGCTCACCTCGGCGTGCTCGGCGAAGCGGACGTCGGTGTGCTTCTGCGTCGGCACGATCGCGATGCCGAGCGCGCGTGCGGCACTGAGGTGGCTCCACAGCAGGCGCGACGCGACGAGATCGAGCAGGATCCATTCCCCGGCCGTGCCGGAGAGCAGCGATTCGCGTGCAATGCTCAGCAGGTCTCCGAACCAGCGCACCTGATCAGGAGCGAACCTGCCGGATGAACGGCGGATCGAGTCCCAGCCCGCATCCCCTTGGATCCAGTTGCCGGTCGAGGCGCTGCGCACGAGCGGACGGACCGCGAGGAGCACTTCGACGCCGGGCTTCACCAGGTCACGCGGCTGCGCCGCCGTCACCGGACGCGGCGCCCACTGATGCGCACCCTGCGCGGCACGTCTGCGCACCTCGACGCCGAGGGCGAGCGGGGTCGGATCCGCCGTCCGCTCGGCAGCCGCCAGCAGCGAACGCCACGCCGGAGCCTGCGTCCGTGCCGCCGAGGCGGGCGCCGACGGCGGTCGCCCCTGTTTGGCGTTGCTCGCCAGGAGCACCGCGACCACGTGCTTGCACTTCGACCGCACCGGGCATGCGCAGCGGCTCTGGGCGATGGAACCGTCATCCGCGAACTCGATCGCGCAGCTGTACGGCCTTCCGCCCGAACCGGAGACCTGCCCGTTGATGCGCCGGCGCTCCGAATTCCAGATCGCGTACAGCACGCGGTCGTCGCGCGCATAGCCGAATCCCCGCTCGAAACTGCCGCGATCCGTGTGCACGAGGATGTCCTCCTCGGGGACGTACGGCGCGCTCATATCCGCCATCCTCTCCCCGGCATCAGACATCGTCCGGACTGTGCGGAGGCGTCAGCTGGAACGCGCCACCCTGGCGAGCACGCCGTGCACGAAGGCTCCGGAGTCATCCGTGGAGAACTCTTTGGCCAGCTCAACGGCCTCGTCGATCGCGACGGCCGTCGGAACCTGATCGTTGTAGAGGATCTCCCATACCGCGATGCGCAGCAGAGCGCGGTCAACGGCCGGCATCCGCTCGAGCTTCCAATCGCGGCTGTGGGTCGTGATCTGCTCGTCGATCTCGTCCTGGTGGTCGACGATCCCGTCCGCGATCTCGCGTGCGTACAGCCAGCTGGCCTCGCGGGCCGGCTCGCTCGCCGCCCGCTTGGCCTCTGCTGCGAGCGTGATGCCGATCGCGTCACCGCGGACATCGGAGGAGAACAGGATGTCGAGTGCGCGCTTGCGCGCCTTCGTGCGTGCGCCCACGCCTTACTTCTCGCGGCCCAGGTACTCACCCGTACGGGTGTCGACCTTGATCTTGGTGCCGGTCTCGACGAACAGCGGGACCTGCATCTCGTAACCGGTCTCGACCGTGGCCGGCTTCGTGCCCGCCGACGAACGGTCACCCTGCAGCCCTGGCTCGGTGTAGGTCACTTCGAGGGTGACGGACGCCGGGAGGTCGATGTAGAGCGGGTTGCCGTTGTTGGTCGCGATCGTGACCTGCTGGTTCTCCAGCAGGAAGTTCTTCGCGTCGCCGACCGTAGCGGCACCGACGGTGATCTGGTCGTAGTCCGCGACGTCCATGAACACGAAGCCGTCGCCATCGGTGTACAGGTACGTGAAGTCGCGACGGTCGACGTTCTCGATCTCGATCTTCGTGCCGGCGTTGTACGTCTTGTCGACGACCTTGCCCGTCATGACGTTCTTCAGCTTGGTGCGCACGAACGCGCCGCCCTTGCCCGGCTTGACGTGCTGGAATTCGACCACGCTCCAGAGCTGGCCATCGATGTTGATGACGACGCCGTTCTTGATGTCTGCGGTGGATGCCATGAGGAGCGGGTTCCGTTTCGTGTCGAGGTATGCGGGGCCGCGCGGGCGCGGCCGACAGTCGATTCTACGGGATGAGGGGGGTCAGCCGCCGCACGGCCGTCGCGTAGCCGTCGACGCCCTCGCCGATCACGCGCACCGAGGCGACGTCCTCGAGATACGAGAAGTGCCGGAAGGACTCGCGCTTGTGCACATCCGAGATGTGCACCTCGGCGAACGGCAGGGCGACGCCGGTCAGCGCGTCGCGCAGGGAGACCGACGTGTGCGTGAGCCCTCCGGGATTGATGACGATGCCGAGGCAGTCGTCTCGGGCCGCGTGGATCGCGTCGATCAGCACGCCTTCGTGGTTGCTCTGGATCGCGCGCACATCGAACCCGTCGGATGCCGCGGCATCCGACGTGATGCGCTCCACGTCCGTCAGCGTCGCCGTACCGTACACGCCGGGTTCGCGGGTGCCGAGCAGGTTGAGGTTCGGACCGTTGACGAGCAGCAGGCGGCGAGTGGTCACGATCGCACCCTATCGCCGGCATCGAGCTGGCGCGCCATCTCGACCTCCGGACCGATCGGTCCGGAGAATCGGAACCCCGTCGGCGCGAAGCCGGCACGGACATAGGCGCCTTGGGCGCGGTCGTTGTCGGCATGCACGTCCAGTGTCAGGGTGGTGTCCCCCAGACCGACCGCCCACTCGGATGCCGCGGCGAGCAGACCGTCGATGAGTCCCTGACCGCGGTGGGACGGACGCACGTACACCCCGACCACGTCGCTGCGCGGCCGATCGAGCCGCCGGCCATGATGGTCGGTCTCGCCGACGCCCCGTCTGATCACGGAGACGGAACCCACCCAGTCGCTGCCGTCCAGCGCGACGAACTGCGCGCTGACATCCGTGTCGGCCGCCCTGGCCGTGCGCTCCTGCCAGAACTCGTCCGGACGGACGGTGGCGTTCTCGAGCGTGTCGAGGAAGGCGATGGGAGCCGCCGCATCCGCCAGCGCCTGCAACCGGAGACCGCGCACGTCGCGCCACTCCTCGGCACGCACTCGACGGATGATCGGGGTCACTCTGCGACCTCCTGGTACGCCGCGAACAGCAGCGACTCGTCCGGCGCCTGCAGCACGGTCGGCTTGGCGATCTCGTCCAGGACGATGAACCGCAGCATCCCGCCGCGGGACTTCTTGTCGCGCTGCATGGACGCGAGCAGCTGCGGCCAGGCGCCTGACCGGTAGCCGGTCGGCAGACCGAGGGATTCCAGAATGGCGCGATGACGCTCTGCGGCGGCATCCGGAAGCCGTCCGGCCAGCCGGGAGAGCTCGGCGGCGAACAGCATGCCGACCGAGATCGCGGCGCCGTGACGCCAGCGGTAACGCTCGGCGTGCTCGATCGCATGGCCCAGCGTGTGGCCGTAGTTGAGGATCTCGCGCTGCCCCGCCTCGCGGAAATCATCCGAGACGACGCGCGCCTTCATGTCGATCGCCAGTTCGACGGCGCGCCGGAACTCGTCGGTCGAGGTGTCGACCGCAGGGGCCGGATCCGCCTCGACGATGTCGAGGATCTCCGGCGCCCAGATGAATCCGGCCTTCACCACCTCCGCGAATCCGGCCGTCGCCTCGTGCGGGCTGAGGCTGGTCAGCTCGTCGAGATCTCCGATCACCGCGCGCGGGGCCCAGAAAGCGCCGACGAGGTTCTTGCCCTCGGCCGTGTTGACGCCGGTCTTGCCCCCGACTGACGCGTCGACCAGGCCGAGCACGGTCGTGGGGACCTGGACGATCTGGATGCCGCGAAGCCACGTCGCCGCGACGAAGCCGGCGAGATCGGTCACCGCTCCCCCGCCGTATCCGATGACGGCGTCCGTGCGAGTGAAGTCGGCCTGGCCCATGACCTGCCAGCAGAACGCCGCGACCTCGATGCGCTTGCCCTGCTCGGCATCCGGGATCTCGGCCAGCAGCACTTCGCGCCGGCCGTCCGCCGTGTCGGCGAGCAGTCGGTCGCGCAGCTCCGCCGCACGGGCACCCAGAGTCGGCGGATGCACCACGAGGATCTTGCGCACCGCGGGGTCGAGGGCCTGCGAGACCCGGTCCAGGATGCCGCGGCCGACGGTGATGTCGTACGCGCTCTGCCCCGTGACGCTGATGGTCGTGATGCTCATGACAGTCCTCTCCGCCAGTCGGCGATCTCTCGCGCGATGCGCGACATCGGTCGGCGCGACGTGTCGAACACGATCGTCGCCACCTGTTCGTACAGCTCGCGTCTCTGCTCCATGATGCGCGTCCATCGCTCGAGCGGGTCCTCATCGGCGACCAGCAGCGGCCTGCTGGTGCCGCGGATGCGCTCGGCGACGGCCTCAGGACTCACGGCGAGGAAGACGACGGGATCGCCTTCCAGCAGCGCGCGGGTCCCTGGATCGGTGACGGCGCCACCGCCCAGGGAGATGACTCCGCCCTCAGCGATCGCTGTGGCCACCGCCTGGCGCTCCCACTCGCGGAAATGCGCCTCGCCGTGCTCGGCGAAGATGTCGGCGATGGCCCCGTGCTCGGCGACGACCCGCTTGTCCGTGTCGATGAACGGCACCCCGAGGTGCTTGGCGACACGACGCCCGACGCTGGTCTTGCCCGCGCCCATCGGACCGACGAGCACGATGGTCAGCGGCCGGTCGTCAGACATCGCCGACAGCGAGTCCCGCCTCCGAGGCCGCCGCGGTGCGCAGCTCCGCGGGGATCGCGTCCAGGTAGCCCTGCAGGTTGCGACGGGTCTCGCCCACGCTGTCGCCGCCGAACTTCTCCAGCACCGCACCGGCCAACTCGATCGCGACCATCGCTTCGGCCACGACGCCGGCGGCCGGCACGGCGCACACGTCGGAACGCTGGTGGTGCGCCGTGGCCTCCTCACCGGTCGCGACATCGATCGTGCGCAGCGCATGCGGGATGGTGGCGATCGGCTTCATGCCGGCACGGACCCGCAGCACGGTTCCCGTGGACATGCCGCCCTCGGTACCGCCGGCCTTGTCCGAGGAGCGGGTGATTCCGGCATCCGCGGCGAAGAGCTCGTCGTGCGCGGCAGAACCGCGGCGGCGGGTCGTCTCGAAGCCGTCGCCGACCTCGACGCCCTTGATCGCCTGGATGCTCATGAGCGCCTGCGCGAGCCGCGCATCGAGTCGACGGTCCCACTGCACGTGCGAGCCGAGCCCAGGCGGCAGACCGTACGCGAGCACCTCGACGATGCCGCCGAGCGTGTCGCCGTCCTTCTTGGCATCGTCGACCTCGGCGACCATCCGTGCGGAGGTCTCCGCGTGGAAGCAGCGCAGCGGATCGGCGTCCAGTGCATCGACGTCGTCCGGCGTGGGCAGCGCGGCGTCGCCGGGCACCTGCACGGGACCGATCGACAGCGTGTGGCTGACGAGTCGGATTCCGAGCTCGCCGAGGAATGCGCGCGCGACCGCACCGAGAGCGACGCGCGCGGCCGTCTCACGAGCGCTGGCGCGTTCGAGGATCGGTCGGGCCTCGTCGAAGTCGTACTTCTGCATGCCGACCAGATCGGCGTGGCCAGGGCGAGGGCGCGTGAGCGGAGCGCCGCGGCCGCGGGACTTCTCGGTGAGCTCGATCGGCTCGGGGCTCATCACCTCGGTCCACTTCGGCCATTCGGTGTTCCCGATGCGCAGCGCGATCGGGCTGCCGAGCGTCTTGCCGTGGCGGATGCCGGAGGACAGCGTCAATTCGTCCTGCTCGAACTTCATCCGCGAACCGCGGCCGTAGCCGAGCTTGCGCCGCGCGAGATCCGCCTGGATCTGGTCAGGCGAGATGGGAACACCGGAGGGCAGTCCCTCCATGACGGCGATGAGTTCGGGGCCGTGGGATTCGCCGGCCGTGAGCACGCGGAGCATTGCTCCAGTCTCCCATGACCGGCGACCGTGTGACGTCAGGCGTCGAGCGCGGCCCGCATCGCGGCGATGACGGCGTCCTCGTCGTCCAGCGCCCGCATCGGGTCGCCGTCGCGGAAGATCCGGATCTGCCGGACGGCCTGGTGCAGCAGCATCCCCAGACCAGAGACGATCGGGGCATCGGACCAGCTCGCGGCCAGGGCGGACGGCCACGGCGCGTAGGCGGCATCGAAGAGCACGCCGCCCTGCTCGGCCAGCGGCGCAGAGATCGCCGCATCGAGAACAGTGCCGCTCGGCAGCGTGGCGACCGTGAGATCGACGGGCGTCGCCGAGGCATCGAACGGGTGCACCTCGACCGCGACGCCGAGCTCTGCGCCCAGCGCGACCAGAGACTGTGCACGGTCAGGGCGCCGAGCGCGCACGTCGGCCTTCCGCGCACCCAGATCGCCCGCCGCCACCAGAGCGGATGCCGCGGTGGCTCCCCCGCCGAGCAGCCGGACGGTGCCGACCTCGCGCACACCGTTCTCGGCGAGGGCGTCGACGATGCCGCCCACGTCGGTGTTGTAGCCGCGCTGCTCGTCGCCCAGAAGCAGCGTGTTCACCGCGCCCGTCATCTCAGCGTGCCGATCGCGCACGGACGCCGCACGGTATGCCGACTCTTTCAGCGGCATGGTCAGGGACAGACCGCGCCAGGAATCATCCAGCGACTGCAGCGCCTCAGGGAACTGCGCCGCGTCGACCTGACGTCTGCCGTACTCCCAGTCGAGCCCCAGTATCCGGTACGCGGCCGCGTGCAGCGCCGGGGATTTGGAGTGCGCGATCGGATCGCCCCAGACGGCCAGGCGCGATCCACCGGGCATGGCGTTCAGTAGCATCCGCCGTCGGGGTTGTCCTCGCACCACTGCTGGTACTGCTGCTCGGCCTGCTGCTGCTCCTCGTAGGTCGCCGAGAAGACCGTCTCGCCGGTATCCAGGTTGACCGTGACGAAGTAGAACCACGGGCCGTCCGCGGGGTGCATGGCCGCGTCGATCGCTGCCGCGCTCGGCGCCGAGATCGGACCGGCCGGCAGGCCGATGTGCTGGTACGTGTTCCAGGGGTTCTGATCGCCGACGACGTCCTTCCACGGCCACTCGGACACCGGGCCGTCGTGCGTCTGCCCGTAACCGTACTGCGCGGTGGAGTCCATCTGCAGGAGACCGTGGGTCTCCTGGTTGTCCTCAGCCAGACGGTTCTCGATGACGCGGGAGACCTTGGCGAAATCGGCCGTGCGTCCTTCGCGCTGGATGATCGACGCGACCGTGAGGACGCGCTGCGCTTCGGCATCCGGAACGCCGGCGGCAGCGAGCGATTCACGGGTGCGGTCGACCATCGTCTGGATCGCCTGCGGTGCCGTGACACCGGGGTCGAAGGTGTACACGGCCGGGAACAGCCATCCCTCCAGGCTGTCAGCGGCGACGCCGTACGCCGCGGGGTCCGCCACCGCGGCCTGGACGTCCTCCACCGGAAGCTGGAGGGCCTCGGCGATGGTCGGCACGATCACCTTGAGCGTGGTGCCCTCGGCGAATCCGACCGAATGCTCCATGCGGTTCGCCGGGTTCTCGATCGCTTCGAGGGCCGCGGCCGCCGTCATCCGCTCCTGGAGCTTGTACACACCGGGCTGGAAGTTCGGGTTCAGCCCCTCCTCGATGAGCATGTCGTAGAAGACGTCCTCGGTCTTCGTGACACCGCCTTCGTAGAGCGCGAGGGAGATGGGCTGACCGGTGAAGCCCTCTTCGATCGTGACGAGGACCTCGCCGGTGGCCTCGCCCGCGGCGTAGTCCTCGGGTTCGCCCCAGCCCATCGCATCGCTGATGCGGTCGCCGTACGTGTTCCAGACCCACACGCCGCCTGCCGCGATGCCACCGAGCAGGGCGAGCACGATGATCAGCGCGACGAGGCAACCGGTGCGCCGCTTGCGCTTCGGCTTGGCATGGTGATCGTCGTCGCTCGGCGCGAAGAGGTCCTCGAGGGTGCCTCCGCCCGCCGGCGCACTGATCGGCTCCTTCGGGGCCACGGGTTCGGATGCTGCAGGAGCGGATGCCGTGGTCACCGGCGTCGCGTCTGCCGAGGACGGTGCATCAGCGGGGCGCACGTCGAGCGGTGTCGTCGAGACGTCGACCGCTCCGGTCTCGCCGGCGCGCTGCGCGGCCTCACGGGCGGCTCTGCGGGATCCGGGCGGGGGTGGCGCCTGGTCGACCGTCGGGTGCTCGGTCGACGGATCCGGGAGGTTGTCGAACAGATCTCCCTGGGGCATGTCAGTGGGTCTCCTCATCGAGATCGACGGATGCTCCTGCGGGGGTTCCGGAGCTCTTCTCCATGTCGATCGCCTGCTGCAGCAGGACCACTGCCGCAACCTGATCCACAATGCTACGAGAATTCTTCTGTGATCTGCCCGAAGCACGCAGGGCCTGGTGTGCGGAAACCGTGCTCAACCGCTCGTCGATGAGCCGCACAGGAAGCCCGGTCCGCCGTGCCAGTGCCGCCGCGAACTCGCGGGCGTCCGTCGTCGAAGCGGTATCGGTGCCGCGCATGTTCACCGGCAGACCGACCACGAACTCCAGCGGCTCGTACTCGCCCGCGAGCTCGGCGAGACGCTCGATCGAACCGTCATCACGCGGGACCGTCTCGACGGGGACGGCGAGCATGCCGTCGGGGTCGCACCGGGCGACCCCGACTCTGGCCCTGCCGACATCGATCCCGAGTCGGATGCCGCGCCGGAAGCCGCTCACGCGCCGCGCAGCTCCGTGACGATGCCGTCGAGGGCAGCCGGAAGGGCGGACGCATCTGCGCCGCCGCCCTGCGCGACGTCGTCACGACCGCCACCGCCGCCGCCGAGTGCTCCTGCGGCGACCTTGGCCAGCACGCCCGCCTTGGCTCCGGCGGAGCGGGCGGCGTCGTTCGTGGCGACCACGACGATCGGACGACCCGACACCACGCCGCCGAGGGCGACGACCGCGGCATCCGCACCGAGCCGATCGCGCACGTTGAGGGCGACGCCGCGGATGTCATCTGCGGATCCGACCTCGCCCAGCGACTGTGCGGCGACGCGATAGGCGCCGACGCGTTCGGCCGCCTCGGCGATCGCGGGGACGCGTCCTTCGCGCTCCTTGGCTTCGAACTGCGCGATGCGCTTCTCCGCCGTCTTCAGGTTGGCGGCGATCTCGCCGATGCGCTCGGCGAGCTGATCGCGCGGCGTCTTGAGCGTCGAGGTGAGCTGCGAGACGAGGGTGCGCTCTGCGGCGAGTTCGCGGAAGGCGTCCTGGCCGACGAGGGCCTCGATGCGGCGGTTGGACGCACCCACAGACGATTCGCCGGTGATGCTGACGAGACCGATCTCGGCGCTCGTGGAGACGTGGGTGCCGGCGCAGAGCTCCCGCGACCACGGACCGCCGATGTCGACCATGCGCACGACATCGCCGTACTTCTCGCCGAACAGTGCCATCGCGCCAGCCTGCTTGGCCTCATCGAGCGTCAGCACCCGCGTCGTGACCTCGAGGGAATCGTGGACTGCGCGGTTCGTGATCTCCTCGATCTCGGTGCGTGTTGCGGCCGAGAGCGCCTGGTTCCACGAGAAGTCGAAGCGCAGGTAGCCGGCGCGGTTGAGCGAACCAGCCTGCGTCGCGTTCTGGCCGAGCGTGTCGCGGAGCGCCGCGTGCACCAGGTGCGTCGCCGAGTGCGCCTGGCGCGCCGCACGGCGGTTGGCCGCGTCGACGACGGTGGTGGCGCGATCGTCGACCGCGACGGTGCCGGTGGTGACCTCGACGGTGTGGCTGATGAGGCCGGGAACCGGCTTCTGCACGTCCAGCACCTCGAGGGAGAACCCCGGACCGGTGATGGTGCCCTTGTCGGCGACCTGACCACCGGACTCGGCGTACAGCGTGGTCTCGGCGAGAACCACCTCGGCGATCTGGCCTTCGGTCGCGCTCGTCACCGGCGCACCGTCGACGAGGATGCCGAGGACGGTCGACTCGGTCTCGAGCTCGGAGTAGCCGTCGAATCCGGTCTCACCGAGTCCGCGCAGTTCACGGTAGACCGAGACGTCGGCCAGCTGACGCTTACGGCTCTTCGCGTCCGCCTTGGCGCGCGTGCGCTGCTCGCGCATGAGTTCGTCGAAGGCGGTGCGGTCGACCTGGAGTCCTGCCTCCTCGGCGACCTCAAGCGTGAGATCGATCGGGAAGCCGTAAGTGTCGTGCAGCAGGAACGCCTCGGAGCCGGCGAGCGTCGAGCCCCCGGTCTTCTTCGTCTCGCCCAGAGCGAGGTCGAGGATCGTCGACCCGGCGGCCAGCGTGCGCAGGAACGTCTCCTCCTCCGCGATGGCCGTGGCGGAGAGGCGGTCCCATTCGGTCTCGAGCACGGGGTAGGAACTCTTCATGGCATCGCGCGACGCTGCGAAGAGTTCCGGGAAGGTGGGCGCATCCACACCGAGCAGGCGCATCGAACGGACCGTCCTGCGCATCAGGCGACGCAGGATGTAGCCGCGGCCCTCGTTCGACGGACGCACGCCGTCGGAGAGCAGCATCAGAGAGGAGCGCACGTGGTCCGCGACGACCCGGAAGCGGACGTCGTCCTCATGGACGGCGCCGTACGGCCGACCGGAGAGCTCGACGGCGCGGTCCAGGACAGGACGCACCTGGTCGGTCTCGTACATGTTCTCGACACCCTGCTTGAGGAAGGCGACGCGTTCGAGGCCCATGCCGGTGTCGATGTTCCGCTGCGGCAACGCGCCGGCGATGTCGAAATCGACCTTCGAGCGAACGCCGCTGAGCAGGTCCTGCATGAAAACGAGGTTCCAGATCTCCAAGAACCGGGAGTCATCGACGGCGGGACCGCCGTCCTTGCCGTAACCGGGCCCGCGATCGAAGAAGATCTCGGAATCAGGGCCGCCAGGACCGGGCTGACCCGTGTGCCAGTAGTTGTCGGCCGCCCCGAGGCGCTGGATGCGTTCGGGCTTCAGTCCGATGGTGTCGCGCCAGATCGCCTCCGCCTCGTCATCGGTCTCGTAGACCGTGACCCACAAGTCCTTCTCGTCGAAGCCGAGGCCGCCATCCGTTTCGGAGCTGGTCAGCAGTTCCCACGCATAGCGGATCGCGCCTTCCTTGAAGTAGTCGCCGAAGGACCAATTGCCCATCATCTGGAAGAACGTGCCGTGTCGGGCGGTGCGCCCGACTTCTTCGATGTCGTTGGTGCGGATGCACTTCTGCACGTCGGCGATGCGCGGGTGCGGAGCCGGGACGACACCGGTGAGGTACGGAATGAACGGGACCATCCCTGCGACCGTGAACAGCAGCGTCGGGTCGTCGGAGACGAGTGACGCGGACGGGACGATGGTGTGGTCGTTCTTCTCGAAGAAGTCGAGATAGCGCTGCGCGATGTCCGCAGTTTTCATAGGGGTACGGCTGTCCTCGTGTGGATGGGAATCGGCGCCGCATACGCGGACCGAACGGAGATCAGTTCTCGTCTGGCTGAGTGAGGCGGGCTTCCTGCGCGCGGTACGCCTCACCGAGGATCGCGGTGAACCCGGTGATGCGGGCATCCACCTCGGAGAGCAGGTCGTGACCGCGAGGGTCCTTGTTCATGAAGTGCGCGGCGACGAATCCGCCGATCACGCCGATCAGGAACCACAGCAGCTTCTTCATGTCGATGTCCTCGCCCTCGGACCGCCCAGACGCGGTCGTTCCATCGTATGCGGAAACGACAGGAGGCGTCGGGTATCCCCGACGCCTCCTTGATGCTGTTCGCGGTGACGCGGATCAGCGAGCTGCGTAGTACTCGACGACGAGCTGCACTTCACAGGTCACGGGGACCTCGACGCGCTTCGGACGACGGACCAGGCGTGCCTGCAGCTTGTCGAGCTCGACCTCGAGGTAGCCCGGAACGGGGGGAAGCACCTCGGCGTGACCGCCGGCTGCCGCCACCTGGAAGGGCTCGGTGCCCTCGCTCTTGGCCTTGACGTGGATGAGCTGACCCGGCTTCACGCGGAACGACGGGCGGTCGACGAGCTGGCCGTCGACGAGGATGTGACGGTGCACGACGAGCTGGCGGGCCTGCGCGGTCGTGCGGGCGAAGCCCGAACGCAGCACGAGGGCGTCCAGACGCATCTCGAGCAGCTCGACCAGGTTCTCACCGGTCAGGCCGTCGTGACGACGTGCTTCGTTGAAGGTGTTGCGCATCTGCTTCTCGCGGATGCCGTACTGCTCGCGCAGACGCTGCTTCTCACGCAGACGGACGGCGTAGTCGCTGTCGGCCTTGCGCTTGGTGCGGCCGTGCTCACCCGGAGCGTAGGGACGCTTCTCGAGGTAGCGGGCGGCCTTCGGGGTGAGCGGGATGCCGAGGGCACGGCTGAGACGTACCTTACGGCGGTCCTGGGACTTCGTGGTCACGAAGCTGTCCTTCCGATGACGCGGTCGCGACTTTCGCGACTCGCGGACGTATCGTCCGCGTTCTGCCTTGGAGCGCACGCCGGGGCGCCAGCAAGGTGGGGTGTGAACGAGGAGATGCCCGAAAACTCGGTTTCGAGCCGCTCAAGTCTAACAGATCGGCCGCAGCGTCTCAGCCCACCGGCTCCAGCGAAGAGAGAACCCGGACGACGCCCGCTCCGTACTCGTCGTCCATCTCCGACTGCACGATGCCGTCCTCGTCGTAGACCACCTGCATGGTGACCTGTCCCGCGATCGGATCGACACCCCAGACGAGGACATCGTCGCGCACCGCTGACTCGTCCTCGTAGATGACCTGCAGCTCGGATTCGTCGGCGACGCCCGGCGCCGCGGGGACCGGTGCGACTGCGTCGGCAACCGGCTCGACGGGTCGGTCAGGGCTCTGGACGATCTCGGTCGCCGTGAAGGTGTTCGCTTCCGCGTCGTAGGTGCCGATGACGGAGAACTCGCCCCAGCGCACGCCGGACGACTCCTCGTGATGGCCCGACCGATCCGACCACTCCCAATTCTCGATGAGCGGTCCGTCGCATGCCGGCGGCAGCAGTTGCCATACGACTCCGAGGCAGAGCTCGGCACCCGAGCCGTCGTCGATGATCGTCACGGGATGTCCCGTCGTCAGAGCAGTCGCCTCATCGGTCGCAGGATCGGATGCCTCCGCGGAAGCCGATGCCGAAGGCGGCACGGCGTGTGCGGAGCATCCGACCGCGAATGCGACGATCAGGCAGAGCGCTGCAGGAGAAGCGGCGCATGCCGGCGGGAACGATGACGTCGTCATGCTCTTCAGTGTCGCTTCCGGCCGCAGCGTCTCAGCGATCACCCAGAATGCGCCTGATGCGCTCCAGACGCGCGGCCACATCCCGCTCTGCGCCGAGCGTCTTGGGGTTGTAGTAGCGCCGACCCTCGAGCTCATCGGGAAGGTACTGCTGCCCCACGACGCCGTGCTCGGCGTCATGCGGGTAGCGGTAGCCCTTGCCATGACCGAGTCGCTTGGCGCCCGGATAATGCGCATCGCGCAGATGCAGGGGCACACGGCCGAATCCACCGGCGCGGACATCGGCGATCGCCGCATCGATGCCGACGTACGAGGCGTTCGACTTCGCCGTCGTCGCGAGATAGACCGTGGCCTCGGCGAGAGGGATGCGCCCCTCCGGCATTCCGATGAAGGCCACCGCGTCGGCCGCTGCGGTCGCGATCACGAGGCCCTGCGGATCGGCCAGTCCGATGTCCTCGGCGGCGGAGATCACCAGGCGTCGTGCGATGAAGCGCGGGTCCTCCCCTGCCTCGATCATGCGCGCGAGATAGTGCAGCGCCGCATCGGGGTCGGATCCGCGGATCGACTTGATGAACGCGCTGATGACGTCGTAGTGCTCATCGCCCTGGCGGTCGTAGCGCAGCAGAGCGCGGTCGACCGCCTGAGCGACGTCGTCGTCGCTGACGGTGGGCACGGTCTCGGTGGCGTCATCGTCCTTGTCGCCCGAGAGGGCGACGGCCGCCGCCGCCTCCAGTCCGGTGAGGGCCCTTCGGGCATCGCCCGATGCGAGCCGGATCAGCGCGGCGCGGGCCGGGCCGCTGAGCGCGACAGCGCCCTGCAGTCCGCGCGCGTCGCCGACGGCACGATCGACGAGCTCGCCGATGTCGTCGTCGGTGAGCGGCTGCAGCGTCAGCAGCAGCGAACGGGACAGCAGCGGCGAGATCACCGAGAACGACGGGTTCTCCGTCGTCGCAGCGATGAGAATGACCCAGCCGTTCTCCACACCGGGCAGAAGCGCGTCCTGCTGCGCCTTGGTGAACCGGTGGATCTCGTCCAGGAACAGGATCGTCGTCTGCCCGTAGAGATCGCGCTGGGTCACAGCCTCCTGCATGACCTCTCGCACGTCCTTCACCCCTGCGGTGATGGCGGACAGTTCGACGAACCGCCTGCCGGACGAGCGCGCGATGGCCTGCGCCAGGGTCGTCTTGCCTGTGCCGGGCGGACCCCACAGGATGATCGACACCGCACCCGGCGAAGTCGCGTCCGGGTCGGCCAGTGCCAGGATCGGCGAGCCGGCACGAAGCAGGTGCTTCTGCCCTGCGACTTCGTCGAGGGACACGGGACGCATCCGCACCGCGAGCGGGGTCTGCCCCGACATCAGGGGCGCGGACGAGTTCATGTATCCAGGCTAATGCGGGCGGCGGACACGCAGCGCCCGCCCGACGCGGCACCACTGCTCGCGACGGTAGGCTCGCAGATGCTGTCACGACGAAGAAGGGGACACCGATGCCCGGACGCAAGAGCGCCCAGCGCGCCGAGCAGGAGCGCGCCCGGCTGTACGCCGCCCGCACCGCCTGGCACGAAGGACAGATCCGCCGTCGCGTGCGCGACAACACGATCGTCGGCGTCGCCGGAGCGCTGATCGTCCTCGGTGCCATGGCGAGCCAGTTCGCACACGCGCAGGTCACGGCACCGGAGCCGACGCCGACTCCCAGCCCGACCGAGACGACCGCGCCCCTGGATCCGCTGCTGCCCAGCACGACCCCGACCCCGACGGCCCCACCCGCCGAGTGACCCTCACCGTCGGCATCCGACGATGTGAGAAGTTCGCTCCACAGTCGTAACCTCCGCGGTCGGCCACCGAAACGCGCCTCCGTCACGCTGGACCCAGCCTCGCCAGAGTGCTCCCGTCCCCCGTGGAGGTCCCGTGTCGTACATCAAACCTGCCGAGCTCGTCACCCGCATGGTCGACGCCGGCGCCTACAAGATGCAGCTGTCCACCCGAGACACGCTGATCCGCGCCTTCATGGGCGCGGCCCTGCTCACCATCGCTGCCGCGTTCGCCGTGACCGTGTCCACGCAGACCGGACAGCCCCTTCTGGGTGCACTCCTGTTCCCTGTCGGGTTCGTCATGCTCTATCTGCTCGGATACGACTTACTGACGGGCGTCTTCACTCTCGGCCCCCTCGCTGTCCTGGACCGCAGGCCCGGCGCGACCTTCGGCGCGCTCATGCGGAACTGGGGTCTGGTCTTCCTCGGCAACTTCGGCGGCGCCTTCATGGTCGCGATCCTCATGGCCATCTACTTCACGTACGGCTTCTCCACCGAGCCCAGTGCTGTCGGGCAGGCGATCAGCGACATCGGCCACGGCCGAACCGTCGGATACGCCGACCACGGCGCGGCGGGAATGCTCACGCTGTTCATCCGCGGCGTGCTCTGCAACTGGATGGTCTCCACCGGCGTCGTCCTCGCCATGGTCTCGGATTCGACCATCGGCAAGATCGTCGCGATGTGGATGCCCATCATGCTGTTCTTCTACATGGGCTTCGAGCACTCGATCGTGAACATGTTCCTGTTCCCGTCCGGTCTGCTGCTCGGCGCCGACTTCACGCTGTGGGACTATCTCGTCTGGAACGAGATCCCCACCGTATTCGGCAACCTCGTCGGAGGACTGCTGTTCGTCGGCCTCCCGCTGTACTTCACCCACGGCCGGCCGAAGGCGCGCAAGGCGCGTGCGGCGAAGCGCGAGGCGCGGGCTGCGGCGTCGGCCCCAGCATCCTCGAACACGGCGGACGCCCTGGACGCCGAGCTCGAGCGCGAGCCCGCGCGAGTCTCCTGATCTGACCTGCGAAGAGGGCGAAGCGACCAGGTCGCTTCGCCCTCTTCGCATGTCTCAGGCCGAGCGGAACCGATCGATGACGACGTCGGCCATGCGGGGGTCGACGCCCAACGGAGCCGACACCACGTCCGCTCCGGCCGACTGCACGAGGCCCGCGAAGTAGCCGGGGGCGAGCACATGGCTCGCAGCGATCACGCGGCGCGCCCCGGCATCCCGTGCGCTCTGCACCGCCTCGGGAATGCGCGGATCGATCGCCGAGGCGTAGCCGATCGTCACCGGTGCGGGGATCAGTGCGGCCAGTTGCGCGGCAGCGGCCTCGACGTCGGCGACGGCCGCGGGATTGGTGGAGCCGGCTGCGGCCAGCACGACGGCGTCGCCGTCCGACCAGGTGCCGCCGATTGACGCCCGAAGGCGCGTCGCGAGCACCTGCGCGACGAGCGGATGCGTCCCGAGCGGATCGGCCTGACGGACTCCCGGATGCCGACGCACCGCCCTCGCGATGTCGACGGCGGTGTGGAATCCGACCGACAGCAGCAACGGGACCACGACCACCTCATCGGCGAGGATCTCCCGATCGACGACCGTGGTGATGTCCGGCTCCTGCACGTCGACGAAGGCCTGGACGACGCGCGTCCGTGGCATCCGAGCGCGGACGAGACCGACGAGCTCTTCGACGGTCCGGCGCCCGTCTGCCGAATCCGTGCCGTGCGAGCAGGCGATGAGAGTGCTCATTCTTCAATCCTCCAGGACGGCGAGGCGGTATCCGCGCTTGATGACCGTCTTGACGGCGTCAGGGCAGCCGAGCGCCTCCCGCAGCCGCGCGATCGCCATCTCGACGGCGTGGGCGTTCTCTCCGCCGCGCGGCAGCACATGACCCAGCTCCTCGCGCGACAGCACACGTCCACCGGCGTCGAACAGGGCGCCCAGCACGTTCGCCGAGGCGCGCGACAGCGGGATGAACCGACCGTCCACCAGCGCGCCGCCGCTGCGGACTTCGATGGTCCCCGCGACCGTCACCAGGCGCGGCGTGGCCCCGGTGGCGTAGTGATCGATGACGCAGCGCACCAGAGAACCCAGCCGTCCGCGGACGGCCAGCGTCGTGCGAAGGCCCGCCTCGACGAGCGGCGCGGCGGTGACAGGACCGACCGATGCCAGCAGCAGCCGTCCTGCGGCCGCCCGCTCGCGGATCGCGTCCAGCCGTCCGCCGCGCTCCGCGGCTCTGATCCACTCGGCGGCGCCCGGCGCTGAAGTGAACAGCACGGCATCCACCTCGCCGGTGGCCGCCTGCATCGCGGAACGACTCACGATCTTGGGATCCGGCGGCGGACCCCAGCGATACACCGTGATACTCACCGCATCTGCTCCGTGCGCGGTCATGAGCTCGTCCAAGCCATCCGAGCCCGCGCCGTGATGCTGGATCGCGATGCGCCTGCCTGCGACGCCGTTGCGGGTGAGGTACTCCCCCACCTCGGCAGCCGTCTCGCTCTCCGCCACCCAGTCGGCCGCGAAGCCGGCCTGCTGGATCGCTCCGTGCGCCTTCGGACCTCTGGCGACGAACTGCGTCGCGCGGAACGCTTGGGTGAGCTCGTCGGCGAGACCGTTCTCGTGCGCGGCATCCATCCAGCCGCGGAATCCGACGCCGGTCGTGACGATCACGATATCCGGCGGGTGGGCGATGAGCTCGCGGGTGCGCTGGAGCAGCAGGTCGTCATCGGCATTGGGCAGGATCGTGAGCGCCGGGGCGCGATAGACCTGCGCACCGCGACGTTCGAGCGCGGTGGCGAGGTCGCCGGCGCGACGATCGGCGGCGATCACCATCGTGCAGCCGGTCAGCACCGCGTCGAGCTGGGGTCGTTCGGTCACGCCTGGGTTGCCCCGATCCGCTCCGGGGTCGGCATGAGCAGGTCGGCCCGCGCCACATCGCCGATCACGATGACGGCCGGGTTGCGCAATCCCACGGCCGCGGCGTCGTGCGACGCGCGGCCCAGCGTCGTGCGCGTCGTGCGCTGCTGCGGGGTGTGCCCGCTCTCGACGAAGGCCACGGGGCGATCCGCTGGGATGCCGTGGCGCAGCGCAGCGTCGACGATCCCGCCGAGGGCGGCGACGCCCATCAGCACGACCGTGGTCACCGAGTCATCCGCCATCGCATCCAGCGTACTGGCCGCGATGGTGCCCTGACCGTTGACGACGTGGAAGGCCGAGGCCGTGCCGCGGTGGGTGACCGGGATGCCGGCGGCCTGCGGAACAGCGATCGCGCTGGACGGGGCCGGTACGACGTCGACGGGAATCCCCGCGGCCAAGCACGCCTGCATCTCCTCGCCGCCGCGGCCAAACACGAACGGGTCGCCGCCCTTGAGCCGGACGACCCTCCGTCCAGCGGCCGCGTGCTCGACGATGATGCGATTGATCTCGTCCTGCGGCACAGGGTGGCTTCCCGGGCGCTTGCCGACGTCGATCACCTGCACCTCCTGGTCGAGACCCTGCAGGACCTCGGCGGTCGGTCCGAGCCGGTCAGCGACGATGACATCGGCCTCCGCGATCAGTCGCCGTGCGCGCACCGTCATGAGATCGGCCGGACCGGGGCCGCCGCCGACGAGATCGACCCGTCCGGCACCGTCTGGCCGACGACGCCGCAGCGGCAGTCGCCCGTTCGCCAGCAGATCGCCGATCGCATCGCGCACGGTCGCGGAGCGTCGGGGATCGGCGCCCACCGCGCTCGTGACGGCGACGGTGATGTCCCCGGTGTCGACCTGGGCGGTGAGGCGCGCCGAACCGTGCCCGCCATCGCCGGCGTTGACGCAGAGCACACGGCGACGGTCGCAGCGCGCTGCGATATCGCGGTCGACGCGCTGATCACCCGTGGCGGCATGGACGAGCCAGGCGCCGCGCAGGTCCGCGGGCCGGAATCGTCCCTGCCTCCACGGGATGCTGTTGGCGTCCACGAGCGCAGCGGTCTGCGCTGTCAGCTCCGGAGCCACGACGCGCACCAGCGCGCCCTCGGCGAGGAACCGGCGCAGGCGACGCGCCGTCACGTCTCCTCCGCCGACGAGGAGCACGTCGCGCCCGGTGAGCGTGACTCCGAGCATGAGGGTCATCCGAGATCCTCCGCCTCGAGGTGGACGACGCCGTCGACGATCGTGACGGGCCAGGTGCGCAAAGCGATGGGTTCCTTGCCCTGCGCGTCGAGGCATTCGCCCGATCGAAGGTCGAACACCTGCTTGTGCATCGGGGACGCGACGGTCGGCGCCTCGCCTCGACTGCCGACGATTCCTCGAGAAATCACGTTCGCGCCGCTGTACGGATCGAGGTTGGCGACCGCGTGCACGGTGCCGTCCTCGAGCAGGAAGAGCGCGATCTGCGTCGTCCCGAACAACGCAGCCCTGCCGCGCTCGACCTCGAGGTCGTCGACCCTGCAGACGCGGATCAGAGTCTGCTGGTCTGCTGCGATGGTCATCGGCGCACCTCCAGAGTGGTTCCTGCGATCAGCACGCCGCCCTCGGCGCGCTCCTGGGCGGTCGCGGGGCGGACCTGGCCGCGCTCCGGGACGTAGGCGAGGGACGGGTCAGGCGTGTCCGAGGCGTTGACGAAGGACTCGAACCGGCGCAGCTTCTCCGGATCGCGCAGCGTCGCAGCCCACTCGTCCTCGTAGCGATCCACATGCGCGGCCATCGCGGCATCCAGATCGGCGCAGATGCCGAGGCTGTCGTCGAAGATGACCTGCTTGAGCCCGTCCAGACCGCCTTCGAGCTCCTCGCACCAGCCGGCCGTGCGCTGCAGCCGGTCGGCGGTGCGGATGTAGTACATGAAGAATCGATCGATGGCGCGGATGAGACCCTCGTCGTCGAGATCGGAGGCCAGCAGCTCCGCGTGACGCGGCGAGAATCCGCCGTTGCCGCCGACGTACATGTTCCAGCCGGTCTCGGTCGCGATCACGCCGACGTCCTTGCCACGCGCCTCGGCGCACTCCCTGGCGCAACCGGAGACGCCGACCTTGAGCTTGTGCGGCGACCGCAGACCCCGGTACCGCAACTCGAGGCGGACCGCCATGCCGACGGAGTCGAGCACGCCGTACCGGCACCAGGTGGAGCCGACGCACGATTTCACGGTGCGCAGCGCCTTGCCGTATGCCTGCCCCGATTCGAACCCGGAATCCACAAGCCGCTGCCAGATCTCCGGAAGCTGCTCGAGCCGGGCGCCGAACATGTCGATGCGCTGGCCGCCGGTGATCTTCGTGTACAGGCCGTAGTCGTCCGCGATGCGTCCGATCGCGATGAGCCCCTGGGGCGTCACCTCGCCACCGGGCATCCGCGGGACGACCGAGTACGTGCCGTCCTTCTGCATGTTCGCCATGACATGGTCGTTGGTGTCCTGCAGCGTCGCGTTCTCGTTGTCGAGCACGTGGTCGCCGACGAGCACCGCGAGGATGCTGGCGAGAGCTGGCTTGCACACATCGCAGCCGCGACCGCGTCCGAACCGCGCGATGACGGTGCTGAAGGTGGTCAGACCCGAGACGCGCACGGCGTCGAAGAGCTGCCGGCGCGACATGTCGAAGTGCTCGCACAGGGCGTTGGACGCGGTCTGACCGAGCTTGGCCAGCTCCTGGCCGACCACCTTCTTGACCGTGAAGATGCACGAGCCGCACGTGGCTCCCGCCTTGGTGCACGCCTTGACCGCACCCGCGTCCATGCAGCCCTCTTCGTGCACGGCCTGGCGGATGCGCCCGGCCGTGACGTTGGAGCACGAGCACACCACCGCGGCATCCGGAAGCTCGCCGGTCGGTGCCTCGACACCGCCCTCCGGCATCAGGTAGGCGGCAGGGTCTGCGCCCAGGGGCGCGCCGACCAGCGGACGCAGGGAGCCGTAGGCGGAGGCATCGCCGACGAGGATGCCTCCGAGCAGCGTCTTCGCGTCGTCGGACAGGACGAGCTTCTTGTAGACGCCTGCCACCGGGTCGGCATAGACCACATCGAGAGCGTTCGGGGTCGTCGCCATCGCATCGCCGAAGCTGGCGACATCGACACCGGAGAGCTTGAGCTTCGCGGACTCGTCGTAGCCGGGGAAGGTCGCATCTCCGCCCAGCAGACGGGTCGCGGCGACCTCGGCCATCGCGTAACCAGGAGCGACGAGCCCGACCGAACGTCCGTCGTAGTTCGCCACTTCGCCGATCGCGAGGATGTTCTCGTCAGCCGTGCGGCAGCGATCATCGATCAGGACGCCGCCGCCGGGGTGGACGGCGAGCTGCGCGAGGCGCGCGAGTTCGTCGCGAGGACGAACGCCGACGGTGAAGACGACGATGTCAGCGGCGTGCATGCTGCCGTCCTGGAACTGCAGCTGAGTGACCGCGCCCGACGCGTCAGGATCGAGGCGGGTGGTGCGGCTCTGGGTCCGGACGGCGATGCCGCGCGACTCGATCAGCCGTCGCAGCATCGTCCCGCCGGCGAGATCGAGCTGGGCCGACATCAGTCGGTCGGAGGACTGCACGACCGTGCATTCGACGTCGAGTCCCTGCAGAGCGCCGGAGGCCTCCAGCCCCAGCAGACCACCGCCGATCACCGCGCCGCGCAGCGGTCGTCCGAGTTCTGCGGTGCGGCGTTCGACGAAGGCGCGCATCTGAGCGACATCGTCGAGCGTTCGGTAGACGAAGCATCCGGCGAGGTCGGAGCCGTCGACGGCGACCCGCGCGGCGTACGAGCCGGTCGCGAGGACGAGAGTCCCGTACGAGTAGTCGAGACCGGAGCGGGTCCGCACCGTGCGGCCGCGGCGATCGATACCGGTGACGCGGTCACCGCCGATGAAGTGCACCCGCTCGTCGTCCAGCACCTGCGGGTCGAGCGTGAGGTCCTCCGGGGTGGCTCCGGAGAAGAAGGACGTGAGACCGACCCTGTCGTACGGTGCGCGCCCCTCATCGCCGATGACGGTGACGCGCAGCTTCTCGTCGGTGCGCGTGAGCAGGCTCTCCACGAAGCGGTGCGCGACCATGCCCGCACCCACCACGAGCACATCGGACGATGCTGCTGATCGGTCTCTCACGGTGCCTCCTCTGTTCGGTGCTCCCGAAGGTAGATCGGCGGTGTTTCACGCAGTGTCCGGCCCCCGTTACGCGCGTCGAACGATCCGCTCACAAATCCGTAACGAACATGTGAGGGCGGCCGGCCACGCCTGAAGCCGAGGGGCGGTGCCGCGCATACTAGGCTGATCACCGTCCCTTCCACCTCCCGCGGGATGACCGCGCAAGGAGCACATCGTGTCTGCCACCGAATCGCCGAAGCCGACTCCCCCCGTCCCCGCGCCGCCGCGGGTACCGGGCCCGCCGCGCGTCCCCGTCGCCCCCGCCGCACCTGCGGCGCCGACGATCGCGGGCGCCGCCGACTGGGGCCGCGTCACGGAGGACGGCACCGTCGAAGTTCGCGAAGGCGACGACTGGCGCGTCGTCGGTCAGTATCCGGATGCGTCCGGTGACGAGGCCATCGCCTACTTCGTCCGCAAGTTCGAGGATCTCGCGTTCAAGGTCACCACCCTCGAGCAGCGCCACGCCGCCGGCGGCGCCGCTGCCGGCGAGTTGACGGCTCAGGCCTCGCATCTGGTCGCCGAGGTCACGGATGCCGCGGCCGTCGGCGATCTCGCGAGCCTGCGCGAACGCCTGGATGCGCTGACCGCCTCGCTCGCAGAGGCCAGCGCTCAGGAGGCCGAGCAGGCCAAGGAGCTTCTGGATCAGGCGATCGCCGAGCGCAGCGTGCTCGTCGAGCGGATCGAGACCATCGCCGCCGGCGACCTGTCCAAGGCGCACTGGAAGCAGGTGACCTCCGAGGTCACCGAGCTGTTCGACGCGTGGCAGGCCCAGCAGCAGAACGGCCCGCGTCTGCCGAAGTCCGTCTCGCAGCAGCTGTGGAAGCGATTCCGCGACGCCCGCGCAACGATCGACCGGCAGCGCCGCGCGTTCTACGCCGAGCTCGACGAGACGCACAAGGCCGCTCGCGACGTCAAGACACGTCTCGTGGAGCGCGCCGAGGCGCTGGCTCCGCGGGGTGTCGACGGCATCCCGTCGTACCGCGCGCTGCTGGACGATTGGAAGGCCGCCGGCCGCGCCGGCCGCAAGGTCGACGACGCGCTGTGGGCGCGCTTCAAGGCCGCAGGCGACGCGCTGTACGCCGCACGAGCTGAGCAGAGCGCGGCGGAAGAGGCCGACTCGGCTCCGAAGATCGAGGCCCGCACCGCGCTGCTGGAAAAGGCCAAGGCCGTTGCCGACGAGTCGAACATCAAGCGCGCTCGCGCGCTGCTGACCGGCATCCAGCGGGAGTGGGACGAGGTCGGCCGGATCTTCCCGCGCGACAAGGAGCGCGCGCTCGACGACAAGCTGCGCGTGATCGAGCAGGCGCTGAAGGCCCGCGAGGATGTCGACTGGAAGAAGAACAACCCCGAGACGAAGGCACGCGCCAACGACATGAGCCAGCAGCTGCTGGACGCGATCGAGAAGCTCGAGGCAGAGAAGGCCGCAGCCGAGAAAGCGGGCGATAAGAAGGCGGCGGCCGAGGCCGCCGAAGCGCTCGAGGCGCGTCGCACCTGGCTCAACGCGCTCGGCAGCTGACTCGTTCCGTTATCCACAGAAGCCGTCCTCCCGTGCATGGGGAGGGCGGCTTCCGTGCACACTGGGTGCATGAACCCCGCCCTGCTGTATCGACCGGGTGCGGCCCTGTCGGATGCCGAGCTGCGGGCGATGCGGCTGGACGGGCTGGTGTTCGAGGTCGGCGACGCGTTCCTCCCCGCGGACGTCCCCGAGACGGCGGACATCCGATTGCTCTCGCTCGCGTCTCACCTGCGGGATGAGCACGTCGTCTCCGGTACCACGGCTGCCTGGGTGCACGGTGCCGGAGACCGCAGGCCCCCGCGCTGCCACGTTCGACCGCTCGGGCCGCGCCGGCTGCGGGCACCGGCCGACGCGGCGGTCGTGCTGCACGACGGCGTCGTGCCGTCGACCGAGTTCCAGGTGCTCTCCGGCATCCGCGTCCTCACCGTGCCGGCTGCGCTGGTCGACCTGGCCAGATCCGGCCGTGACCCGGAGTCGCGCACATGGCTGCTCGCGCTGCTGGCTCTGGACCCGACGCAGGTCTCCCCCGCCATCGACCTGCTGCGTGAGCGAGAGCGGCTGCCGGGCAAACGGCTGGCCATCGCGACGCTCGAATCAGGCTATGACGAGGTGACCCGGTAGACGTCGTAGACGGCGTCGATGCGGCGCACGGCGTTCAGGACCCGGTCGAGATGCACGGCATCGCCCATCTCGAAGACGAATCGGCTGAGCGCGAGGCGTTCGTCCGTGGTCGTGACCGTCGCGGACAGGATGTTCACGTGATGCTCGCTGAGGACGCGGGTCACGTCGGAGAGGAGCCCTGACCGGTCGAGCGCCTCTACCTGGATCTGCACCCGGAACACGCTCTTCGAGGTCGGACCCCATTCGACGTCGACGAAGCGCTGTTCGTCGGCGCTGAGAGCCTTGACGTTGACGCAGTCCGTGCGGTGCACGGACACTCCGCTTCCGCGCGTGACGAAGCCGACGATCGCGTCGCCGGGGACCGGCGTGCAGCACTTCGCGAGCTTGACGAGGATGTCCGAGGCACCGCGCACGAGTACACCGGAGTCCCCGGCGCGCGGCTCGCGGGACGAGCTGACCGGAATCGTGATGGCACCGGTGTTCGTCTCTTCCGCGGCGACGAGTGCCGTGACCTTCTCGATCACGGACTGCGTGGACACGTGACCTTCGCCCACGGCGGCGTACAGCGCGGAGACGTCCTCGTAGTGCAGCTGACGGGCGAGCTCGGAGAACGACTCCTGGCTCATGAGCCGCTGCAGTGGCAGGTTCTGTCGGCGCATCGCGCGTGCGATGGCCTCCTTGCCCTGCTCGATCGCCTCCTCGCGACGCTCCTTGGTGAACCAGCCGCGGATCTTGTTGCGGGCACGCGTGCTCTTGACGAAGCCGAGCCAGTCCTGGCTGGGGCCGGCATCCGGGTTCTTCGAGGTGAAGACCTCGACGACGTCGCCGCTGGTGAGGACCGACTCCAGCGGGACGAGTCGCCCGTTCACCTTCGCACCCATGGTGCGGTGACCGATCTCGGTGTGCACCGCGTAGGCGAAGTCCACCGGCGTCGCACCGGCAGGGAGTCCGATCACACGCCCCTTGGGCGTGAAGACGTAGACCTCTTTGGCGCCGATCTCGAACCGCAGCGAGTCCAGGAACTCTCCGGGGTCGGCGGTCTCGGCCTGCCAGTCGGAGATGTGCG
This sequence comes from Microbacterium sp. M, assembly GCF_045181065.1. Lineage (GTDB taxonomy): Bacteria > Actinomycetota > Actinomycetes > Actinomycetales > Microbacteriaceae > Microbacterium. The sequence goes on along the minus strand of NZ_CP173721.1, from coordinate 1,919,114 downwards.
CGAGCCACGCCATGTCGGTGTCCGACGCGCGCAGTTCGGCCTTGCCGCCGTTCATCCGCTCCTTGTACATCCAGTGCGCCGCGACGCCGAACTCGGCCTGCTGGTGCATCTCGTGCGTGCGGATCTGGATCTCTACGGTGCGGCCGCTCGGACCGATCACGGTCGTGTGCAGCGACTGGTAGAGGTTGAACTTGGGGGTCGCGATGTAGTCCTTGAACCGGCCGGGCAGCGGCGTCCACCGGGCGTGGATCGCGCCGAGCACCGCGTAGCAGTCGCGTACGGAGTTCACCAGGACCCGGATGCCGATGAGGTCGTAGATGTCGTCGAACTCGCGGCCGCGGATGACCATCTTCTGATAGACGGAGTACAGCTGCTTGGGCCGGCCGACGACCTTCCCTCGGATGCGCAGATCCCGCAGATCCTCATCGATCGCCTCGATGACCTGCCCCAGGTACTTCTCGCGCTGCGGGGTGCGCTGCGCGATGAGGCTGTTGATCTCGGCGTAGATCTTGGGATGCAGCACGGCGAACGAGAGATCCTCGAGTTCGCTCTTGATCGCCTGGATGCCGAGGCGATGCGCGAGAGGCGCGTAGATCTCGAGCGTCTCCTTGGCCTTCTTCGCCGCCTTCTCCGGCGGGACGAATCCCCAGGTGCGTGCGTTGTGCAGGCGGTCGGCGAGCTTGATCAGCAGAACCCGGATGTCCTTCGACATCGCGACGATCATCTTGCGGACCGTCTCGGCCTGCGCGCTCTCGCCGTACTTGACCTTGTCGAGCTTGGTGACGCCGTCGACGAGCATCGCCACTTCATCGCCGAACTCCGCGGTCAACTCGCTCAGCGCGTAGCCGGTGTCCTCGACCGTGTCGTGCAGCAGGGCTGCGGCGATCGCTCGCGGACCGAGCCCGAGTTCGGCCAGGATCTGCGCCACGGCGAGCGGATGCGTGATGTACGGCTCACCGCTCTGACGCTTCTGCCCGGCGTGCTTCTCCTTGGCGACGGCGTATGCGCGATCGATGATCGCGAGGTCGCCCTTGGGATGATTCGCCCTGACCGTTCGACCCAGCATGTCCAGGTCGTCGACGCGGGGAGCGCGCGAGAAGATGCGGGGTACGAGTCGTCTGAGACTGGATCCCTGCGTCTGCGCGTTCGCCTCCACCATCGTCTACCTCCTGGGCTCTGCAATCCTACGCGCCTGAGCGGGTCCCCAGCCCCACCGGGGAGCGTCAGACACTTGCGACGGCGCGTTCGCGGGCCTCGCGGATGCGCGCATCGCGCTCGGTGATCGCCGGCTCCTTCTCGCGGAACAGCGAGTACAGCGGAGCTGCGACGAAGAGCGTGGAGTACGTGGCCACCAGGATGCCGATGAAGATCGACAGCGAGATGTCGGTGAGCGTCTCCGCGCCGAGCCAGAATGCACCGATGAACAGGATCGCGCCGACCGGCAGCGCCGCGACGATGGACGTGTTGATCGAGCGCACGAGGGTCTGGTTGACCGCGAGGTTGACGGACTCCCCGAACAGGCGGGCGGACTTCTCGCCGTCTTCGGTGGTGTTCTCCCTGATCTTGTCGAACACGACAGTGGTGTCGTACAGGGAGTACGCGAGGATCGTGAGGAAGCCGATCACGGCCGCCGGCGAGATCTCGAACCCGGCCAGTGAGTAGATTCCGACTGTGATGATGAGCACGTCGACGAGACCCAGAATGGCCGCGGCGGACATCTTCCAGGTGCGGAAGTAGATGGCGAGGATGAGGAAGGTCAGGGCCAGGAAGATCGCCAGACCCCAGAGCGACTGGCGGGTGACGTTCTCACCCCAGGCCGGGCCGATGAACGAGGACGTGACCTCGCTCTGCTCGACCTCGTAGGCCTCGGCGAGGGCGCCGGCGACCTGCTGCGTCTCGGTGGCGCTCATCTGCGACGTCTGGACGCGCACGTCGGTTCCGCCGATGACGGCGACCTTCGTCGTCGCTTCGGGGACGATCTCGTTGACCGCGTCGGTCGCGAGGCTCTGATCGGTGGATGCCGGGGATGCCACGGTGAACTGCGATCCACCGGTGAACTCGATCGAGAACTGCGGCGGCCGGATGAACAGCACGAGGATCGAGCCGACCACCAGCGCGATCGCGATCCAGAACCACAGCACGCGCTTCCCGACGAAGGGGAACGAGGTCTTGCCCGTGTAGAGGTTGTTGCCGAACTCATTCATGGAGAACATCAGTGCTCGCCCTCGTTTCCGGTGGTGCTCGTCGAATCGGAGGAAGCCAGTGCCTCAGCGCGCTTGCGCTCGGCGATGGTCTGCCGCCGGTCGGCTTCGGCCCGCGAACGCGCGTTCTTGGCTCCGCGGCCGGCGCTGGCGGTCTCGACCTCCCGGTACTGGGTACGGGTGTGGTAGACGGCGCCCAGGCTCTCCGGGTCGAGCCCCGACAGCCTGTGTCCCTCTCCGAAGAACTTGGTGCGTGCGAGCAGCTGCATCACCGGGTGCGTGAAGATCACGAAGATGAACACGTCGATGAGGGTCGTGAGCCCGAGCGTGAACGCGAAGCCCTTCACCGTGGCATCCGCGAGGATGTACAGCACGACGGCGGCGAGGATGTTGATGGACTTCGAGATGTAGATGGTGCGTTTCGCGCGACCCCAGCCGTCCTCGACAGCGGCCGTGACCGATTTGCCGTCCCGGAGCTCGTCTCGGATGCGTTCGAAGTACACGATGAACGAGTCGGCGGTGAATCCGATCGACACGATCAGACCCGCGACGCCGGCGAGCGACAGGCGGTAGCCGATGCGCCACGCGAGGATGCAGATGATGATGTAGGTCAGCACGGCCATGACGGCGATCGAGGCGATGATCACCCAGCCGAGGGCCCGATAGCTGAACAGCGAGTACAGGGCGACCAGGGCGAGGCCGATGAGACCGGCGATCAGGCCGATCTGCAGCTGCTGGGTGCCGAGGGTCGCGGAGACCGTGTCGGTGCTCTCAACCGAGAAGCTCAGCGGCAGCGCGCCGTACTTGAGCTGATCGGCGAGGACCTGGGCGGTCTCCTGCGTGAAGCTGCCCGAGATGCTCGGGTTGCCGTCGAGGATGACACCGTTCATCTGCGGCGCCGAGATGACCTTGCCGTCCAGGACGAAGGCGAACTGGTCGCGCGGGCTCAGGCCGTCGATCTTGTTCTGATACAGACGCTGGCTGATCTCGCCGAAAACGCCCGCTCCGTCGTCGTCGAGATCGAGCTGGACGATCCACGCGCCGGAGCGCGGGTCGCGACCGCTGGTCGCGTCGTCGATGGCCGTGCCGTCGAGCTCCTGCGGGCCGAGGATGTACTTCGTCGTCCCCAGGTCGTCGCACGTGATCAGCGGCTGATCCGCCGGCGCGTTCGAGGGGTTGTTCTGCGGGTTCGCGCAGTCGTAGGCGAGGAACTCCTGCTGCAGCTTCTCGGTCACCCACGACAGGTCGCTGGAATCGGTGGGTTCGGCGCTGGGCACGGCGTTGGCCGACGGATCCGGCGTCGGGTACGGCGTGGCGTTGCCGTCCTCGCCGGTGAACTCGGTCGCCGCAGCCGTCGTGTAGATGACCGGGCGCAACTCGAGCTGCGCCGCGGCGCGGATGCGCTCGAGCGTCTCCTCGTCGGCCTCGCCGGGGATCTGCACCACGATGTTGCGGCCGCCCTCGGTGGTGATGTCCGCCTCGGCGACACCGGAGGCGTCGACGCGCTGTCGGATGATGTCCGACGCCTGCTCGAGCTGCTCCTGCGTCGGATCGGATCCGTCCTCCGTCACGGCGCTGAGGATGATCTGCGTGCCGCCCTGGAGGTCCAGCGCCAGTTCGGGCGTCCACGAGCTCTGCTTGAAGCCGTAGACGCCGAGGGCGTTGATGCCGAAGAGGGCGGCCGTCACCAGGAGCAGGCCGAGGAGGACCCGCCATGCATGACGGGTCGGAGTGGAGGATGCCACGTGGTCGCGCTTTCTGAGAAGTCAGGCTGGGAGGTTGAGCGTGCTCGCTGCGATGCTACTTGCCGTCGGCGTCGCCCTCGAGCCGCGTACGCGTCTGCTCGGGGGTCTCCACGCCGTAGGGTGCCTCATCGCCGGCCGCGGCATCCACGGAGTCGTGCGCGTCGGCATCGTCGTCCTCGTCGGCCTCGAGCTCGTCGTCAGCGTCCTCGGTGGGCTCCACGACGCGCAGGATCGCCTGGCTGTGCACCTCGACGACCGCGCCGGGAGCGAGTTCGATCTGCGCCGGCTGGTCGAGGTTGTCGGGGTCGAAGGAGACGACCGTGCCGTACAGGCCGCCCTGCAGGAGCACCTTGGCGCCGGGGATCGTCTTCTCCGCCTTCTCCGCCTGCTCGGCCTTCATCTGCTTGTTGCGCTTGCGTGTGTTGATCACCATGAAGATGAGGAGAACCGCAAGAAGACCGAACAGCATGATTTCCATCAGGAGGAACCTTTCAGGGGCGCACGCGCCAGAGCGTGCAGAAGAGGGGTCGGGGGGAAGCCTTCAGCGATTATAGGTCATCGAACAATGCGGCCCGGTCCGGGTGGACGACGCCGAGGTGCTCGTATGCCTCCGGCATCGCCACGCGTCCGCGCGGAGTCCGACCGAGGAAACCGATCCGCACGAGATACGGCTCGACCACGCTCTCGACGGTCTCGGCCTCCTCGCCGACGGCCACGGCGAGCGTGCTGAGCCCGACCGGCCCACCGCGGAACCGCCGTACCAGTGTCTCCAGGACGGCCCTGTCGAGCCGGTCGAGGCCGATCGGATCGACGTCGTAGAGTTCGAGTGCCGCACGGACGTCGGACAGCGACGCGCTGTTTCCAGCGCCGTGGACCAGCGCGTAGTCGCGCACGCGGCGCAGCAGTCGGTTCGCGATACGGGGTGTCCCGCGCGAGCGTCTGGCGATCTCCGCACGGGCGTCCTCCGGAAGCTCCACATCCAGCACGAGCGCCGAACGGGCGATGACCCGCTCGAGGTCGGGCTCGTCGTAGAACTCGAGATGACCGGTGAACCCGAAACGGTCGCGCAGCGGGTTCGGCAGCAGCCCTGAGCGCGTGGTCGCACCGACGAGCGTGAAGGGCGCCAGATCCAGCGGGATGCTGGTGGCACCTGCCCCTTTGCCGACCATGATGTCGATGCGGAAGTCCTCCATCGCGAGATAGAGCATCTCCTCGGCCGAACGCGCCATCCGGTGGATCTCGTCGATGAAGAGCACCTCACCGGGGACGAGGCTGGACAGCAGGGCTGCGAGGTCGCCGGCGTGCTGGATCGCCGGACCGCTGCTCAGTCGCAGGGGTCGCTGGCTTTCGTGCGCGACGATCATCGCGAGCGTCGTCTTGCCGAGCCCAGGCGGTCCGGCGAGCAGGATGTGGTCGGCGGGCCGCTGCTGGATCCGAGCCGCCTCGAGCAGCAGCTGCAGCTGACCGCGCACCTTGGGCTGACCGACGAACTCGCCGAGGCTCGTGGGGCGCAGCGCGCCCTCGATCGCGAGCTCGATCTCGTCCTGCGGCTCGGCAGCGTCACGCGCGTCAGCCACGCGAGCCTCCCTGCGCAGGCCCCAGCAGGGCGAGTGTGCGGCGCAGCAGCGCCGAGACGGACGACCGCTCGGCCTCGCTCGCTTCGGCGATGGTCTGGGCGGCCGCCTCGACAGCGACCTTCTCCGACCAGCCGAGTCCGACCAGTGCGGCCGACACCTGATCGGAGACGTCCGGCGCGCCAGCGCCAGCGCGGCTGGCGGGTGCTGGCGCGTGGACCTTGCCTGCGAGCTGCAGCACGATGAGCTTGGCCGTCTTCGGCCCGATGCCGGACACCCGCCGGAACGGTGCGTCATCCTCGGCGGTCACCGCCTCGGCGATCTGATCCACGGTCATGTGGGAGAGCACGCCGAGTGCGGACTTCGGGCCCACGCCGGTGACCCCGAGCAGCAGGCCGAAGATCTCGAGCTCATCGCGCTCGGCGAAGCCGAACAGGCTCAGCGCATCCTCACGGACGATCAGGCTCGTGTGCAGGTGGAGCCGCTCCCCCACGCGAGCGGTGTGGGCGACATCGGCCGGCACAGCCACGGAGAACCCGACGCCGCCGACCTCGATGACGACCTGATCGGACGTGGCGTGCAGGACGACACCGTGCAGAGAGGAGATCATGCAACCAGCCTACGAGACGCGTCGTAGTTATGTTCGAGCGACACGCTCGGCCTCTGCCCACGCGCGCTGCGCCGGGGTCAGGCTCCCGCCGACACGACCGACATCCCCTCCGCGCCGCCAGGCGTGGCAGAGCGCGATGGCCAGCGCATCCGCGGCGTCGGCGGGCTGCGGCGGTGCGTCCAGCCGGAGGATCCGCGCGATCATCGACTGGACCTGCTTCTTGTCCGCGGCGCCGTAGCCGGTCACCGCGGCCTTCACCTCGCTGGGCGTGTGGGTCGCGGCGGGAAGACCTGCTTCTGCGGCCACGAGAAGAGCGACACCGCTGGCCTGGGCCGTCCCCATCACCGTGTGGCTGTTGTGCTGTGCGAAGACGCGCTCAACGGCCACGGCATCCGGTCCGTAGGTCGCGACGACCTCCCGGATACCGGCGGCCACGGCGGCGAGCCGCTCGCCGATCGGCGCATCCGCCGGCGTGCGGACGACTCCGACATGCACGAGGCTCGCCCGTCGCGAACGGCCGACGTCCACGACGCCCACGCCGCAGCGAGTGAGTCCGGGGTCGATCCCGAGCACGCGAATCGTCGAAGTGGTCACACCTTCAGGCTATGCGCGAGCACGGACGACGCCGCGGCGGCGCGCCCGCCTACTCGTCGTCGTTCTCGAGCTCGGCCTGGACGTCGGCGGTGAGGTCGAAGTTGCTGAAGACGTTCTGCACGTCCTCGCTGTCCTCGAGTGCGTCGATGAGGCGGAAGATCTTGCGCGCGGTGTCCGCATCGATCTCGACCTTGAGGTTCGGCACGAATTCGACATCGGCCGATTCGTACTCGATGCCGGCGTCCACCAGCGCGGAGCGCACCGAGACGAGGTCGGTCGCCTCGGTGACGATCTCGAAGCCCTCGGCGTGCGGCTCGATCTCCTCGGCACCCGCCTCGAGCGCTGCCATCATGACGTCGTCCTCAGTGGTCCCCTCGGAGCTGACCACGATGACGCCCTTGCGGCTGAAGTTGTAGGCGACGCTGCCCGGATCCGCGAGCGTTCCGCCGTTGCGCGTGAGCGCGGTGCGCACCTCAGCGGCTGCGCGGTTCTTGTTGTCCGTCAGACACTCGATCATGAGGGCGACGCCGTTGGGTCCGTAGCCTTCGTACATGATCGAGGTGTACTCGACGGCCTCGCCGCCGATGCCGGCCCCGCGCTTGATGGCGCGGTCGATGTTGTCCTTCGGGACCGAGGTCTTCTTCGCCTTGAGCACGGCGTCGAACAGCGTCGGGTTGCCCTGAAGATCAGCACCGCCGAGCTTGGCGGCGACCTCGATGTTCTTGATGAGCTTCGCCCACGACTTCGCGCGCTTGGCGTCGATCGCAGCCTTCTTGTGCTTCGTGGTGGCCCATTTGGAATGCCCGGACATATGACTCCCGCTCGTTCTCGCGTTTCGCGCGCATCAGTCTACGCGGTTCGGCACCGCGCCGATCAGCCGTGGATGCTGGACTGCCCGGATCGGCGCCGCATCGCGTCGATCACAGCGCCGCCGGGAAGCTGCAGCGGGGCGTCCATGCCGGCATCCGGCATCCAGCGATCCCAGCCCTCATCGAGGGGCCAGGAGCCGTGGTCGGCGAACTCGCGGCAGGCGTGTTCGGTCAGCGCCCGCACGGCGTCGGCCTGTTCGGAGGTGAAGCGCCCCTGCGCGACGGCGGCGTCGAGCTCATCGGCGTCCTTGAGCCAGATGTCCTCCGAGCCCGAATGCTCGAAATCGATCATGAGATCGAGAACGAGGTCCCGTGTGAACACCCCGGGCAGCTCCCCCGCCACCCGCCGGTGCGGCAGCTCGATGTTCACGTATGCGCCGGCCGGTGTGCCGTCGGGGTTGCGGAAGAACCACACCGACCACGGCTTTCCGGTGGGAGCGACGCGGACGATCCCCTGACCGCGCCAGGTGGACTCCCTCGTGACCCAGGGAACGCTGAACCGCTCTTCGAGCGGCACATCGCGCGTGCCGCGGCCGTCTGCCGGGACGGACTCGAGACGCGCGGACCCGGACGCGATCCAGACGACGAGTCCGCGCTCGTCGTCGCGGATCACCCGAGCGGTCTCGATGTAACGGCCGTAGCGCCACAGGATCGCATCTCCCGGTGCGAACACGGGCGCGCCGTCACCGACGGCAAGAGCGTCGTCGAACGCCGGATCGATGTGCGCGTCGCGGTGGCCGTACGACTCGAGGAGAGCGATCGCATCCTCCGGCGAGAGGCCGCCGGCCGAGATGGGCTGCCGGCCCTCGCCTCGGCGCCCGATCAGAGTGGCATTGCCGCCACTGGTGCTGACATCCGTGGAACCGATCGGCAGACGCATGCCCGCAAGACTACGGTCAGCGCGCCCGCACGTGCGCCAGGAAGCGCCGGTGGAACCGATCCTCGCCGGCGACCTCCGGGTGGAACGAGGTCCCGAGCAGAACGCCCTGCTCCACGGCGACGACACCGCCGTCCGGCAGCGAGCCGATCGCGCGAGCGCGAGGCCCGACGGAGTCGATCAGGGGTGCACGGATGAAGGTCGCATCGACGGGAGCATCGAACCCTTCGATCTCGAGGCTCGTCTCGAAGGACTCCGTCTGCCGCCCGAACGCGTTCCTGCGCACCACCACATCGAGCCCGCCGAAGCTCTGCTGGTCCTCGGCACCGTCGAGCACGGTGTCCGCGAGCAGGATGAGCCCTGCGCACGTGCCGTAGACCGGCATCCCCTCGGCGATCGCCGTGCGCACCGGCTCCGCGAGGCCGAAGGCGCGTGCGAGCTTTTCGATCACCGTCGACTCCCCGCCCGGGAGCACCAGGCCATCGACCTCGGCGAGCTCCTCCGGGCGTCGCACCAGCGTCACAGCGGCACCAAGTCCCTCCAGGACGCGAGCGTGCTCTCGCACGTCGCCCTGGAGGGCGAGGACGCCGACGCGTGGGCTACCAGCCACGCTCGGCCAGGCGGTGCGGGGCCGGGAGGTCGGAGACGTTGATGCCCACCATCGCCTCGCCCAGGCCGCGGGAGACCTCGGCGATGACCTTCGGGTCGTCGAAGAACGTCGTCGCCTTCACGATCGCCTTGGCGCGTTCGGCGGGGTTGCCGGACTTGAAGATGCCGGAGCCGACGAACACGCCGTTTGCACCGAGCTGCATCATCATCGCGGCATCCGCCGGGGTGGCGACGCCACCGGCGACGAACAGCACGACCGGGAGCTTGCCGGTCTCCGCGATCTCGGCGACCAGGTCGTACGGGGCCTGCAGCTCCTTGGCCGCGACGAAGAGCTCGTCCTTGGGCAGCGCTGTGAGAGCGGCGATCTCGCCGCGGATCCTGCGGATGTGCTTCATCGCCTCCGAGACGTCCCCGGTGCCCGCTTCACCCTTGGAGCGGATCATCGCCGCGCCCTCGTTGATGCGACGCAGCGCCTCGCCGAGGTTCGTCGCGCCGCACACGAACGGCACCGTGAACCCGAACTTGTCGATGTGGTTCACGTAGTCCGCGGGCGACAGCACCTCGGACTCGTCGATGTAGTCGACGCCGAGCTCCTGCAGAACCTGCGCCTCGACGAAGTGCCCGATGCGCGCCTTCGCCATCACGGGAATCGACACGGCGTCGATGATGCTGTCGATCATGTCGGGGTCGCTCATGCGGGACACGCCGCCCTGCGCACGGATGTCCGCCGGCACGCGTTCCAGCGCCATGACGGCGACAGCACCGGCGTCCTCGGCGATCTTGGCCTGCTCGGCCGTGACGACGTCCATGATGACGCCGCCCTTCAGCATCTCTGCGAGGCCGCGCTTGACGCGCCCGGTTCCGGTGGCGACTGGCTGGGACATCGGGTTTCCCTTCATCAAGGTCAAAGATCCATTTGATCTATGCCAAAACCTAGCACTGTCGCAGGACGAACTAGACTCGTGTTTCGATGACTGACACGAACGAGCAGATCACCGGCACCACGGCGGCCGAGATCGCCGCCAGCGTGCGCGGACTGCGCGACCGCGGCATCCTGCGCACCGGCGACCTGCTGCCCCCGGTTCGAGAACTCGCCGAACGCCTCGGCGTCAATCGCAACACCGCCGTCGCGGCATACCGTCAGCTCGTCCAGGCGGGCCTCGTGCAGACTCGAGGCAGAGCGGGCACGGTGATCACCGGCCGCACTCCGGCCGCACAGGACGGGTACGCCCCCGATACCGTGCTGCGCGACGTCGGCACCGGCAACCCCGACCCGGCTCTCATCCCCGACCCCTCCCCCGTGCTGGCCGGCTTCGGCGGGCGGCCGGTGCTGTACGGCGAGCCCGTGATAGACCCCGGTCTCGAGACCTGGGCGCGGGACTGGGTGGGTTCCGCCCTGCCGACCGCCGATTTCCGCATCACCATCACCAGCGGCGCGGTGGATGCCGTGGAGCGACTGCTCGCTCAGGCGCTGACCCGCGATGACGCGGTGGCGCTCGAAGACCCGTGCTTCCTCGCCAGCATCCACACCGTCCGTCTCGGCGGCTACCGGGCCGTCCCGGTGCCGGTCGACGACGAGGGCATGACGGTCGCCGGTCTCCGTGCCGCCCTGGATGCCGGAGTGCGCGCCGTGATCTGCACTCCTCGAGCCCAGAATCCGACCGGTGCGCGGCTGACACCCGAGCGTGCGGCGGCGCTGCGTGCCGTTCTCGCCGACCACCCCTACGTGCTGCTCATCGAGGACGACCACTTCTCGATGCTCTCGCCGCATCCGTACGAGTCGCTCATCACCGCGGAGCACCGCCGCTTCGCCCTGATCCGCAGCGTGTCGAAGTTCCTTGGGCCGGACATGTGCCTGGCCGTGGCCGCGACCGATCCAGAGACGGCCGCCCGACTCGCGGAGCGGCTCAGCCCCGGGACGACCTGGGTCAGTCATCTGCTGCAGCGCCTGGTCCTCGGGCTCGTCACAGACGAGACCGTTCAGGCGCAGATCGCCGCGGCGGGCGCGCACTACGCGGAGCGCAACGGCGCCTTCGCCGACAGGCTCCGTGCGCACGGACTGCATGCGACGCAGGGCGACGGCATGAACCTGTGGGTCGAGCTGCCCGAGCCGGCATCCGTCGTCTCGGAGCGCATGATGCGTCGTGGCTGGCTGGTCCGCACCGGAGACGCCTTCCGGCTCGCCGATCGAGCCGTACCGTCTCACCATCTGCGACTCACCGTCCACGATCTCACCGACGAGGAAAGCGATGCGCTGCTCGCCGATCTCGTCTCCGCCACCCGTTGAGCACGAAAGAAGAACACCATGAAGATCCTGTCGATCCAGTCCGCCGTCGCATACGGCCACGTCGGCAACTCCGCAGCCGTGTTCCCCCTGCAGCGCATCGGCGTCGATGTGCTGCCGGTGTACACCGTGAACTTCTCCAACCACACCGGCTATGGCGCCTGGCGCGGGCCGCTCATCGATCCGTCGGACGTGCGTGAGGTCATCACCGGCATCGAGGAGCGCGGCGCCTTCGCGCAGGTGGATGCCGTGCTGTCCGGTTATCAGGGCGGCGAGGGCATCGGCGACGTCATCATCGACGCGGTCGCCCGCGTGAAGGCCGCCAATCCGGCCGCGCTGTACGCCTGCGATCCGGTGATGGGCAATGCGAAGAGCGGATGCTTCGTCGCGCCGGCCATCCCCGAACTGCTGCGCGATCGCGTGGTGCCCGTGGCCGACATCATCACACCGAACCAGTTCGAACTGGGCTATCTCACGCGCACTGAGCCCTCGACGCTCGAGTCGACCCTCGCCTCGGTCGATGCTGCGCGCGCGATGGGCCCCTCGATCGTGCTCGTGACCAGCGTCGAGCGCCCGGACCGCGATGAGGGCACGATCGAGATGCTCGCTGTCGACGACAAGGGCGCCTGGTTGGTCGCCACCCCGCACCTGCCGATGAAGGCGAACGGGTCCGGCGATGTGACCGCCGCCCTGTTCACCGCGCACTACGTCGCCACCCGTGATGCGAAGCTCGCTCTCGAGCGCACGGTCTCGAGCGTGTTCGATCTGCTGCAGGCGACGCTGGATTCGGGCGAGCGGGAGCTGCAGCTCATCGAGTCGCAGGAGTACTACGCGAACCCGCGTATGCAGTTCACTGCGCGCCAGGTCCGGTGACCGCTACGCGCTGGGCCAGGCGCCGGCGACCGCGTGGCGCACCTCGCCGAGCAACTGCGGCAGCGCCTTCGTCTTCGCGATGATCGGGAAGAAGTTCGCGTCGGAGCTCCACCGCGGAACGATGTGCTGGTGCAGGTGCGCGTCGATGCCGGCACCGGCGACGGCGCCCTGATTCATCCCGAGGTTGAAGCCATCGCAGTTCGAGACGTCGCGGAGCACGCGCATCCCGGTCTGCGTCAAAGCACCGATCTCGGCGACCTCCTCCGGCGTCGCCTGGTCGTACGTCGCGATGTGCCGGTACGGGCAGACGAGCAGGTGGCCCGAGTTGTACGGGAACAGGTTCAACAGCACGTATGCGGTACGGCCGCGGGCGACGATCAGGCGTTCCTCGTCCGCATGCTTGGGCGCCTCGCAGAACGGGCACTCCTCGCGCAGCGGCTCGGGGCCCGCCTGGATGTACGCCATCCGGTGCGGGGTCCACAGCCGCTGGAACTCGTCCGGGACACCGGCCAGGTGCGCGGCGTCCTCGGGGAACACCGCCGCACCGGGTGCCGGGTCCTGGCCGGTCACGCCAGATCCCCTGCCTTCAGGACAAGGGAGTGCGCTGCGATCGCCGTACGGATGCGAGCCACGGCATCCGCCACCGGCACACCGTTCTCCTGCGTGCCGTCTCGGAACCGGAACGACACGGTACCTGCGGCACTGTCCTGTTCTCCGGCGATGAGGATCAGCGGCACCTTCGCGGTGGTGTGGTTGCGGATCTTCTTCTGCATGCGGTCGTCGGAGTGATCGACATCGGCCCGGACGCCGACCGCGCGCAGTTGCGCGACGACGTCGCCGAGATAGTCGGCGTACTGCTCCGCCACGGGGACGCCGACGACCTGTGTCGGGGCGAGCCACAACGGGAAATCTCCCGCATAGTGCTCCAGGAGGATCGCGAAGAAGCGTTCGACCGATCCGAGCAGCGCACGGTGGATCATCACCGGTCGGTGCTTCTGCCCGTCGGGGCCGGTGTATTCGAGTTCGAAGCGCTCCGGCTGGTTGAAATCGAGCTGGATGGTCGACATCTGCCAGGTCCGGCCGATCGCATCGCGGGCCTGCACGGAGATCTTCGGACCGTAGAACGCCGCGCCTCCCGGGTCCGAGACGAGCTCGAGGCCGGATGCCTCAGCGACCTCGCGCAGCGTCTCGATCGCCTCGGTCCACTGTGCGGGCTCCCCGAGGAACTTCGGGTTGCCCTCCTCGTTCGTGGACAGTTCGAGGTAGAAGTCGTTCAGGCCGTAGTCGCGCAGCAGCTCGAGGACGAGGTTGAGGTTGGTGGTGAGCTCTTCCTTGACCTGGTCCTTGGCGACGTAGATGTGCGCGTCGTCCTGGGTCAGTCCCCGTACGCGGGTGAGTCCCGACAGCGTCCCGCTCTTCTCGTAGCGGTACACGGTGCCGAACTCTGCCAGCCGCAGCGGCAGCTCACGGTAGGAGCGACCGCGCGAGCGGTAGATCAGGTTGTGGAACGGGCAGTTCATGGGCTTGAGGTAGTAGTCCTGGCCCTGACGGGTAACGTTGCCGTCCTCGTCGCGCAGCTCGTCCAGGTGCATCGGAGGGAACATGCCGTCCGCATAGGTCTGAAGGTGTCCAGATGTCTGGAACAGATCCTTCTTCGTGATGTGCGGGCTGTTGACCACGTCGTACCCATTGCGCAGCAGGTGACGGCGGAGGTTCTCCTCGATCTCGTAGCGGATGATTCCGCCCTTGGGGTGGAACACCGCCAGGCCAGAGCCGATCTCGTCGGGGAACGAGAACAGGTCCATCTCCGAACCGAGCTTGCGGTGGTCGCGGCGTTCGGCCTCGGCGAGACGCTCCTGGTAGGCGCGCAGTTCGTCCTTGGACGGCCACGCGGTGCCGTAGATGCGCTGGAGTTGCGGGTTCTTCTCGCTGCCGCGCCAGTAGGCGGCCGCCACGCGGGTCAGATCCCAGCCGTTGCCGACCATGCGAGTGCTCGGGACGTGCGGGCCGCGGCAGAGGTCCTTCCAGGCCACTTCGCCGTCGCGGGTGACGTTGTCGTAGATCGTGAGCTCGCCGGCGCCGACTTCCACGGAGGCGCCTTCCGCGGCATCCGCACCGGAGCCGGGGCCCCCTGCGAGCTCGACCAGCTCGAGCTTGAAGGGTTCGTCGGCGAGTTCGGCACGTGCCTCGTCGACCGAGACGACCCGACGGGTGAAGCGCTGGCCCTCGCGGATGATGCGCTGCATCTCCTTCGAGATCGCCTTCAGTTCTTCGGGGGTGAACGGCGTCTCGACGCCGAAGTCGTAGTAGAACCCGTCCGTGATGAAGGGACCGATGCCGAGGTTCGCCTCCGGCCGGAGACGCTGCACCGCCTGCGCGAGGACATGCGCGGTGGAGTGGCGCAGGATGTTCAGCCCATCAGGGCTGTCGATCGTGACGGGTTCGACCTCGTCGGCATCCGTCACCGTGGCGGCGAGGTCCTTGAGCGTGCCGTTGACGCGCATCGCGACGACGGATCGGTCGGTGAACAGGGCGAAGCCGTCTTGCGGCCGGGCGTTTTCAGGCACAGAGCACTCCATAGGGGTCGGACTCAAGATTACTCGCCGTATTGACCCTCGCCGCGCCGGACGATTGACTTCCGGAATGGATACCCGGACTCTGCAGACCCGCGGCTCGCTGGCCGAGGATCTGCAAGGGCTCGGCCTCCGCCCGGGACGGACGGTGCTCGTGCACAGCTCGTTGCGCTCGCTCGGATGGGTCTGCGGCGGAAGCCAGGCCGTGATCATGGCTCTGCTGGATGTCCTGGGGCCTTCCGGGACGCTCGTCGTGCCGACTCAGACCAGTGACAACACCGACCCGGCGACATGGGCTCACCCGGCCGTCCCCGAATCGTGGTGGCAGATCATCCGCGAAGAGATGCCCGCGTTCGACCCGGCCGTCACCCCGAGTCGCGGCATGGGTGCGATCGCCGAACAGGTTCGGACCTGGCCTGACGCCGTGCGGAGCGGCCATCCGCAGACGTCCTTCGCCGCGGTCGGCGCACGGGCGCTCGACGTCGTGGCCCGGCATCCGCTCGCCTGCTCCCTCGGGGCCGACTCGCCTCTGGGGGCGCTGGAGACGATGGATGCCGTCGTACTGCTGCTCGGCGTCGGATACGACAGCTGTACGGCCATGCACTTGGCGGAATACCGTCAGAACGACCCGCCTGAGGAACACGTCGCCGGTGCAGTACTGGACGGCACCGGCGCACGCGTATGGCGAACGTGGACGGATGTCGCGCTGGACGACGAGGACTTCGAGCAGATCGGGGCCGACTTCGAGGCGATCGATACGGTGTCCGTCGGACGGGTCGGCGCGTCTACGAGTCGCCTTTTCTCATTGCGGGATGCCGTGGCTCATGCGACGACGTGGATGGGCCGCCATCGTTCTCATCAGAGGTGATCGAGGGCTCACGCCGTCGACGTCGCCATCCGAGCACGAGAAGACTGATGCCGAGCGCGCACAGACCGGCGTTGACGACGAGGTAGGCGACGCCGTCCGCGCCACCCGATTGGACCGTGGACCAGGAGGTGACGGAACCGACGACAGCCACGCACAGCGAGAGAATCCCACCGAGGATCAGGGCCGTCTGCTCCCTCATCGGGGCGTACGGTTGTCCTGGCTCGCGCGCCCCTTCGCCAGCACGGCCTGCACAGTCGCCAGTACCGCTCCTACGATGCCGCAGCCCAGCAGCGCGTACCCGATCATCAAGCCTTCTCCGGCCATGTCACTCCCCCTCGTGAATCTACAAACCAGCCTTGCCGATATGCGGCGGGATGTCTGTAGGCCGAAAGGGGGACGAATCCGTCGGATCGGGCGGTCGTGGCCCGCACCATCACACTCCCCCGCGGCGTGCGGGCGATTTACGCTGGAGCAGTGAGCGAACAGAATCCAACGCGAGTCCGCATCAGGTGGGGCTGGTTCGTCGCCTGCATCCTGCTCGGGCTGCTCGGCATCCTGGCAGGCATGTCACTGGCACCGGACGCGAACAAAGCCGCTTACGTCTCCGGCGTGCTCGGCGGAGTCGGCACGACCCTTCTTCTGATCGGGGTGGTCGTACTGCTCGAACGTCGGATCGTCGACACCGCGGCGCGCGTCCTCCGGAACGCGGCGGAGGAGGCGCAGGAACGCGCCGACCAGGAGATGCGCAGCCAGATGAGCGATCTGGAGGCTCGTCTCGCCAAGCTCTGGACGACCGAGACGACGACGGCCGAGGACGCCGTCCGCCGTCAGGAGATGACACGACGTCTCACCGACGAGTTCACGAAACGGGTCGTGGACGAGGCGGCCGAGGATTACGGGCGATGATCTCCGGGCCCCGGATACGAAAAAACCCCGGTCGGACCGGGGTTTTTGTCTGTGCGCGATACTGGGATCGAAAGAGTGTCCAGGGCGTTTAGGCGTGTGTACTCCTGTCCCCCAATGTCCACTTGTGGGCCGTTCTGCCCCGAGATTCCGGACCTTCGCGGCAAACAGCGTTGAGACACGAGTGGACACGACGGAACTCCAAATCCCACCGCTAAACGTGCATGGAACGTGCAAGCTTGAGATCCGCCACCGCGCATAGAGGTGGTGAACATCCAAGAGGAGGACGGACATGGCAGCACGCCGAAGGTTTGGGAGCATCGTCAAGATGAGGTCCGGGAGGTACCAGGCGTCGTACATCGCCCCGGACTCCACCCGGCACTACGCTCCGACGACGTACCGGACCAAAGGCGATGCGGACCGCTGGCTGGTCGGTCAGGAAGCCGAAATCACAGCCGGTCGGTGGACCGCCGACTCGCCACTCGACAAGACGACACTCAGAACGCGAGAGGCGCACGCTGCGGCCGCAGCGCTGGACGCAGAACCCACCTTCGAGGTGTACTCGCGCAATCACATCCTTACCCATCGCCACACGGACGGTCAGCCGCTTGCCGCGCGCACGCAAGGCGAGTACTTGCAGTACACCGAACGCGAACTGAGGGAGTTCCACGGACGTAAGCTCTCTTCCATCACCGAGGACGAGATCGCAGCTTGGTACGACCGTCAGCGAAAGACGGACAATCTCGCGCTGTTGGAAAAGTCGTACTCCTACATCAAGTCGTTGCTCACGGCCGCCGTCGCAGACAAGAAGCTCCCCTCAGTCACGGAGAACCCGTGCAGGGTGAGCGGTGGCAGCGTAATTTACTCCCATCGCGCGAAGCAGAACAGGCGGAAGCGCATCAAGGATGCGCTCGTGAGCGGCCAGCAACTGGACGTCATGGTCACAGCCTGCGAGGAGGCGTATCGCGCCGCCGTGGTGATTGGTGCGTGGATTGGGCTCCGCAGCGAAGAGCTTCGGGAACTGCGCCGCAAGGACGTAACCATCAAGCGCGATGACCGCGGTGCCGCCGTCATCTCGTTCCACATCGAGCGTGCTGTGACCTACGTCGCCAAGAAGGAGTTGCAGTTCATCAAGGACAATCTTCGGTCGGACCAGACCCTGGGCGAGGACGGGTACATCGTAGGCCCGACGAAGTCAGCCGCGGGCGAGAGGCGGGTGATTTTGCCTCCGCATGCGAACGAGCACATCATTCACCACCTAGAGAATTTCGTGGGTCCAGATGCTGACGCGCTGCTGTTCAGGGCTGTGAAGGATCCGACCCGTCACCTTGCACACTCGACGCTCTGGCGTCACTGGGATGCAGCGAGGAAAGCGGCGCTCCGCGCGGATGTGCCGTTCCATGGGCTTCGGCACAAAAGTGCCACCGCATATGCGCAGGTCGGCGCAACGATGATGGAGGTGATGGAGCGCCACGGGCACAACGACGTCACGGTGGCGATGATGTACCAACAGGTCGGCGCGGAACGTGACCTTGAACTCGTCGGTCGGATGAGTGCCGACCACGTGGCCTCGGCTGGCGGGAAGACGGCACCGGCCGCGCCAGCCGTTGAAGAAGCCCAGAAGCCCAAGTTGACGGAGACACAGATGCCGCAGGCCGAGCTTCTTGCCGCGTTCGCGGAGTTCTTGGATTCGCGCGGTACCACTTCGGAGTGACACCGCGCATAGAGGGTATATGAGTGGACACAAGAAGTATCAGGACGAAGTTGCCGCACCTCGATGGGTGACGATTCAGGAAGCCGCCGTCGAGCTCGGCAAGCACCCAAAGACGATTCGCCGCTGGATTTCTGACCGATACCTCGATGCTCGATACGTCGGCCCCCGAAGCATCCAGGTGGACTTGACGAGCCTCGAGCGAACTTCGCGGCCCGTAGCCACACCGGCGGCCGCGTAATCACGTAATCGTTGTGGCTGAGGGAACGCCCATCCGGTGTGTCGTCACGTCGACGCTGATGCTCGAACGGAGCATCTCGCACACGGGGCTACCGAATGCCGAAAGCTGCTGACGGAGTTTCGCGCCGGGGACGTGGTTCGCCACTCCCAGCCAACTACCGAGCGTCGTCGGTGGCCAACCGTAAGCTGGGAGCACCCTGCAGGAGGTGATCGTGACAGTCCAAGCGATACTCGATGACCTCATCGCGACTCTCGGTTACCGCGATTCGCGAGGGTATGTCGACGAGTCTGTCGATCCGGGTGTGCGCAGCATGGTCTGGAACGACCTTCAGCAGAAGTGTGGGGTTGATGCGGCATTCTTCAAGGGCGCTGTTCCGGTTGTCGCCTTCGTTGCCGCAGAATCTCGCGACGACGCCCTGCAGGCTCATCGCCGTCTGTGGAATTACGGCCGAGTGCCGGTCCTGATCGCGACGACATCGAACGAAGTCCTGGCCCTCAGCTGCAATACTGCGCAGACATCAGGGAGTCCCGGCGCGGCACTGCTTGCCGAGGCGCACCACGGCGAGGCGATCGCTACCGTCTTCGCCGATTTCACACGGTTCAGTGTGGAGTCAGGAAGGCTCGCCCAGCACCGCGGAAAACAGCTGGACGCGCACAACCGTGTCGACCATCTCCTACTGCGAAACCTCCACGCAGTACGCTCTCAATTGCTGGCGGCCGGTGTCTACGAACAGGAGATCGAGCCCTTGCTCGGTCGCTCTATTTTCGTGCGGTACCTTGAGGATCGCCATATCCTCGAGCCTCAGGACCTGCGCGAACTCGGCCAGCCCGAATCTCTCGAAGCAGCACTCGCGAATGGATGGAACGCGGTTTCTACGTTGTTCGACGTGATGGCCGATCACTTCAATGGCGATGTCTTTCGGCGGGATGTCCTTACTCGAGCGCTTCCCGACGAGGCGATGCGTGTCCTCGCAGGCTTCTTTCACGGCGCCGACCCTGCGACAGGCCAAGTCCCTCTGTGGGACTTCGACTTCGCAATCATCCCACCTGAACTCATTAGTTCAATCTACGAGCAACTCCTCGCCCCTCAACAGAAGGACGATGCTGCCTACTACACACCGCGGCGAATTGTGGATCTCGTCCTGGACGAGTTGCTTCCGTCGTTCACCGAAACGTCCACGCCGACGGTACTCGACCCCGCGTGTGGCAGCGGGATTTTCCTGACCGAGACATTCCGCAGGCTCGTACACCAGCACAGGACAATCACGCAGAGGACGCCGAACTACGACGAACTCAGCACCATGCTCAAGGAGTCCGTCTTCGGCATCGACCGTAACGCAGACGCCATCGGCGTCACCGCTTTCGGCCTGTACCTTGCTCTCCTCGAACATGTCGACCCGCGCACGATCTGGCGAACAGTAAAGTTACCGAACCTGGTCGGCACGAACTTGATCGTCTCTGACTTCTTCGAGACCAACATGCTTAGCGAGCACAAGTTCGACGTAATCGTTGGCAACCCACCCTGGAAGAGCGAGCTCACACCTGCGGCACGCAAGTATTTGAAGGACTCCCAGCGCGAAACGCCAGACCAACAGATCGCCGTCCCGTTCATTTGGAAGGCTTCAGAGATGCTCAGTTCCGGCGGAGTCGCCGGGCTGGTCCTCCCGTCGAAGACCGTCCTGCACAACGGCGGCGGTTCCGCCGACCGATTCCGGCTGTCGTTCTTCCGTGAACTGGACGTGCAAACGGTCATCGACCTGTCGCCGCTTCGTATGGAGCTCTTCGGCGCCACGAGCCCCGCCGTAGTGGTGGTGTTCGGCGCGGATGTCGGTTCCGCCGACGAGCAGCTGCTGCACGTGTCTCCACGCCGAACGCCGATCTCGGAAATCATCGATGGCATCGCGATTCCCCAACAGAACATCCGGCGTATATCTCGTTTACGAGCGCAGATGAACCCATCTATCTGGAAAACGCTCCTCTGGGGTGGGCCTCAGGATGTTGACCTCGTGTCGTACCTCCGAGAGACCTTCGAGACGCTTGACACCCAAGCCAACACACGCAGGTGGCGGATGGGCGCCGGATACCAGCTGGCGAAAACCCGAGACAAGAACGATGCGTCGCATCTCCATGACCTACCGACCCTCGCCACGAAATCCCTTGTGGCAATGGCCGCTCCGGATGAGGGCTCGCTCGGCGCTCCGCTCACCGCGCCAGTGATGCACCGCCCTCGCGAGCGGGCGATCTATCTTGCGCCGCATGTTCTGATGCGGAAAGGTTTCAGCAAAACGCCGATGGCTGCGTTCATCCCCTACGACGCCGTTTTCACCGACGGACTATTCGCGCTGGCCGGCCCCTATGAGGACGCCTCTAGGCTGCGGGCGGTGTCCGCGGTCCTCAATTCATCGGTCGCGACATACTGGTATCTAATGACTTCCAGCTCGTGGGGTGTGGAGCGTGAACAATTACATAAACAAGAGTGGCTGAGTCTGCCGATACCAGACCTCAGTTTCCAAGTAGAGACAAAGCTCAGCGAACTTGTGGAAAGCGCGGCAGGAGACGCTTGGCGCGATGCGCTCAACCGGATCGTCGAGGAAGAGGTCTACAAGCTGACCGCAGGCGAGCGCCAGCTCATCACGGATGCCTTGACGATCAGGCTGTCCGAGTTGCAAGAAGGCCCGAAAGCACGGGCCTACGACGAGCCGGATGAAGTCGCGTTCGCCACTTATGTCGGCGCACTAAAGCGAAGCATGGATGACCTCGAGTTGGGCGAATGGAATGTCCATCTGGCCGAGGCGTCTGGCGGGTTCGCACGTATGACCTGCGAGCACAGTGAGTCCATCGATTCTCCAGGGCCTGACTCCCGGTTTACTGTCCACAGCCTGCTCAAGGACTCCGCAGTCCTCGATGAAGCCCTGTCATCGGCGACAATAGTCGAGCCACAGGCGGTGATTCTCGACGAGAACAGAGTCCATATCATCAAGCCAAACCGTCGCGCGAACTGGATGGTCAGTTCTGCCCCAGTTGATGCCGCTGATGTGTTTGACGCGCTCCTGAGAAGCGAGCACGCGCGCATGCGAGACGGTCGTGCTTAGCAAGGGACTCGGCCGGGTGCTGGGTCGAGCCAACGAGCTCATCCACAACCGTGCCGCGCAACATCTCCCTGAACTGGTCGGCGCTTTGTTAGACGATGCGCTCGCACGGTGGGCAAGCAACGGTTGGCACACTTTCAACCATCTGGAGAGCAACTGTAGCGGCCAGTTATATCGGTGGCTCTTAGAAGCGCGCCGCGCAGATCGGCGCTTCTACACGCTCGAGGTCGTACTCGAGAACGTTCTTCTCACGCCTGGGATGCTGGCGGGAACCGCATCCGTCACAACGGCAAAGCGTCCAGATATACGCATCCATGTCCGTGAGACCGGTGTGCTTCTTGAAGCTAAGCGTCTCACCGACACCGCCGCACACTGCCGCGCTTACGTCGACGACGGCATGGTGCGGTTCGTGAACGAGCGATACGGGGCCGCAGAGGACTGGGGCATGATGATCGGGTACGTGCAGGAATCGAGCACCGCAGGAATCGAGCCACGAATCAACGGCTTCGTGACCGCGCACGCGCTCATGGGCGCAGGACACGAACTCATCCCGGAAACCACCAGTACCCACAGCGAGAGATTGCGATCATCTCACCCCCGGGCCTCGGGAGCCCCGATTCGACTGGACCACGTCTGGGTTGTATTGCACTAGTGGTTACCAAATCGCTGAACGTTTGGCATGTGTAGGGCAGCCGCTGATGACTTGATGCTGGCACCGTCACGCTATGTAGCGACCGTGGGCACAACGTCGAGAACGAGTGCCTCGATCTTTGGAAGGATCGCCTTCTGCGTGAGCTCCGCCCTGATGAGCTTGCGCGCCGCCTGGAACGTCTTCGCCCCGCTGACATCGACCTCGCTCGCAGCACCTTCCGCTTCAGCAACCGCCCTTACGAGCGCGAGGTGGGATTCGTTGCTCGCGTCGTATGGCTGGATCAAAGCGCGGAAGACGTTCTTGTCAATGTCTCGGGGGCCGAAGAGGCCGACCGCCATGAATGGCTTGACGCGCTCGAGCACAGCTGCGGAGTTGAGAATCCCGACGAGGTAACGTGCCTCGTCAACGGTACTCGTGGCCGCCCAGTACAGCTTGTGGTCGATGATCACATTGGCATCATCGACCCGTGCGGCAGTTATAGCGTTACCGGCCTTCGTATAGACGACGCGCTGACTCGCGGAAGGGAGCTGTGCGGAGAGCTGGCCAATGTAGTCAACGCGATCGAGGAATGACCCCGGGTCGTTCCTCGATTTATTGGCGTTCCAAAGGACTTCCGCCGTAGCCCACCAGCTTGAGAGGCCTTCATGCTCAGCGATCTCGCCGGAGGAGAGAAGCTTCCCGGTTTTCGGTGAGATCGGTAGCACGGCCTTCAGCGGAGCTGTAGTCCGGAACGGGAGCGTGGTCTCGCCGAGATGAACAGGACGAACAAAGGTCTTCTCAACGACGTCTGAGATCGGCGGCAGCAACTTCCACGGCAGCTTGTCCTGGTTCGTCTTCCGTGAGACGACTGGGACACGTCCAGCGCCAGCTCCTAGCGGGCTCGACTTTCGTTCCTCGACGAACGTCAGCATTCGAGGAGCGAGCACTGCCCCCTGACGGAACCTCTTCCGATAAGTCGAGAATGTGGCTGCTGCGTCCTCTTCGCTCGTGACCCCGACCGTGATCACGTTTCGTGTCAGACGCGGGAGCATTTCGTCCCAGGTGACGTTTGACTTCGCTCCCGTCGTTGACCATGCCTCGACCTCTGCGGTCATTGCCTTGGAGGTTGTCCCGCGGTTTCCGACGACGACGGCTGCGTGATTGGGGAATCCGGTCGCCGCCTTCTGTAGATCCCATGCGCGGTCGAACTGCACGCGTAGGTCGAGAATCGTGCTCCCCCAGCGACCGGTCCGGAACTCAGCGTGGGGCTGTCGGGTGAGAATGCCGTGGGGAACGATCATCGCGAACCTGCCACCTGCCCGAAGGTATAGCTCTGTGGCCCGCACAACGAATAACGGGGCGAGGTCCCTGCCGGTGGCGCCGGCTCTGCCCGTGATGAGGCCGCGCGCTTTGAGCATGGCGGTGAAGCGCGTCTGCATGGGGCCGGTCATCGCCCCGTATCGGAGCCAGGGCGGGTTGCCGACGAGGATATCGACCTTGTTGTCGTCCGCGGACAGCCATGTAGGACGAACGAGATTGCGGACGTAGTACCCCCAGATGCTGTCGCGTCCATCGGCGTGCAGCCTGCGCATGGTGTCGTACGTGGCGACGAGAACGTCCATGTCCCGCTCGGGGATACCGAACTGACGAAGCGTCGTCGAGATTATGGTCTTACTCGTCCGATTACTTGCGTCCGATGCCTTGTCTGACATCGCGTTGACGAGTCGATCGAAGTTTGCCGCGTCCTGGAGAACCGACTTCGGGAAGACGAGATCGTCATGGAAGAGTGCTGCACCAGCCTCCACAAGGTCGGCTCCGGACGTTGCGATGGTGAGTTGCTCTTCGGACGCGAAGATGTCCGCCTGCTGCTCCCACTGCAGGGAGTCGCCGAGGTAGACGGGCACGACCAGCGGCCCACGGTCATCGGCGGTAAGGCGTTCTGCACCGATGGCGAGCAGGTACGTGACGCGGGCAATGGTGACCGCGACTGGGTGAACGTCCATACCTGTGACGTGCGACGTCACGCCGCTGATCGCGTCGCCGTTCGACATGCCGGCTTGGTCCGCAGCGGCGAGGTAGCGGCGAATGGCGTGGAACAGAAAGGTGCCCGAGCCGCATGCCACGTCCGCAACGCGTTGAGCCAGGGGGTCGTCCACGTTGGCGTCGACGATTGCTTGAGCCAGCCAGTCGGGCGTGTAGTACTCACCCAATGCCTTTCGGTCGCGCGTGTCAATGACCGATTCGTAGAGGAGCTTCAGCACGTCGTGTTCGACGTGATCCCAATTGAACTGGGCTATCCGTCGAGCAACGTTTGAAATGAGCTCCTCGCCACCGTCGACATCGAGAAGCCAGTCGAAGAAGTCCGCTTGAACGACACCGACGATCTGCGCGTTCGAGAACTCGGTACCCAGGCTGAGCTGCTTCGCGCTAATCCCGCCTTTTGCGCTCACGTCGAACCCGAGAGCCGCATGAGCGATGATCTCTGCAGTGAGAACGAGCAGTGTGTGATTGATGAAGAGGGTCTCGTCGTCTTCGAACGCGGACCCGAAAGCGGTGCGAAGTAGCTTCGCCCATAGTTCGCGCTTGAGTGAGACCTCCGTGTCGCCAGCATTCGCTTGATAGAGGTCTCGGAACGCGGCGACGTCGACGAGGTGGGCCGGAGAGGTCGCTCCGAGTCGCCGGACGATCTCGGCCGGGGTGGGCTTTACTTGCGTCTGCGTCGACAAGACAGCTTCAAGCCATCCCACGAGAACAGGCGGTTCCTTGCCCGTCATGTCCAGTTCAGCGACGAGCCGACGTCCCTCGGCACCAACGTTGAACAGCAACCACAGAACTCCGTCAGTGAGTACACCGGAATAGTGTGCGCCTGACTGCTCGGTTCGCGTTGTGATGTACCCCTCGAGCTGAGACTCACCATCAGCCCGCACTGTCTGGTTGCGCAGGTCCTTCTTGACCTCGATAGCCAACTGCCCGACTTCGACATCGATACGTCGGCGGGTGCCGTCTGCAGACGGAGATTCCATGTGCGCCTGGTCGGTGCCGATGTTCAGCTCGCCGACGGTCAGCAGTCCATAAATGTCAGCCTGGATGTCCGCCTCCGTACGAACCGGATCGCGCTTCACGAGTTGGGCGATCAGGACATCGCGAGCAGAAAATGTGGTCACGCTCCCACGCTACCGAAGCAGGGCACGGAGTCCTCGAATCTCGTGCGTCCGCGAGTTGAAACGTCGTCGGCTGCGGTGGCCAGATTCAGGTGAATCTCAGCGAGTGACTGTCATGCTGCCGTGGCGCTGGTGGACTGCTGGTGCGTTTTCTGGTTCTGCATAGCGACGCCCGTCCGCTCAAGCGCGCGGTGCAGGTGGGCGTTGAATGCAGCGGCGAACATTGTTGCAAGCCAGGAGCATGAGGCTGATCGGCCAGAGCCACAGCATCTTTGTGCCGTTCGATCGCGGAGATGAAAGCCAACTATTACTGTGCGTCTTGTTCAACCAACTTCAGCACTCCACCAGTAGCGACTGAAGCACATGGGCGCCAGGAGTATCGTCGCCCAACCTCATTTCAGACCGCGGGGCATGCGGATTGCTCCCGACAACGAAGCGCACTATGGATGAGAACGCTCGCGTTCTAAATGGACCGGGTCATCGAATCCGCTCCCACTTGTACATCTGACGGGCTACTCGACTGCTGCTTTCACTCGCGTCTCAATGGCTTCCGCCAACGCGAGGCTGGAGCGTCGCGCCAACTGGCGTCGTGCGGACCGCTCATCAGAAGAGACTGCGCGAGGAACTTAAAGTAGGGGTCGCGGAGATCCTGCCGCACCGAGTAGTTCGCCGACTCAGCGAAGAAGACCTAGCCGTGCATGTCGCCATAATTTAGGACGCGGTCTGTCAAATGAGAAGTTCTGGTTGCCGTGGGTCGGCGCAGAGGTTCGCTTCGCGACTGCGGACTTGTCGGGGCCTCGACCTCGCTAAGAAGGCTGCGCACGGACCTGTGTTCTGTTTCAAGCCGTGAGCCATCCTGGCAGCGCCTTGTTGAGTCGGCGGCACTGCTCGGCCGGCAACGTGCCGCGCTGAGCCAGTTGCTGCTGGGCTAGCAGCCACCTCGGTGCGCTCTGCACGGACGACGAGTAGCCGACGCTCAGTCCTTCCAGCCAGGCTTCGGTGCGCATCGCCTCAACGTCGACGTTCCTCCAGCCGGGCAGCGATCTATTCAGATAGTCGATCTGCTCCTGCGAGAGGGCGCCCACGGCGTCGTCCCGCTGGCACTGTTCGATGAAGTCGGCGGCTTCGTATGCGTGCATGTTGTCTTGGCCCTTCGCTAGCTACGGTGACGGCTCGGATGGCCGCCCTCGTACCATTCATGCGCGGTGGCCGGTCGGGCTCGGTCCACCACGGATGTTGGGGGCGGGCAAGCGCAACTTGCATCGTCCCTTGAGCACAGGCCTGCTTCAGTTCGCTGAGGGCGATCCGCGATGTCGACTGGAGAGCGCGTGTCGACGCTACGGTCGACCGCATGTCAGATCTACCGAAGCGTGCCGCCAGAATTCAGCTTGAGCTCAATGTGGTCTTCGATTCCGAGGAGGATGTCGTCGCGGCCGCGCTGGCCGCGTTCGATGAGGATCCGTACATGCAGACGGCTGAGGACAATGCGGCGGAACGGCAACTGATCGCCTCCGGTGTCGAGTACGCGCTGGAGAATCTCTGCGATATCTGGGCTTCGGTACGCCAGGTGGGCACGGTCGACGTTCGCAGTGGTTCCGTGTACGTGCACGTTCTAGATGGTGAGGCAGGGTCCGCGGCATCGGTGCTCGACACCGCGGAGGATGAGGAATGGCTCGCCGACCGCGCGCGCACCACGGTCGTGCAACAAGCCGTGCCCGCCGATGACGGGTCTGCGTTCGACGAGAAGCACCTCAGAGGACTGGCGAGGAACCTCGTCGGTATCAACTGGGTGTTAGACGCCCAAGCGGACGACGATGAATCGCCGCTCGAACGCAAGCACCGCAAACGCCAGCAGAAGACGCTGCGAGGGCTGCTCTGGCACGCGAGTGTCACGATGGTCGATTCGCTCTACAGCGACCTCATCGAGCTTCACTCTCCCGGCACGTCCGTCACGGACACCATGGTGCTGTCGGACCTTCCTGCGCAGTTCACCGCGATGTATCGTCCGCTGTTCGCTCAGCGTTTCCTTGTCGCCATGGTCGACGTCACCTCTCAGCTCGCGAGCGAATGGCGAGGTGCACCGTCCGTGGCTCACGAGATCGCGCTGAGCCTGCTCCTCGACGAAGTCGAAGCACTGCAGGATCTGCACGGAATCGAGCTCCCCGACGACTGGCGCGAAGTACTCAACGACACGCTGTTCCAGGACACCGACTTCGAACTGCTGTGGAGCCCGCGCATGGATGGCATCGAGGACTACGGCACGACCGAAATGGGGTACGCGAACCTCGCCGTCAAGGACTGGTTCCGGCCGTTCGGCAACGTCCCCCCAGGGGCGCCGTACGCAACGGACGTATCGACCGACACGGCGGGCACGCCGTAAGCGGGTTCCGCGTGCGGGCGCGGGGCGAGGTTCAGCCCGATGACGTCCGCGCGGCGACGTCGACCTCGACGAGGACGTCGATGCCGGCGCCCCGCAAGCGCGGCAGAAGCAGACGTTCGATGACCGTTTCGTCGCGTTCGATGAGCAGCGCGCGCCGCTCGCCCCCGTCCGCCGCGTTGAGCATCACGATGCTCTCCCCGACCGTCCCCGTTCCGCTGTAAGCGTCGATGACGAACGCGTCCCGCTTGCCGCCGGTCACACGGCGAATCCATCGCGCCACATGACGGTGATCCTTCGGAAAAACGCCAGGCGGACGCGTCCCGATGAGCTGCCCGAGGTGTCGAGCAGCATGCGTCGGGTTGACGACCTCGATACCGCCCGGCGGCACAGCCGAACCCGGCTCGAGCGGTCGAAGAATCGCGACAGCATCGCGATGAGTTCGTCCCCAGCGCACCCGCCCCACTTCCGCAAGCTCACGCATCTTCTGCTCCGGGTGCCTCCACCCGTTGGTCGGTCGCGGCACCGGCTTGAGGGTCACGGGATGCACGAGATCGTACAGATAGTCACCGGGATGCGGAGCCCCCGCGTTGTCGTCGCGAGCGAGGTCACCCGACGGCAGAAAATGGACGTACCGGTTCAGCTCACGTGTCCTCGAACGTCGCGGCAGAGCAGCAAACCAACGACGCATCTCCAACCGTGCAGCATCCGCATCTGGCGCACACGCGCCCCACACCCGACGCGCCGCACCGAGCACCTCTGTGACGCCTTCACGCTCCTCCGACCAACGGATGCCAGCCCGCTCATACGCATCAACAGACCGTGCGAACACGACGAGGTAGGAGTGGGTGGCAGCGACCCACCGGGCGCGCGACTTGACGGTACCAGAGTCCACGACAACTGTCGCAAGATGCTGCCTGCGCCCGAAGACTTCCTCCAACGCATCCCGCAGCAAGTGATGCGCATGGTCATTGATGGACGCAATGACAACGCCCGTCGGCGACAACAAGGGGCGTAGCGCAGTCAACCGTTCGACGATGTCCGAACGCCACTGCGCGTTCGAAGACGCGTCATCGTGATGCCGGTCGTTACGTCCCGTGTTGTACGGCGGATCGAGATACGCGACGTCGACCATCCCACGCAGCCTGTCACTGTACGCATGGAAGACGTCCAGACAGTCCGCATTGACGACAGAAACGGCGGGCGACATGAGGCCACTTTCCCACACGTCAAAGACGAACGCGCGCAACCGCACACGGCGTAGACGCTGCACAAACCTCACGCGCGACCGCTACCGATCGTCCAGCATGCCAGCCGACGAGACATCCACGACGAGGGCTCGACCGTGTCGCTCACAGACGGCCAAACCTATCGGGATGGTGCGCGATGCGCCCCTCGATGCACACCCTGCGACATCCTGTCCGGCCCACGGCGACGGGACGGCCGTCGGCATCAATCATGCGCTATCGGGGCGAGGAATACAGCCCGATTCGGCGCACCAATCGTTCGTTTTGAGGCCTGTATTTCTCCCATCCGGCGTTCAGTCGGAACTGCCATCCACTCCCCTGTTTCAACGGCTCCGGAAACACGATCCCCGCGCCGCGCCGCTCTCTGGTCGTGCCGACTCGCATTTCCCGGTTCCTCGCCCGCGCACGCCACCTCGACCCTGGACGGCCTCCGGTACGGGTTCGAAGAACGAATCCGCGTCATGCCGTGCCGTGGATCCAGCGGCAGATCCCCCGGGCCGGCGCCCGTATCGTATGCGCACCTCCACACCTCCGAGTGGCCAGCACACCATCCAGACCTCCATGGTCGGCACGACTTACAGGACGCGTCGCTCCGCACCGAACGATTCGAGAAAGGAGCACCTGCGCCCACACGCGCACAACGCGAGGACCGATGCCAGACGAACACCAACCGGCATACGAAACCAGGCCGAGAAGTGCTCGCCTACAAGTTGACGGGCCTTACGCCGCGAACGTCCATCGTGAGCGAGCGACAGCGAGCGAGCTCTCAAGTGATGCGCGTGCCATCGTGCGCGCACCGGTGCCTCTCACGGAGTCCACATCGGCATCTCACGTTGCGTCACCCGAGTGTCCCGCACGTCAACGCCCCTGCAACGGCTCCAGACACAACGACGGCGACGACACCCCCTGGCTCGACCACACGCGCGCCCCAAACGGTCAACGCGAACGACCGCCGGCCAATGAGGAGGAACGCACCGCAGCCTCGAAGTCCGAACACCCGTTTGTGCGACTGCGCGTGATTGGTGTGCGAAGCGAGCGACAGCGAGCGAGCTCTCTTGATATGCGCATCGGCAGACCCGCCAGACAGCAGCATGCCCCCTACAAATCATGTGAGCACAAACGGCTGTCGCCGCGCTGACCCTCCGCCCATCGGCACCCAGGGTGCGTGCCGCAGTTCAGCGGCTTCGTGCAGGCCGCTCTGCACCCTTGCCGGCTTGACGGCATGGGCACCTGTGGCTTCGGGGCACACGGCAATTGGGTTTCTAGTCGGTTGCGCAGAGGCGAAGGATTTCGAGTGCGTCGACTCCGGCAGGGGCGCCGGCGACAATCTGCCCGAGTGTTTCGAAAGCAGCGTCAGTGACGGCGTCCCGAGCCCGAGCCCGTGCCTCGTAGACCGTTGCTGCGAACCAGGACGCGTGGCCCCACTTGTACGGGGTACCTTCGTACTCCTGGCGCTCGCGGTCTTCGTCGGTGAACAGGATGCGCTGGTGACGGAGTGCCTCCAGTCGGGGCAGGGTGTGTGCGGGAGCCGCGCGTGGGACGTCAAGCTCGACATCCGCGTAGGACTCCTCCTCATGAGCGGTGATGAGAACACCCCATGGGTCACGCTCCCCCACCCCGAGAACGAGATACTGCAGCTCGGCTGCTACGCCTTCCTGTGGGTCGCCCGCCACGCTTGCCGGGTCGACGTCCGTCCAATCGATATCACCGCCCGAGAAACTGAACTCTTCGTCATCCGAGTTGACGTCGTTCGTTGAATCGGGGTCCGGGCTGACAGCGGCGTTCGGGTCCATGGTTCTCCTTGGTCGGTACGTTGTATTGACTGCTCTATGCGCGGCACGTCACACATCGCCTGGGCATACGGGTGGATCCCCGATCCGCGGTACGGTTCCGCGTCTGAAGATGACCGACGCTGACGCCGCCCCGACGGCGGCCGGCTGACCTCCGCACAGCATCGCTCGAAGCGCGTGGAGCATCCCAGCTGCTTTCCGTTCTCCGCCATTGCGACGTGGTCATGCCCAGCACGTCAGCCATCTTCATCGTGCTCAGTCAAGGACTGATTCGAGGATGAGCTCATCACTGAGAACATGGAGACAGTAGTGATCGCGGGCGGTGCAGCCGGCCCGTTGGCTGCTGCTAAAACAGGGGTCACTGGTATGAGCGGCACCAGATGTGCTGGTGATCCTTGCCGGGAGCGAAGGCAGCCTTCCGTCAGACACACTGGCTATATCCGCTGCCCAACGTGAACGCGTTCAGCGGGTAAGCGACGCTGTCGCTCCGTCCCTGCACATTCACGGACACATGCACACGTTCGGCACCACGGCCACCGATGAAGGCAGGCAGGTCAATCAGCCTCCACCGCGATACCTTTCTCGGCAACGCAGGAGTTCTCAACCTGAGCTCAATGGCTTTCGAGCCGCTCGCGCTCCGCGCAAGCAGTTGACCTCACCGTGCACTCGTCCACCTTGCCGCGCATCCCGCTGTCGCAGTCGTTTGTCGTGATCTGAGTTCACGCGACCGGCGCGATCACACTGGGATCCGCTGGGTCCACGGTTCGAGAGTTGTTGGCCTTCCGGTCGACAACGAACTGCGTAATCGTAGAAGCGACCGCAGCTGATGATTCATCGAGAATCGCCAGCATATTCTCGCGGCCTCCTCGATCGAGCTTCACGGGACCCAGCCACTGATCCAGCGCATCAGGAGTGAGGAACGCCGGCATGCGATCGTGAACTTCGCCGCCTGCATCGCGAGCGCCTCTGGTGACAATGACCATGCAGCGAACCCTCTCGCCGTGAACGTCCATCGACCATGTGAGACCGGCGGCCGCGAGGATCCCGTCACCGTGAAGAAAGTGCGGGGTCTTGTCTCCCTTCTCCCCTGTCCATTCGAAATAGCCGCTCATCGGCACCACGCATCGCGCTGCGGTAAACGCAGGCGCCCAGAAACCGGTAGCAAGTTTCTCGATCCGCGCGTTGACGATCGGCGCACCCTTCGGGCGGTTCGCCGGCTTCTGCCAGTCCCACCTCACGAGCTCGAGGATGCGGCCTTCGCCGCGGTCACGGACGATCACAGCGTCATCCGTCGGGGCTATCGAGTAGGAGCCGCGCCAGGACCTCCACCAGTCCTCGGGCTTGCCTCCATCGGCGACGAACTCGCGTACAAGCTCGTCGGTGTGAGCATCCATTGCGAAGCGACCGCACATGGGGGTCACGCTACGCCGAGGAGTCGACATCCGCGACCTCGATGGTCGAGGCGGGTCATCTCATGAGTGACATGAGCGCGCCCAATGCGTCCGGGCGCTGGGTCCCGACGCTGACGGCGACGGTCGTGCAGATCGTCGTGACCAGAATGATGCCGAGACCGATGGCAGGCGCCCACCATGCTTGCCGCCCCCTGAATGCGAGAAGAACGAGTGCGATGAACGCGACGATCAATGAGACGACTCCGACCCACCGCTGCGTCTGGACGGCGGAACCGACGAGTTCGTAGTTGCAGTAGTCCCCGCATCCGGCGACGCTCAATGCGCCTAGGACGACCCACAGCCAGCAGAAGTACGCGGCCGCTGCTTGCACGACAAACACCAGAAGTCCGACACCGAGGAGGCGCCAACGGCTTTCCATCGGCTCCGCCACGAGGCTCATCCCACTCCTGTGTGAGTCATGGCGACGACAGTAGCAGCCGTGGTCTCGCAGCTATGCCGAGCCATCGACATCATCGACCTCGACGGCGTTGCCCCACACCCAGCACCGGTAGACCTCGTCCTGCGCACGGAACTCGATCCCGGCCGCGGCTGGCGTGGACCGCAAAAGCTTCGCGTAGACGTGCACGACCTCAGGCCCGAACCTCACCCATGCCTTCACCCGACGTTGCAAGGCTGTCGGATAGATCGTGACGGGGTGACGGTTGAGCGCAAGCTCTCGCTCTGAGAGGGACTGTAGCGGTCCTGCCTTCGCCGCTCGCGCGACGAGGCGTTCCTCTGACTGCCGGTCGTAATGCTCGGCGAGTCGCTTGCTGGTGCCCATGGCCGCCTCCCTTCCTCGGCCTGGTTCGAGCGTAGCAAAGTTCGAACGTCTGTTCTATGCTCTTAACTCATGAATGCGACCGTGATCGAACACCCTGTAACGATATGGATGACCAACGACATCCC
The DNA here is from genome assembly GCF_045181065.1 of Microbacterium sp. M. Lineage (GTDB taxonomy): Bacteria > Actinomycetota > Actinomycetes > Actinomycetales > Microbacteriaceae > Microbacterium. The sequence continues at coordinate 1,885,931 of NZ_CP173721.1, read as the reverse complement.
GTCCCGCATGATCTACGCAGGGCAGCGGTGGCGGGTCACGGACGTCCCGACCCGTCTGCGCGGTTCGATCTGGGAAGTCGAGCCTGGACATCACGGCTCGCTATACGGGTGGCGATTCCAGGGCACGAACGATGCCAGCGAGTCGAAGGTCTTCGACGTCTTCAAGGCCGAAGACGGCTGGCAATTTTATCGCGCATACATCTGACCCCGCGAAGTTCGGAGGGCATGACGGGCCGTGCGCCGGCCTCGGCTGGCATGACTTCGCAGGCAGTGCCATCGAGCGCGACGCAAGCCGCAGGCAGCGCAGATTCGCGTGGTCGTCACCAACGGGTGAAAGCGACGGGTAAAACAACGGTGAGCGCGAGTCGGGTTCAAACGGAGGTGCTTTCACGGCTCGACAAACCACCACCATCAGCGATCCAATTGCTCACCCCTCCCACGCGAATGCTCTGCACCCCGACATGGTCGCCGTAGCGGCTAGGGATCAAGCGGTGGCGCAATTGGTGCATCGGTCGGTTCGCGTTGGCCGGGGGATGCTGCGGCGCGAAGAGACAGAACCTCGCGCTCCAAACTCGCTCCCGCTACGGCCTGTCGTCGACCGGCTCCTGGTCTTCGTCGTCCGCGCTCTCGCCGTCTGATCTGGCACCAGCGCTTGCCTCTTCGGGCGCGTTTGCCACGGGATCCTCTGCTTGTTGTCTCGGCGTGAGCTCGTCGGGGATCATCGGCTTCTCGTCTTCATGGCCGCCGGTTAAGTCTTGCATGGTGCGCTCTCCTCGTCTCTCGTCAGTAGAGAGCGTCAGTTCAGCATCCATCCTCAGAGCCTGTCTCCCCCTTGACATGGTTCCCGCCGCCTCGCAGTGGCACCCGCTCTGACTGATCTTCCGCGGATAGGGTGACCAGCATGCCTGCCGCAGACATCCTCATCCGGAGCACGCGCGAGGTCGATTGGCCGCTCGTGCGTGCGTTCCGGATCGAGAACGCCACGGAGCACCCGATCTCCTTCAGCGCGACGCTCGAGCAGACCCTCGCGATGACCGAGGACAGCTGGCGGATGCGCGCCCGCCGCGGCGAGCAGGACGACGCAGCGTCCTTTGCCACCATCGACCAGGAGACCGGCCACTGGGTGGGCATGATGAGCGCTCAGAGTCATGACGACGACGGCGAGGACCCGGTGCTCACCGGCGTGTACGTCGTACCCGAGTACCGGAGCCGGCCGCCCAAGGTCGCCGACCAGATGCTCGACCTCGTGATCCAGTGGGCAAAGCCCAGAGCTTCGCGCCTGCGCTTGTACGTCTACGAGGGCTCAGAGCCCGCGATCCGGTTCTACCGACGGCACGGCTTCTCCCCGACCGGCAGGACCCGCCCGCACAAGTTCGCACCAGGTGACTTGCTCGAGTTCGCCAGATCTCTCGACGGAGAACCCGCATGAAGCGCTCCCGCCGGCTTGTCGCTGCCAGCTCCGCCGCCGTGCTCGCCACGGTGCTCAGCGCTGGGCTCACGGGCTGCTCTGCGAACCTGCTCATCTGGGGCCCGGAAGGCACCCGCGTGATCGAAACCACGGAGCAGCTCGTCGACGCGGCCGCCTCCGGTGACGCGGCGTCGTTCGTGTGCGAAGGCTACGAGCCGGAGATGCGAGAGCCCACCGATTGGGAGGGTCTCTCCGCAGAAGAGCCCGAAGAGTTCGTGCCCGAGTACTGGGAACAGATGGTCCCGCTCGAGCCGGACTGGAGCATCAACCTCTCTCTGCCCGAGGACCGCGCCCAAGCCGGCACTGAGTATCCCGGCGACGTCTTCTACCAGCAGACCGATGACGGGCTGTGCCTCGTCGGCGTCGCGTGGTGGACGGTCGAGTAGAAGCCGCCCCAAGGGCCGGCCGGAGCGCATCCTGCTACTTGATCCGCTTGATGCAGAGTTCGTCTTCGGTCTCGATCCTCAGGGTCGCGTGCAGATCGGGGTAGTCCGCGATGATTGACGTCACGAAGACGTTGAAGTCACCGCCGCCCAGGTCCTCCACCTCGAAGGTGTGGCTCTCGACCTCTGGGTGGTCGGCGTTCCCACCGCCGAGTAATCCGCTGCAGGCCAACCCCTGGAGAGCGTCCTCACTCCCTGCTGCACTCAGGTCTGCCCACTTCTCAGCGAGACCGAGCGCCTGGTCAGTGGGGCTCTCGACAATCGTCGGGCTGCATGCCGTCACGCTTATCGAGAGCAGGGCTCCCAAAGCGACGGATGTGAGAGCCGTGGCAGGTTTTCTGGGCATTGGCTCTCCTTGCGTTGGACGAGCCAGAGCATAGCGGAGGACGAGGCAAGCTGCCTCGATCATTCGCTCGGAGTAGATGACGGCGGGTCCACCGGCTGGCTCGGGGACACTCAGGATCGGCGAGACGAGACGAGCCTTCTGACGTACACCGTTCTAGGCTGACCCCATGGACGACCTCCAGCGACAGCGCGAGCTCCGGCTCGTGCGTGATGAGATCCTCAGCACGCCGAACTGCCCGGACTGCCTTCACCCGATGGAACCCGCACAGAGCGCCGGTACCGACGTCTGGCGCTGCACGTCGTGCGAGAGGGAGACAGAGTGAGCGTGTCAGGGACCGAGCGAAATGACGAGGTCGCAGCGCTTCCCATTTCGGAGGCCACGAGGCGATTGATCGCTGTGCTCGGGCCGACCCTGGTGGCCACTCTGGCCGGGTCCAAGCTCAGAAGTGCTCCGCGCGAATGGGCCAAACACAACGGCCCGACGCCTGACCCGGCCGCCGCAGAGCGCTTGCGTTTCGGGTACGAGCAATGTCGACGAGTCTCGGCTTCCGAGGGCGACGGTGTTGCCCGTGCGTGGTTCATCGGCGGGAACCCCTGGCTCGGAGACTCGACTGCGGTCACCGCGATCCGAGAGGGCCGATTCGAGGAGGTCAGCATTGCAGTGCAGGCGCAGCTCGACGATTCGTTCGACGAGTGAACTGGGAGTGGGCGAGACAACCGGCCAGGTCACGACAGCACTCGATCCGCACGTCCCTTCGACGAATCAGCCAGACGCCGCCTTCGCCGTCCCAACCCGGTGGTTACTCCAGCGGTCAAAGTCGCGATGCCCAGCACCGTGGCCCCGAGCATGATGTGCCATTCGAGCAGCGCACTCACGACAGCGCGACTGTACCCGCTGAGCCCAACGTCTCCTCTCAGGGACGATGCCAGCACGCATGGGGATTCAAGCAGTCGTCACCGGGTGGGCGGCGTGCTCCGTGGCAGCAACGACCGGAGGGTTCAGCCGCTTGTCGTGTGCGCGGAGAGCATGCGCAACAGCAAGGCGAACAATGCCATAGATGATTGCCGCGCCCACAAGCGCGACCAGTACCCAACTCAAAATCATTAGGATCACGACGCCGTAGTCGAACTCCATGAGAAACCTCTTTCAAAGTCGAACTCAAGATCGAGCGACAGCCAGCTTCGGCGCGCCCCCGATGCGCGTCACGGTAGTGCACCTGCGCGTGCGCACCAAGTAGATCCCGCCGGATTCCCACCCCGCACCCGAATCCTGTCCCCCAAACGGCTGACACGCAGTCCCCCTCTCGTCCCCCTTTCGGCCTACAGACAACACGCGATCGCTCAGCGAGGCTGGATGGGTACAACCACGAACGGAGCGACCATGACCGGCGAAAGCTTGATGATCGGCTACATCCTGCTCAGCTGTGGGATCGCCGGCACTGTGCTGGCAAGCGTGCAGGCCGTGCGCGCGAAGGTCCGCGCCGGTCACGACAACCGCACCTCCCGATGACGGTTGCACGTTCATCATGATCGGAACGCACGTTCTCTTTAAACTCGCCCAGACATGAACTGGGGCGAGATATGAAGACAGATCTGCAATCAGCGGTGTTGATCGTCTCCGCGATCGCTGTGACATCAGCGGTCGTCGCTGTCGGGAAGTTCTTCCTCGAAGGCGGCACGACAGTGCTCGAGCCGGTCGATCAGAGGTTGGGATCACTGGTCGGAACGTTCGCGGTGTTCATCGTCGGTGGTCTCCTCCCCGGCAGCCTTGCCTGGACGCTTCTCCGGGACCAAGATGACGAGGAAACGCAGAACTGGCTGCATGATCTACGCGACGCCGCGCTCTGCAATGCCATCGCTACGATTCCGGGCTTCCTGCTGCTCTACTTGCTCGTCTGGGATCCCGTGAGGGCGGCCCTTCTGGCTGGATCTCTTGCGCTGATCGGTACGGGCACCTTCGTCGCCGCCCACTCGTTGGCGCGACGACTGGGTCTGCGGAGCCAGCAGCCAGACTGGTCAGAGCTTGAGCACAGGATCTAACCTCGGCCATCTCGGGCACCCGCTGCGCACGTGATCCGGCGCTCGTCACCACCTCATGGCACGATGACCTCATGACGAGCACCCCGATTCCCCACGCTTCCGACTCGCTCGAGCAGCGAACAGCTGAAGCCGCAATCATCGCCGGCGTCTCGGCTCTGGTTGGTGTCCCTCTGGCGCCGGCCAGGATCCCCATCGACGGCGCCCGCGTCGAAGTGGACGGCGCCAATCCGGACAACACTGTGCTGGTAGAGGCTTACGCCCGGATCGGCGCACTCAAGGGCGCCCAGCCGCGCAAGCTCGCCTCAGACGCGTTCAAGCTCGCCTGGGCCGGCCAGAAGCTCAACGCCACACGCCTGATCATCGCAGTCGCAGGCGTCGACGCCGAGAACTACCTCCACAGGCCAGGGGCATGGCTCACGGCAGCAGTTCGGGACGCCGGCATCGAGGTCATCCGGATCGACCTCGACGATGAGATGCGGGCATCTCTCGTCGCAGCGCAGTCGCGTCAGTTCAGGTAACGGATTCGACAGACAGTGCCTTCAGTACGGCGACGCCACCAGGCTCACGGAAGCCCAGTCGGACAATTCTTCGAACGGGACGAAGCTCTCGCCGCAGTAGATCGAGAGGCTTTGGGAATTGTCGCTCCACAGATACGTTCTCCCCATCTCACACTGCATGGTCGCTCCTGACACGGAAGTCACAGTTGCAGTCAAGTGCGGACCAAAGCGATGCGTCGCGGGTTGCGTCTTGCGAACGATGACCTCCACCCTGGTCGCGGTGTAGTGCCGCGCTGTGTCGATATTGCCCTCGGATGACGCAAGATAGGCGCTGTCGAATGCGATGGGGTCGCCATAGGTGCTCGCTGCCTCATCGAATGAGATCGCGAGTGGCTGCCGCTCTTCGCGGTCTTCTGGCCTGTTGACGAGATAGACGACGACCGCAATCGCGCCGATGACTGCGAACGCAACGACAACGATCGTCCAACGGCGGTACTTTCGCTCCTGCGCGTCCATCAACCGACCTTGACGAACTCGCCGCAACTCGTGAAATGCACGGAGAAGTCCGAAGGCTCGATCGTGAGCTCGACCTGAGTCGCAGCACTGACGAAGTTGTTGTCGATGATCTCTCCGGCAGCGTCGAGCCGTTCCCAATAACAGTCGGAGATTTCACCCGTCGCGCGGTACAAGCCTGGTTGGATCTGAGTGCCGACCTCGAATACGCCAGCACCGAACCTCAGTCCGGCGTTTCGTTCCTGTTGCTCCTTCGAACCGTTGGCCATCACATCGGCGCTCGGGTGATCAGGACACAACGCCAGCACACCGTTGGCTTCCGCCTGCTGCACCTCGTTGATCGGACCGTTGGTCTGGTAGAAGTGCGTCGTCTCAGCGCACATTCCCCACAACAGCGAGAGCTTTCTGTAGTCGACGGGTTCGCCATACGCAGTCTTCAACGCGGTGGTCTCCTCTGTGGAATATGTCCCCCCACCGATGACCTGGGCTTCGCACTTCGTGAAGGTCTTGTCGCTCGCCCAGATCTCGTGAACGTCCTTGAAGATCTCGGACTTAGTGGTGCTCCCACCGGACTCATTTGGGACCTCGTAGCCACACGAGAAGACCTTAGCTTTGAGTACCGGAGCGACAGGCGTAGGCGTCGTTGTTGCCGTCGGCTCTGGGGAGGCAGGTGCCTGGACTTCTGCAGGCTGATCGTCGACCGCCTCTTCGGCCTCCTCTGCTGCTGCTTTAGCGGCAGCGGCGGCTTCTGCCTGCGCAGCCTTGTTCGCGATCACGATGCCCGTCGCGGTCCCACCCAGGATCACGACAGCGGCGATCGCGACCGGAACGATGACGCCGACCTCTTCCACAGCGGTCGATGAGCAGGCGCATCTTCGGTTGTATTCATCCCCATGGACCGAATCATATCCACCGACGGCGTCGGCGGTTTAGCATCGGAGCCATGCTGAATCGCGCCGTTAAGGCGAAGACCTCCGTCGCCCTCGCTGGCCTCTCGCTCGCCGTGATCGCTCTCGCAGGATGCACGAGCTCTCCGGCTGCACCACAGGCGGCCGAGGCGGCCCCGAAGCCGGCTGCAAGTCAGGCACCCGAGCCGAGCCCCACGCCGGAGGATCCCGACGCCTGCAAGGGCGTCGCCCGCATCTCGATCGGCCAAGGGCACGCAAGCGTGACAAACTTCTATCGGCCCGAGGCGCGCGGCGAGGGAAGCCTGCGACGCTCCCAGGAGACGCGGATGTGTTCTTCCATCGCACGTTGCGCCGCCACCGCATCACCCACATCGATTGCCTCGACCACCCGTTCATGCTCGGAGACCGCGGCCTCGTAAGCGTCCTCAGGATTGACCCCGCGGTAGCGAGTGCTCTCATTCGCGTGGTCGAAGAGCGAACCGGCGATGTTCTCAGCCAGAACATTCTGGGACAGCCGCATGACCGAATGATGGAACTCGACGTCCGCCGTGCGGAAGGCATCGGGATCGCCGATCGCGTTGCGCATCTGCACGACGCTATCGCGAAGCTCCGCCACGGCAGCATCGGTGCGGTGGGTGGCCGCAGCGCCGGCCATCACTGCCTCGAGCGCTTCCCGCACGACGCTCAGATCGTCGAGGATTCCCAACGTGTCGTCGTGCAGGATCAGAGTGGAAAGCACGAGTGGGTCCAGCAGATTCCACGAGGCGATCGGGTTCACATGAGTGCCGCGGCCCTGCGCGACGGTGACCATTCCCTTCTCCTGCAGCCGCTTCACCGACTCCCGAATCACCGTGCGGCTGACTCCGAAGTCCGTGCTGAGGGCGCCCTCGGGGGGAAGGAGATCACCGGGAGCGAATTGCCCGGTGACGATCGATTCGACTAGCTCGCGGAGCACTGCGACACCGATCCGGTCGAAAGGTACTCGCGGGGACCGCGCGGCGCCATCGTCGGGAGTCGTCATGACGGCCACTCTAGAGCGCGCGGAGCATTTGTGCAGTCGAGCACGCCGGAAACCGCATACATATTATGTATGCTGTTAAGAGCCACCGTATGGAAAGCCAAGGAACATCATGAAGATCACGGGTTATCGTGTCGTGCGGACGTTCCTCGACTGGGAGCGACCCGTCGGTGACGCGAACGGATTCGTCGCCTCCGGCGTCACCGACGTCGCGATCGTCGTGCTGGAGACCGACGCGGGCGTCGAGGGCCTCGGTATGGGATCGGACCACGATCTGGCCCGCCTCTTCCCGGCGCTGGACGGGCAGGATCCCCGAGCAGTGACGAGCCTCTACGACGCGATGCTCGCGACCGTGTTCAAGTCCGGACACGGTGGTGCGACGTTCGGCGGCATCGGCGCCTTCGACACGGCGCTGTGGGACCTCAAGGCGAAGCTCGCCGGCGAGCCGTTGTGGCGGCTGCTGGGTGCACGTGACCGTTACGTTCCGGGGTATGCCTCGGGGCTCGATATCGCGTTGGACGACGCATCACTGCGCGCGTTCTACGACCGGATGGCCGAGCGCGGGTTCACCAGCGGCAAACTCAAGGGCGGTCGCAGTCTGTCGGCCGACCTTCGACGGCTCGAGATCATCACCGATGCGCTGCGTGTGAACACCGATTGCCCTGCCGTGATGCTCGATGCGAACGAATCGTGGAACCTCAAGCAGGCAGTGCGATACGTGAGCGCCATCGAGGACCGCATGGACCTGACGTGGATCGAGGAGCCACTGCGACGGTGGGATGCCGACGGTCACCGTCGACTGAGCCATCATGTGCGCGCAGCAGTGGCGACCGGCGAGAACCTCACCGGTCTCGAGCAGTTCCGCCCGCTTCTGGATGCCGGCGCCGTCGACGTCGCGCAGACCGGCGCCGTGTGGGGTATCACCCATTTCATGCGCGTCGCGATGGCTGCTCACAGCAGGGATGTGCCGATCAGCCCAGTCGGGCTGACGTCCAATCACGCTGTCGCCGCCGCGGCGACCGCGGTACCCAACCATCTCATCGCCGAGGTGCAGCACGTCGGATCCCCATTCGGCGTCACCCTCGACCAAGAGTTCCAAGACGGCGGAATCGTGCTCGGCGATGAGCCGGGAGCGGGAATCGTACTCGACGAGGACGCCATCACGCACGAACGCTCCAGCGCCACTTGGCTCATTCCGGAAGGCCCGCACGTGCGTCCTACGCGGGCCGGGCTGCGCATGATCACCGAGCCCGGCCCGGACTGAGGCGTCGGCCGATCGGAAACGCCTCAGTCGAGGTGCCAGACCTCGTCGAGCATCTGCCAGTTCGGAGCGCTCGATCCCGCGGCGAAAGCGATCTGGCACGGCCCGGTGAGCGCCCACCAGCGACGGGTCGCAGCATCCGCTGCCATTCGTGCTTGGTCTGCCTCGTAGTCCTCGCCGTAGTACTCGTAGTACCCCACGATGACCTCGCCCATCGAGAAGATAGTGAAGTTGCGGATCCCCGCTTCGGAGATCATCGACTCGACTTCCGGCCACACAGCTTCATGCAGCCAGAGGTACTCGTCCCGCTTCTCCGGCCGGAGCCGGGCGATCATGCCGAAGCGGCGGGGTGGGAACCCCGTCACTCCTTGGTCCCGCCCGCGGTCAGTCCACTGACGAGGAATCGCTGAGAGAAGAGGAAGATCACCAGGACCGGCGCCACCGAGACGATCGTAGCCAGCGCGAGGGCAGGAAGATCGATCGTGACCGAGCCGGCAGAGGTGGGGTTGAAGAGCGGGACGTTCGAAAGGAGCTCAGCCAGGCCGACCTGAATCGGAGCCTTGCGGCCGGGAACCATGACGAACGGAAGGAAGTAGTTGTTCCAGTTCGCCACGAGGCTAAAGAACCCGACCAGCGCAATGACCGGAGTCGCGAGCGGCATCGCGACCTGGGCGAACACCCGCAGCTCGCCAGCACCGTCGATGCGAGCCGCATTGAGCAGATCGCGAGATACCGCGGTCGAGAAGTAGATGTACGTCAGGTAGACACCAAACGGATAGAACGAGAAGGGCAGGATGACCGACAGCGGCGTTCCCACCAGCCCCAACGCGCTCAACTCGAGGAAGGTCGGCAGAACGAGGGCGGTGGCCGGCATCAGCATCACCACGAGCGTGACGGCGAGGAGCAGACGACGTCCGCGGAACTCGGTAAGTGCCAGCGCATAGCCGGCAGGGATGCTGACCAGCAGTGTGATAACGAGTGCGACGCCCGAGTACAGCGTGGCATTGCCGAGCCAGACCCACACGATGCCGTTCTGGAACTCCATCAGTTCGGTCCAGTTGGCGCCGAGCGTCCCGAGGCTTCCGAAGCTGAACGGGTTTCCGAGCAGAAGTTCGCGCGATGTCTTGGTGGGGGCAAGCAGCAGCCACACTATCGGCACGATGAAGAAGAGCACGAAGAACGCGACGACGCTCCAAGCGAGTACTCGTGCGACCCACCGCCCCGGCCCTCCGGGATCGGCCGAGATCTCGCGGCGGCCCGCGCGGCTGCTATGACGACTATTAGGACGCACCAGCGTCTCAGTCTCGCTCAAAGAGTCCTCCTCGGAACACGAAGACGGCAGACAGCCCGACTGACACCAACAGGAGCAGCAGCGAGATCGCGGCGGAGCCGTTGAAGTCTCCCTGACGGAACGCGAACAGGTACGCCAGCTGGTTCAACGAGTAGTCCGGCGGGACGACCCCCTTGGATGCTTGGCCGAGCACGCGGGGTTCGACGAACAGCTGGGTGCCCGCGGCGAGCGATATCACCGCCATGTAGGAGATCCACTTGCGCATGAGCGGAATCTGGATATGCCACGCCGTCGCGATCGGTCCCGCTCCGTCGATGCGCGCGGCCTCCATCACCTCAACCGGGATGTTGTTCAGTGCGCCGTACATGATGATGATCCAGCCCCCGGCACCCGTCCAGAAGGCGATCAGCGTGAAGATGACCGGGAGATTGTCGAGCGCGACGGTCTGCACGAAGGTCTCGAACCCGAACGCCTTCAGGATGCCCGAAACCGGGCTGACCGTCGGATCGAGAAGGAACAGCCACAGCATGACGCTGGAGGCTCCGGCCAGGGCACCAGGGATGTAGCAGAAGAACCGCACTGACGTGGAGAAGAATCGTGCGCGGATTGCGTGGACGAGAAGCGACAGCAGCACGACGAAGATGACGAGCGAGATCAGCCAGATCATCACGTACGCGGCGACGTGCTGCACCGCCGGCCAGAAGCGGTAGTCGCCGAACACCTTGACGAAGTTGCCGAACCCGGCGAACGCGCCGTCCTTCGTGAAGGCGAGGAAGATCGCGTACACCGAGGGCACGATGCCGAACATCACAAGCAGCAGTACGTAGCCGCTCGAGAAGAAGTAGCCCACACGGGCCTGGCTCCGGTCGGGGGACTTCTTCCGGGTGTCCGGCGCCCGCCGGCCCCTCATCTGAGAGGGGCCGGCGGTGCGCACCGCGGCGTCGGTGGTTGTACGGATGAGAGGACCTCCCTGTCTACTCGTTCTGCCGGGCGTCGATCACTCGACGTTGTAGCCCTGCACCTGCGCCTCGTTGAGGTACTGCTCCCGCCAGTCTGGAACAGCGTCCGCGATCGTGTCGCCCGCCGCGAGCGCGGGGATGACAACGGCGGCGTACGCGGTTTCGGGGCTGAAGCTGGGGAAGCCCCAGCCATCCCACACGCTCGTCGCGGCGGTCTGGACAGCACCGGAGAAGTCACCCACGAAGTACCCGCTCGACGACTGTGTCTCGAGCCACGTGGCGGCCGTGGATTCGTACGCCGGCAGACCCGTCGCGAGCTCGACGGCTGCATCCGAGGAGATCACGAACTCGAGGAAGGTCTTCACGGCCTCGAGATTCTCGGAGTGACTGGACGCGAACCATGTTCCGCCTCCGACGTTGCCGGTGACCTGGTCCTCACCATCCCAGTAGAGCGGAGCGGCGGCGCCGACAGTCCCCGCGGGGGCGTTGACGCTGTCGGCATTCTGGAACAGCACGCCGGAGTACCATGCCGGTCCGGGCATCGCGATGATCTTGTCGGCGTACTTCTCGACGAAAGAGGCTCCGAAGACGCTGTCCTGCACCAGGGTGCCGTTGGCCACCATGTGATCAAGCAGATCCGTCATCCGCTGCGAGTGGTCGTCCTCGAAATCGGAGGAGAACGTGTCGCCTTCGAGCTGGAAGATGGGTGCCTGCGCACCCCAGTAGTACAAATAGGGTGCGAAGGAGTCGCCGACCGAGCCGAGGATGTAGCCGGGGTGCTCCGCGGCCACAGCGTCGCTGAGCTCCTGATACTCCTCCCATGTTGTCGGGATCTCATACCCGAACTGGTCGAGAAGCGCCTGATTGTACCAGAGCACGACGGGCGCGAGGTCGTTGCGCAGCCCGTAGACGGTGTCCCCCACCGTCACAGGGTCGAGAGCGCCGGCGGTGAATCCCGCCAGGAAGTCTTCGTCGAGCAGCCCCTTGTCGACGGGAGCCGCGAACGGCTGCACTCCGTTGGTCTCCTTGGCGGCCCAGGACGCGTCATTGGTCTGCGTGGAGAAGACCACATCCGGCCAGCCTTCACTAGACTGATCGAACAATGCGACCTTGGTCTGGAACGAGCCCGATCCACCGGCGTTGCCGTCGTACGTCTCGACGCTGATCGGCACATCGGGATGCGCCTCTTCGAAGGCATTCGCAAGCGGTTCGCGCGCGGCATCTACCCAGACCGTGATCGTCGCGTCGGCGTCCTGCTCGACGGAATCGAATCCGTACTCGGACGTCCCGGTTCCTCCCGATCCGCCGCCGGTGCAACCGGCGAGAAGCGTGACAGCGGCCACAGCCGCGATGGTGGTCACTGTTCGGGTGATGGTGCGGCGCTGTGCTGCCATGGCGCGAGCCTTCCTGATCGGCTTCGTTGTCGAGTTCCCGGGACGGGTACCGGACTTATTAGATCATACATGTGACCTTTGCGCATCCAAACGGTAGACCTCGACGGCCGTCTCGGATCGCACCGCCGCCTGCTCCGCCGGACTGAGGCAGTCGAGCGCGTGAATCGCTCGCTCGTACCCGCCCGACAGCTTCACGATGGGCCAGTCTCCGCCGAGCATGCACCGCCGCGGACCGAAGACGTCGAGTGTGTGTCCGATGTACGGGCGGATGTCGGCCTCGGCCCATTCCGACGGCCGGCCCATCGTCGAATCGAGCCCAGAGATCTTCGCGAACATTGGGCCGATGCGCCGCTTCTGTGATGGACGACCACCACAGTTCTCGCGAAGCGGCACCGATCGGAGGGCGCGCAAGATGATCCAGGATGATCGTCAGATCGGGGTATCGGTCGGCCAGGCGGATCCCGTCGGCCAGTTGCGCGGGCGATCCACACACCAGCTCGAAGACGAGCCCTGGGGCGCATTCATTCGTCGGCGCGCATGTGAACAAGATTGCGCACGCCGACGAGTTCGTGTCCGATCAGGGCCAGTCGGGCTGCGGTCCGATGCTGGTCGTGAAGCGGCGCGTAACCCACAACCCCCGGACGATCTGATGATCGCGAGCGGCCGCCAGCATTACATCGGTGTCGGAATCGGTGTCATCGGATTGGATGAGCACGGCGGCGGTGACGCCGAGCCGCTCCAACTCGGGCAACCCGTCTGAGACCCGATGCGTGTGGTCGAGAGCGGGGATCTTCCGCAGCCAGTCATACGGGCTGCGGTCGACATCCCACATGTGCAGGTGCGTGTCGACGAGCGGGTGCTCATTCAGACCCTTTCCGGATGCCGGGCGCCGAGCGAGCCCGCCGCGCATGAAGGCGTCGGGCTCGCCACCGGCGCCCTCTATTCTGCGATCGTCAGGCCGCTGAAGGTTGCGCTCGTCGCCCGCCCCGCGTCATGCGACGTGTGGATCACGCCGGCATCGAGCACTTCTTCCGCTCCCATGAGGGCGGCGGCAGGTCCGACCTGCACCCACGTGGCCCCATCGTCGCGTGAGACCCAGCCGCTCACTTGGTCGTCGGCGCGCTGGAGGCGGAGCAGTATCGGCAGTTCGCTTCCGATATTCATCCGGTGCTCGACATCGATGAATCCGTCACCGTCCGTATCGACGGCGAGTGCAACACCGAAGCCGGCGAGTCGGTAGAGGGAGGCGTATCCCGTACCCGATCGTGCTGCCGTCAGGTCGTTGCGAATCACCACACCACTCTTCGTGTAGTCGTTGGCACGCTCCTGAGCATCCAGACGCGCGGTCACTGACCCGTCGCCCGTGATCGCGTCCTTCACGAACACGGTGCCGTACGCGTCGTCGCGTTGTCCGCCCGCGCCCCAGATATCCGCACCTGCGACTCGGATCCCCAGCGAGCCGCCGGCACCGCCGCCCACCAGCCCTGAAGGGGATGTGGTGAATGCGGAGAGGCCGTCGGGCAGGGAGGCACCCGCGCCCACAGACGTCGACCATTCCGGGGTCACCAAGGGGACGTCCTCGTCGTAGCGCAGGGTGAAGTCGACTCGACCCGTGGCGATGGCGCCGGCGGGAGGCGTGAGCACGGCAGAGACCAGCACCGACTGGCCCGCCTCGATCGTGCCCGGGACGACGATCGGCGCGGCAGTCCAGCCTGTAGACGGCACCGCGACGATCTCAGCTCCGCTGATCGGGGTGTCGCTGAGGTTCCGGATCGCTATCGGGACGTCGACCACCGCTCCCGCCGATCCGCTCACCTGAGTCGGTGCCGATGCCACGACGCCGGACGTCGCTTCGATCGACAGTCCGCGGAAGGTGGCCAACGCGGACAGCGAGGCGTTGTGCGACGTGTGGATCACGCCCGCGTCCATGTTCTCGTCCGCACCGATCAGATCTCGTGCCGTTCCGATGGCCTTCCACGTCTCACCGCTGTCCTCCGACACGAATCCGGTGACCGTGGCACCGGCGCGGACCAGACGGAGGCCGATGGGACCCGTCGTCGAGACCGACGCGCGGTCCTCGCGGTCGATGTTCCCGTCGCCGTCGGTGTCGACCGCCAGTGCCACGCCATGCCCGGCGATCCGGTAGACGGACGCGTAGCCGAGCGCCTCGCCCGCGTCAGTGAGATCGTTGCGGATCACGACGCCGCTTTTCGTGTACTCGTCGACCGGGTCCTGCTGTTCGAGGAACACGGTGACAGACCCGTACTCGCCCAGACCGTCCGGTTGATAGATGGCACCGTACTCGTCGTGGTCCTGCCAGATGTCCGTTCCGGCGACCTGGATGGCGAGAAGATCCGCCTGCTGTCCGGTGATACCGACGGGAGAGGTCGTGAACGACACGAGCGGCTCGGCGAGCGCGGAGCCCGCGAGAGCGGTGATCGTGCTCTGCGCCTTCTCGCGTTCTGTGCCGATCCGGTACTTCGCGTCGATGGCGACTTCCGCCGATGTGATGGGCGTAGCACCTGCCTTCGAAGGCGACAAGGCGATCGTCGCCGTCGCGGTGGCGCCGGGCTCGAGGGAGCGCGGCACATCAGAGACGGTGGCTTCCCATCCTTGGGGCAGGTTTGCCTTCACCGAAAGCGATGTCACGCGCTCCTGGCTCGCGTTGCCGATCTCAACAGGAATGGACACCGGCTCTCCGCCGATCGAGATGTGCTCCGGCGCCGCGCCGAAGTACACCGCAGCAGTAGCGGGACTGACGTCGCGCAGGAAATCGGGCAGATCAGGCCGCGCAAGCGGCGCGATGCCTGCTTCGTAGATGATCCGACGCGCTTCCATGGGCCAGTTCTCGTCGGGGACCACGGTGTTGTCCGTGTAGACGCTGCGACGACCGGCCACCTCCGCGTTCTGAAAGGGGATATTGGAGAAGTTCCCCGTGGTGACCATGTCTCCGTTGAGCGGGCTGTTGCTGTAGTTGGCATGCCACCAGCGTCCGATCGCGGTGACGACGTTGCCACTCACCTCGATGAATCGGGAGCCCTCGTCGAAGTACAAGCCGTAACCCCATCCGTGGCCGGCCCCCTCGACGTAGTTGCCTCGAAAGACACTCCCGGGGGATGCGCCGAGGTTGTAGTACGGAGCGCCGTCATAGTGGATGCCGAGCACATCGTGCAGGTGGTTCCCCTCGACGGTGAGGTTGTGCAGTGTGGTCGGCGTTTCATAGCGCGGATAGTAATTGTAGGTTCCGCGACGTTCGTACTCGGCGCTCCCGCCCGCGTCCACCATTCCCCATCCATAGCCGGTGGCGATGGCGGAATACGGGAGGTCGGAGATCTCATTGTGAGAGATCGTCGAATCAGCCGCGTATGTCAGCAGCACCCCCACGTTGTCGGTGTAGTAACGAGCCACTTCGTGGATGACATTCTCACGAACCACGATCTCCGAAACCGTCATTCGCGGATCGCTCGGGTGATGCGCATCCGGAAGGTATCCACCTACGGCAACCCCCGTACCGCCGATCTCGGTGAACTCGGACCGTTCCACAGTCACCCGTTGCGCTGCGAGGCCAACGCCCGAGGCGGTCGCGTTGGCGTCGTTGCCGATGCCCAGACCGTTGGCGCCGAGGTTGACAAACCTGCTCTCCGAGAACGCGATGTCGCTGGCGGCAGTGACTTCCACGGCCGCGGGCATGCCCGAAACGAGGCCGCGGGTGGACTCGAAGTTCGTGAGGTCAGCACCTTCGATGTCTGCGAGGTACGAACCCGTCTGCTGATCGGCGAACCCGATCGTCGTCGGCGCGTTCCACGTTGTGCCGCTGAACGTCAGGCCTGAGAACGAAAGCCCGTGGACCGGCTCGTCGAGCGTGCCGGCGACCTGCACCAGCGACTCCAGGTGCGGAAGTTCCACAGCGGCGCGATCCATCCGCTGGTCGTCGAGCGGCTTGTAGTAGAGGCGCCCGACTTCATCGTCGAGGAACCATTCTCCCGGCTCGTCGAGGAAGGCGAGCGAGTTCTCCACCACGAGCGGGCCGGCGTGGAACGGCGCGTCAAGGGTGTCCCACCCCCAGGTGTTCAGCTTCCAGGCGGGCTGCTCCATGACGAGGGTGTCGCGTTCGACGCCTGCGATGGGGCTGATACGGCTCGTCCACGACCCGGATCCCTTGATCTCAGCCTTCTCCACCCCAGGTAGCTCGAGCAGCCACGCCGCCGATCCCTTCGGCTTGTACCCGGCCTCAGTGGTCGGCATGTCGCCGCGCGTCAGCTCCGTCTTGGCACGTTCGGCGAGTACTCCATCGACATAGAGCTGACGCGTCCGCGTTCCTTCTGGCACGGCAGCGCTGTAAATGCCCGCCGCCTGATCGACGAGCTCCCACCCGGTCACCGGCACGGTGCCGAGCACGCGCGCTTCCCCGCGAGCAGGCCCGACCCACGACACCGAGCCTCCTTCGGCGGCTGAGTCGTCCCCATCGAAGACCAGAGGCTCGTCGAGCCGGTAGTCGCCGGCCGCGACGGAAACCACGATCTCGCGGACCCCTGACGACGTCGCCTGCCGGACGAGTTCCTGTGCCCTCTCGAGCGAACTCACGGCCTTGCCCCGCGACTGGCCGGAATTCTGGTCCTTACCGCGGGAAGCGTCGACGTGGACTTCCACGACATCCCCAGCGCTCGCGGAGGCCGGAGGTGTCGAGACGAGGACAGAAGCGAAGATCGCTGCTGCCACAGGCACGGCGAAGCTTCGAAGGCTGCGTGGGCGGAACGAGCGCGGATAAGGCATGAGTCTCCTTCGACGGTCTAACGCGTCCGCACAGACTATGACGTCATACGTATCACGTCAATCCGTATAGAGGAATTGTTCACTGTCGCAAGGAAGCGGATCATGTGTCGGTGGAATATACCTGAGGGGGTATGCAGTTATGGCTCTCGATCCCCGAATCCGCAAAGAAGGAGAACGAAGACAGTGCCGACGAGGGCTCGAACCGGACTCGTGCCCCTGCTGGTGATCGCGACCGCGCAGTTGAATGGTCGTGCTCGATGACTCGATCGTGAACATCGCCCTGCCGAGCATCCAGGCTCAACTCGACATCACGCCCGTGCTTCTGCCATGGGTGGTCAACGGCTACATCCTCGGCTCTGGGGCGCTCCTCTTGCTGGGCGGTCGCGTCGGCGATCTCTGGGGTCGCAAGCGAACGCTTCAAGCCGGACTCGTCGTCTTCGTCATCGGCTCACTCGCCGGAGGGCTCGGACAGAACGCCGAGACCCTCATCTCCGCCCGGGTCGTGCAGGGCATCGGGGCGGCCATGATCGCGCCCAACGCGCTGGCGCTGATCGCGACGGCGTTCGAGGGGATGAAGGCCCGGGACAAGGCGCTGGCCCTCTACGGGGCGATGTCCGGATTGGGGATCATCGTCGGGCTGATTCTCGGGGGCCTACTCACCGAACTGCTCGATTGGCGATCCGTGTTCTTCATAAATGTGCCGATCGGCCTGCTCGTGCTCGTCGGCAGTGGAGTCCTAATCGCGCCAGCTCGCCACGCCGGACGCCCGGGGGGGGTTGACGGGACGGTGGGCACGGCCGGCATGGTTTCCCTCGTCTATGCGATCACCCGCTTCGGCGAGGACGGATTCACGGATCCCATCGGCTATGCGCTGGTATTCGCGGCCGCCGTGTTGCTCCTCGTCTTCATCCTCATTCAGCGCCGTAGCGAGAACCCCCTCGTGCCGTTGTCGCTCTTCCGGGACCGCAACCGCTCTACCTCCAGCAGGTCCAGCAGTACACGCCACTGGTCACGGCCCTGTCGATGCTGCCGTTCGCCGTGGGAACCATCCTCGGCGCGGGCTTTGCTCCGAAGCTGCTGTTGAAGGTCGCTCCGCGCCGAGTCGCCGGCATCGGCGGCATCTTGAGCGCCATCGGCGCGCTATGGATCGCGTTCGCCACCGCCGCAGCCGGCGAGCTCCTCTTCATCGCTCCAGGCTTGCTGGTCATCGCGCTCGGGTTCGGCCTCAGCGTCATCGTGCTCACGCAGGCGGCCGTGTACCGGATCGATGCGGACAAGGCCGGCATCGGGTCGGCACTGCTCAATGCCGCTCAGCAGATCGGCGTGGCCCTAGGGCTGGTGGTGCTCGCCGGCGTCGCGGCCACAGGCACCTCAGGCAGCAGTGGCGCTCCGCAGCAGGCACTGTCAGTCGGCTACAGCGCGGCGCTCATGGTCGACGCGTCGATACTGCTCGCCACGGCGGTGTTCGCCCTCCTCGCACTGAGCGACAAGGTGAACACCCCCGAGGGAGAAGAAGGGACCGCTACGCCTGCCCACCCGGGCACGGTGGGCACGCGCGCATCACGGTCTTGACGGCTATCGGTCAGCGCACGTCACTGATTGCCACTAGGGGGCGGCGGTCCGAGCTCCTCGATCGCGTCGAAGAAGTCGTCGGGCGCGACGGCGTCCATCAGGGCGGCAAGCGAGCCGAGTCGAGACCGCGATGTCACCCCGACCACGGTGGTGTCCATGAGCGGGCTTCGCAGGGAGAACTGCATTGCCGCCGCTGCCAGGTCGATCGACCATTCGGCCGCGAGCGCGTGTACGCGGTTGAGGTGGGAGGCGAAGCCTGGTGGCATCTCGCGGTAGCCGTAGGCGGGCGCACCGTTCGCGAGAGTACCGCCGCCGAACGGCGCCGCGTTGAACACCGTCATCCCGCGCTCACGCGCGAGCCGGAAGCTGGCCTCGGCGGTGCGGTCCACCAGCGTGAATCGATTGTGCGAGAGCACGGCGTCGAAGGCCCCGGTGGCCACGTACTCGTGCACCTGCGTGATCGGCCCCGACGCGATGCCAATCGCACCGATCAGTCCCTCGTCACGCAGTGCGAGCAGTGCAGGCACCCCGCCGCCTGGCCCCATGGCCTCCTCGAACGTGACCGTGTATGGATCATGGAACTGGTAGAGCGGGAGCGAGTCCACACCGAACAGAATGAGGGACTCCTCAAGCGACTTTCGCACCCGGGTGCCGTCGAAGACGCCGGTACCCGGTTCGCGGTCAGCCTTGGAGTAGACGAGCTTGCTGTCGGGAAGGCCCCCGTACGCGCGATCGCTCCACCCAACAGCTGCTCGCTGCGCCCCTCGGCATACATATTGCTCGTGTCGACGTTACAGAGGGGGAGGCGAGCAACGCGTCAGCGAGCTCCGGGCCGCCCGGCCGCTCGCCGAGGCGCGACGCCCCGAGAGTGTTGGGGGTGGTCGGCATGCCCGCCACGGTGTTTACGCCCCGATCCGCGCAGAGAAGAGGACGGCCACGTCTTGCGGTGCCAGCTCGAGCGTGTGCCCTGACGAGTAGGCGACCCC
The DNA here is from genome assembly GCF_045181065.1 of Microbacterium sp. M. Taxonomy (GTDB): domain Bacteria; phylum Actinomycetota; class Actinomycetes; order Actinomycetales; family Microbacteriaceae; genus Microbacterium. The sequence goes on along the minus strand of NZ_CP173721.1, from coordinate 1,866,463 downwards.
GGTGAGTCGGTCGATCGCCTCACGCTCGAGGACCACATTCCGCGCCTCGTCCGAGTGGTTGAGGGCGAAGAGATAGCTGGCCGCCTCGCTGCGGCGCTCGACGACCTCGACATCGGCGGGCGCGCTCAGCGGCGGCCGGACACCTGCCGTCTTCACCAGATCCGACATGATTGCTCCGAGCAGGCCTTCGTCCAATGTGGTGCCTACATATATCGCGCGTCCGGCGCCGAGACGATTGTCAGTGACAGCTGGTCGTCCCGCGAATCGGCCGCTGCCGTAACTCACCAGAGCGGTGGCTGTCTCGAGTCCGATGTCGTCCTGCCACCGCATTGCAGCTGCGGACCCCGGCAGGTCGGCGATCTCCATAGAGACGACAAGCGGTATGGCTTCGCCCTCACGTATCGCGGTGATGTCGCGCACGTGCGCGCCGATCGTCTCTCTGAGCCCGGGAGCATACCCAGGGAGGGCGACGTGGTCATGCTCGTCGACGATTCCCGAGAAGTACGAGACGAGCACGTGGCCGCCGTTCTCCACGAATCTGCGGAGTGCATCCGCGGCGTGCTGGCTCAACAGGTACTGATTCGGCACCACGATGACGCGGTAGGCAGAGAGGTCGTCATCGAGGCTGATCACGTCCGCGTGAACGCCGGTACGCCAGAGTGCACGGTAATGTTCCATCACGACGTCGCGGTACGAGAATGAGTTGAGCGGATGCGCGGCGCCCTCGACCGCCCATTTGTTGTCCCAGTCCCAGACGATCGCGGCCTCAGCGCGGATGCGCGATCCTGGTACATCGCGCAGTGTGTCCAGCTCCTGGCCGAGCGCCCGTACGGCACGCCAGGTGTCGGTGGATTCGCCTCCATGCGGAACCATGGCGGAGTGGAACTTCTCCTGCCCGTAGCGGGAGGCCCGCCATTGGAAGAACATAACCGAGTCCGCGCCGCGGGCGACCGCCTGATATGAGCCGAGCCGCATCCGTTCGGGCGATTTGGCGACGTTGACCTGCCATTGGCTCACCGCCGACGACGCCTGCTCGAGGAGCAGCCAGGGTTGACCGTGTCGCAACGAGCGCATGAGGTCGTACTGGAACGCCGCCTCGATCAGCGAGCCCGGCACGGCGGGATCCGGGTACATGTCGAGCGATACGACGTCGACGCCCTCAGCCCAGCGGCGATAGTCGATCAGCGGGAAGAACGCCATGAAGTTGGTCGTGATCGGGATGCCGGGAGCCGCCGCCCGGAGGATGTCCCGCTCCGCGAGGAAGAGCTCGTGCTGCACCTCGGACGTGAAGCGAGAGAAGTCGAGCTCGCGCGTGGGGTTGACATGCCCGCGCACCTTGGACGGCAGGTGGACTTGGTCCCAGGCGTCGTATCCCTGACTCCAGAACGTCGTCCCCCAACGATCATTGAGCTCTTCGAGGCTTCCATACCTGTGCTGAAGCCATCCCCGGAACCGCGAATCACACGTGTCACAGAAGCAATGCGCGTGATACTCGTTTCCGATATGCCAAAGCGCGATCGCGGGGTGGTTCCGGTATCGCTCCGCGAGAGCCGAGGCGATACGGCGTGATCTGTCGCGGTACAACTCGGATGACGGGCAGAAGTGACCTCTGCTGCCGATCGACACCCGCCTCCCGTCGCGTTCGACGAGCAGCGTGTCAGTGTGCCCCGCCAGCCACGGCGGGGGCGCCGCGTTCGGAGTCGCGAGATCGACCGCGATCCCGTTGCTCCAAAGCAGGTCGATGATCTCGTCCAGCCATCCGAAAGTGAAGTGCCCGTCACGAGGCTCTAGCGAAGACCACGAGAAGACTCCGACCGTCACCAGGTTGACGCCGGCTTCGCACATCAAACGGACGTCCTCGACCCATGTGGCCCGATCCCATTGCTCGGGGTTGTAGTCCCCGCCGTAGGCGATTCCCCCCAACCGTCGGGTCAGCGTGGATGAAAGCTCGTCATTCATGAAATACCTCCAGTTACCCCGCTCGGATGTAGCCGTCACCGGCTGCATACCAGACGGCCGTTCCGCACGCTCAGTTCCGCGACATGGACCGAACTCGGTCGGTGCCGGACCTCATTGCGCTGGTCATCGTCTCTTCCGTCCCACTCGGGGTGGGTGAAGTAGTACAGAAGGGCCCGGCCGTCGTGCAGCGTCACCGATCCATGTCGGCCGAACTGCCCTCCAGGAACCTCCGACCCCGACTCGGCGAGGAGCCGCTCCCCCTCCTGCCGAGCCCAGGAGATGGCGTCATCTGATCGGTAGACGGCGAGGCCGCTCCACTCATCGGTCAGCATCCACCACCAACCGCCGAGCGGGAAGGCGTACGGCCCTTCGTGGGGTCGGCCATCGATGGCGACGCCTTCGACGCTCCACGCCTCGAGGTCCTCCGACATTGCGACGTAGGTATGAGCGCGGTTGTCTTCGTCCTTGTACCAGAGCCGCCACCTTCGATCCGGCGTGCGCGCGACGGCAGCATCGATCACGCGGGCGCTCGTGAGCCGGAGCACCTGAGAACGCGTCCACGATCGTAGGTCCGGCGATCGATACTCCACGATCTGACGCCCATGGCCCCGCCATCGCGACGGCACCCCTTCGATCTCGCTCACATACATGTGCCATAGGGCACCATGTCTGACGACCTCAGGCGCCCAGTAGGTGTGCTGAGTACGCATCGGAGGGGCTCCGGGGGTCATCACGAGCCCGTCATTCGCTGGCTCCAAAGTGCCAGCATAGGTCCATGATCGCCCGTCGGTGCTGCGCGCGACGGCGATCCTGGTCCCGTGGACCCACGCGACATCCGGACCGGGGTCCGGGTGGGTGGCACGTCTCTGGGTGTAGAACATCAGCCAGACGCCCTCGGGATCGACCACGACCGTGGGGTCGGTGGCGCCATCGTAAATGGGGTCGCGATACATGCCCGTTCCAATCGTCTTCGGATGCCGCGAAAGCTCACGGGCCAGCAGCGGGAAGCGCGCTCTCCTCGCTCCCCGCTGCTGTGCCTCGGTCGCCTACGCGACGGCGGCGTCGACCTCGGCGATGAGCGCCTCGGCGGCCTCGGCAGGTGTCATGCGTTCGAACACGACTTCCTGCGAGTACCGGATGAAGGCCTCCTCGAACATGCTCGCCCCGGGCGGCGGGATGGGCAGACTCGTCTCGACGAGTTCATTCGCCTCTAGCAGGTACTCAGCGGCGAGCTGGTCGCCTGCAGCCATCGACGGGAGCAGCTCCTCGAGAACGTCCGGGTTCGCGGGTGTACCGCGGTCTGCACCGAGGATCTCGCCGGCATCGACGGTGTTGACAAGGAAGTCGACGAACTTGGCCGCCTCTTCCGGGTGCTCGCTCGACGCTGCGACAGAGTAGTGCAGGGACGGTTTCACGAAGACCCCGCGCACCTCGGCTTCGCTCTCGCCGGGCAGCTGCATGAGTGCAAGAGGTGTGTCAACGACGGCTTGGACCGCGCCGATCTGGCTCGCCCAGCCGCCCTGTATCGCGGTCTGGCCAGTGGCGAAGCCACTCTCCTCTAGGCTCTTTCCGACCGCCTCGACCGACTGCTCGGCCGTCGGAATCGAGCCGTCCTGCTGCAGTTCGAGCACGAATTCCCACCACGACGAGAGCGTCTCGGGCTTGAAGCCGACACCTGTCTCGCTGAATACCTGCTCGCCCTGCTGGCGAGCCCAGATGTTGAACATCTGGGAGTCGAAGGTGACCTGACCGCTGCCGACAATGCTGCCACCGGATGCGGAGGTGATCGAGGCGGCGTACTCTGCGTAGTCCTCCCAGCTCCAGGTCTGGTCGTCGGGAAGATCGATGCCGACGGATTCGATGGTGGCGGGGTTCACCCATGCGGACATGCCGGTCATCCCGCCAGGCACGCCGTAGACGGCCCCATCGACGGTGCTCATTTCCATGATCGCGGGTGAGAACGGCTCGAGATCGAGGACATCGCTGTACTCGGTCAGGTCTGCCAGAGTCCCGTTCTGCGCATAGTCAAAGATGTAGGGGTCGACTTGCTGCATGATGTCGGGCAGGTCGTTGGCCGCAGCCTTGGTGCTCAGGGCGTCCCAATAGCCGTCCCAGCCGGAGTACTCAGGCACGATCGTGACGCCGGGGTTCTGCTCCTCGAAGAGCGCGATCGCATCGAGTGTCTTCTCATGACGGGCGTCGCTGCCCCACCACGTGAAGCGAAGCGAGATCCCCTCGCCGTCGGCCGAGCCTCCGTTGCCGCCGGCGGCGCAGCCGACGACTGTGAGCGCCGTGACCGCGGCGAGCGTTGCTGCTGTCCACCGTCGTCGCGCGTATGAAGAGGTCATGAATGTGTTCCTTCCTGTAAGGGATCTTGGATGGCTTTTACTTGAGCCCCGTGGTGGCGATTCCGCGAAGAAGGAATCGCTGACCGACGAGGAACACTACGAACAACGGGAGCAGGGTTATGACAGACATCGCGAACAGCTGCCCCCAGGACGAGGCAGATGTGGTGTCGACGAAGTTGCTCAGGGCGACGGGCACTGTGCGCATGTCTGGGGCGGTCAGGAAAATCAGCTGGGAGTAAAAGTCGTTCCACGTCCAGATGAATGTGAAGATCGCCGTCGTCGCGAGAGCCGGAATGGTGAGGGGCAGCATGATCTGGAGGAAGGTCCGCCAATATCCGGCGCCGTCGATGCGGGCGGCCTCTTCCAGCTCGTTCGGGATGCCGCGGAAGAACTGGACCATCAGGAAGATGAAGAACGCATCTGTGGCGAGGAACTTCGGAACAATGAGAGGCAGGAAGGTATTGAGCCAGCCGATGTTCGAGAACAGTACATACTGCGGCACGATCAGGACATGCACGGGCAGCATGAGCGTGAGGAGCATGACCGCGAAGAGGAACGGTCGGGAGCGGAACTTCAATCGCGCAAAGGCGTAGGCCGCCATCGTGCAACTGACGAGGTTACCGACGAGCGAACCTGCGACAATGATCGCCGAGTTCAGGATGTAGTGCCCGAAGGGATGCGTCAACGCGTTCCAGCCATCGGTGTAATTGCTGAGGTCGATTCGCTCGGGAATAAGCCCTGGACTGGAGAAGATGAGATCGTTCGGCTTGAAGGAGCTCGAGACCATCCACAAGAGTGGGTAGATCATGAGCATGCCGACGATAACCAGCAGTACGTGCTTGACGATAGCGCGCATCCGTTGATCCCGACGCAGCCGGACTCTGGCCGGCGCGAGATCCGCTGCGCCCACCGAAGCGGCGGCGTCCTCGAGGCGGGTGATGGTGTCAGTTGTCATAGTGCACCCACAGTTTCGAGACCAGGAAGTTGACGCCCGTGAGCGCCGCGATGATGAGCAGTAGCAGCCACGCCATGGCTGAGGCGTATCCCATCTCGAGGTTGCCGAAGCCTTTCTGGTACAGATACAGCGTGAAGAAGAGGGTCGAGTCCACCGGGCCGCCGGTGCCGCCGCTCACCACGAACGCCTGGGTGAAGCTCTGAAAGGCGTTGATGACCTGAAGCACGACATTGAAGAAGATCACCGGCGTGAGCAGAGGGAGGGTGATACTGACGAACTGTCTCCAGCGGTTCGCACCGTCGATCGCTGAGGCTTCGTAGTACATCTCGGGGATCTGACGCAGACCGGCGAGGAAGATGACCATGCTCGATCCGAACGCCCAAACATGGAGGGTGACGATCGTGCCCAGAGCGGTGTCGGGGTTGGATATCCAGCCTGGGCCGTCGATGCCGACCATGGCGAGCATTTGATTGACCAGGCCTTCAGAGCCGAACATCTGCCTCCACAGCACCGCTACGGCGACCGAGCCGCCCAGCAGCGACGGGAGGTAGTACACGGACCGATAGAACGGGAGCCCGCGCAAGCCGCGGTTGAGGATGATCGCGAGGAAGAGTGCGAGTCCGAGCTGAAGTGGGACTCCGAACAGGACGTATGTGAATGTGACGCCAAGCGACGTGTGGAGCCGAGCGTCGGTCAGCATTCGTTCGAAGTTCGCGGTTCCTACCCACTCCGGCGGCGTGAGCAGGTTGTAGTCCGTGAACGACAGGTACAGAGACGCGCCCATGGGTCCGATGGTGATGAAGATCACGCCGATAACCCACGGTGCGATGAAGCTCCAGGCAGCCCGCGCCTCCCGGCGCTCTGCGAGTGATCGCTTGCCGCGCAGACGTGGCATGGGCTGCATCGGCAGGTCGGCCGCAACGGGTGCCACGCTCACGAGGGCACCGCCCTCGGACGACGTGAGCCGATTGACGTAGTCGTCATCGCGATTCTCCTTTGATGCGATTTAGTGAAGGTTCACTTTCATGTACGATAGTGAACGATCACTGCGCTGTCAAGAAGTCCGGCCCGGCTGCCGTGCACCGCCCATGGCGCATAGATCTACCGGCGAAGCTGACCGGCTCTCCGGCGAAGAGGGTTACCCGATACGTTGGACTCGAGATTCGATTGCAGAAGGAGCCTCCCAAATGTCGAGCCGAGAAGCGGGCACGCGGCGACCGACGATCATGGAGGTCGCGCGCCTTGCCGGCGTGTCGCACCAGACCGTTTCGCGTTACCTGCGTTTCGGCGGGGAGGGCCTCAAGCCGACGACACGAGAGAGCGTCGAGGCGGCCATCTCGCACCTGCACTACAGGCCGAACCTTCTCGCAAGGTCCATGCGCACCCGCGTAACCGGCCGCGTCGCAGTCGTCATGCCCGCCCTCGCCTTCAACCCCGCCCGTATGTTGTCCGGCGCCACTCGCACCGCGCACGAGGCTGGGTACCAAGTCGAGGTGATCAGCCCCGAGGGCGGCGCGGCTGCGCGCGCCGCCCGAATCCTTGAGTTGAGCGATGCTCGCCAGGTGGACGGGATCCTGTCGCTCTCGCCGGTGTCGATCTCCGCCGATGACCTGCCGAGCGATAGCGTGCTGGTCGTTTCGGCCGATTTCGACGACGAAATGCGGGGCGTGGGGGAACTCGCCGATGCTTCACCGGTCACGGAGTTCATCGAGCGCCTCGCCGAGCTCGGTCATCGACGCTTCTTTCACGTGGCAGGATCACTGCAATTTGCGTCGGCTCGCGCCCGCGCGACGACCTTCGTGGCGACGATCGAGCGGCTCGGGCTGGAGTTGACCGGTGTCCACGATGGGGACTGGTCGGGCAAGTCGGGCGTCGATGCCATCAGGACGATCCGCAGCGGGCAGGAGCCGACCGCCATCATCGCCGCGAACGACCTGGTCGCGACGGGAGCCCTTCGCGGCGCCCGTCAGCGCGGCTGGGACGTTCCCGGCACGGTCAGCATCACGGGCTGGGACAACGTGCCGGAGAGCGAATTCCTCGTTCCCTCGCTGACAACGGTGGACGTGAGTCTCGAGCGCCTGGGCAGCAACGCCATGGCACGCCTGATCGCGCGACTGCGCGACGAGGAGCCCGCCGTCGACGAAGGTCCCCTCAATCGGATCGTCTGGCGAGAGTCGACTGGCCCCGCACGCGCCTCCTAGGTTCGACGGCGCGGATCGGGCAGTCGGCTCGAACGAAGAGCAGGGTTGAGACTGTTTCAGCCTCGGAAGATTTACCACAAGGTGATTGTTCGCTACGGCGTCTACGACGTGCCGGACGTTGTCCAGATCCGACATGACAACGTGGAGGGCGCTGAATGCCCGGCGCGCATATGTCGCCGACATGGGGCACCGACAGGTGGTTGTCCTTCCGAGTTTGGCCTCTTCGAACACCGCTCGCAGCAGACACGAAGGATTCCCCCGCCCGTTCGTCGAGTCGACTGACACGTCCCCCATCGTCCGTGAGACCAGCTTCGACCGTGAGCCCGCCAAAGAAGCGGTGCTGAAGCTGCTCGACGAACTGACACCAGCCGGTGGACGCCCACCCTTCACCGCGGTGATCTGCACCATCGACCAGATGGCGGCCGGCGTGCTCGAGGGACTTCGGGAACGCGGGCTACGGTGCCCGGAAGGAAGACGTCTCGGTTACGGGATACGACGACACCCCATCGGCTCGGGATCTCAACCCACCCCTCACGACCATGCGCATCCCCATGAGGAGATGGGCAGTCTCGCTGTGGAGCTCGAGCTTGATGAGAGCGAACCTCATCCGTTACTGACGACGGAACTGGTCATCCGCGACTCAGGGGGCTCTACCCGCTGACTGAGCCTGTAGATGGGGGCGTAACGAAATGCTCGCTTGCTCGCCACCAGTCGCGTATAGCGGAGCACGCCAGGTGATCATCTCGCGTTACCGCTGCGTTACCGCCACCCGCACTCGAGGATGCCTTGGGCGAGCAGCTCGTCTGTGCGTTGGAGGTCGACGAGGTCGAGGATGAGGTCACCGTCGTCGGTGACGCGGTTGCCGAGCTCTCCGCGGAAGCGGATCCATGCGTGCCGGCCGTCGGAGGAGACCTGCGGGATGCCCGGACACACGCCCGATCCGAGCGCTACATCCGGGTCTGCTGTAGGAACAGGTGACATCTGAGATGTCTGGTCGGAGTGACCGGGCTGGAAGGATGAGAGCATACCTGCACCGTTTCCCAAGGAGGTCCGTGAGGATGTGATCCGGGTCGCGAAGAACCGTGAACCGGGTGTGACGATCGCGCAGATCGCGAAGGATTTCGGGGTCCATGCCGGGACCCTGGATAACTGGCTTCGGACCGACCGGGTCGATGCCGGCGAGCAGCCCGGCACGACGACCACGGAAGCCGCTGAGTTGCGCGAGCTCCGTAAGCGCAATCGCCTGCTGGAGCAAGAGAACGAGGTGCTGCGGCGTGCGGCGGCGTATTTCGCGCAGGCGCATCTGCCGGGAAAATGAGTTACCCGCTCGTGAAAGAGCCCGCCACTGATGAGATCCCCGTGGTGGTGTCGTGCCGGGTATTGAAGCTCTCCCGCCAGCCCTACTACCGGTGGGTGGCGTGCCCTGTGACCGGCCGGGAGCGCGATGAGGCGTATCGGGCGAAATGACCAAGAACCTGGCCCTCGCGGCCTAAACCAAAGCTGTCACCTGTTCCTACAGCAGACCCCCGTCGCGTCCTGGACCTGTAACGGAAGTCCGCCACTACCGAACAACGATTCCGCAGAGAGCATCATCCTGGCGCCCATGCTTCACGGGGTGCTGGGCTCGCACTTGACGGAACCTGGTTCTTCGTCTTCATTCCGCGGCCGGGGGTGTTCTCCGTGGTCGCTGTCACGTATTCGCCTGCGCCGGATTCTCATCGCATGCACGCGGCTCACCCGATGGTGATGGGGATGCTGACAATGGGCTCGGTGAAGGTCGAGACTCGAGCAATGACCTGGATCTGCCACTCACCTGCGACAGGAAGGGCGAGCCGCGCCGTGTACTCGCCGGTCTCGGCGTCGAGATCGGGGACGACCTGGAATGGGCCGAGGTCGTGTTCGGGGAGGCTGATGCGGAGTGTAACTTCCTCGGGGGCGACGGGTTCGTCCTCGTATCTGAGGGTGAAGGCAATGTCGTTGTCACCGGTCAGTGCAGGTTCGAGAGTGCCCTCTACCGTGAGTTCTTGACTGTCGGCGCTGATTCTAGCGGTCTCCGCGATTGCTGCGGGAGCCGCGGTCTCAGTGTGGTGGTCATGTCCAGGGCTGAGGTTGGTGAGGAATCCCGTGACTGCGAGCACGGTGACAAGGAGCGCGGCTTCGTAGCTGAGCGTGCGGGTGAGGAAGCGCCATCGCATGGGGGCGGTGGGGCGGGTTGTGAGGCTGGGGAGCAGGCGGAGCCGGTTGTACGCGGCGATCGCGATGATGGGGATGACGATGCTGGTCTTCAGGAGCAGCGTCAGTCCGTAGGCGCTGGTGAGGAGCGTGTCGACGTCGCCAACGATCATGATGCCCATCGTGATGCCGCTGATCGCGAGAATGATCACGCTCCAGACCGCGAATCGGGAGAACCGGCGCACGACGTTCGCCGCGAATTTCGGGTCCGTGCCCGCCGCGTCACCGCGTGCGGGCCAGGCCTCGACGAGGAACAGCAGGAGACCGAGAACTCCTCCGGCCCAGAAGCTCCCAGCGAGGAGATGCCCGTAGTCAGAGATCATGATGAGCGCCTGGGGCTCGACGAGCTGGCTATGTCCGACGAGGACCGGCGCCGCGAGGGCGAGCAACGGGAATGCGAGTGCAAACAGCTGCCGGTAACGGAGTGTCAGGTCACGGAGGGCGAGAGTGTACGCGCCAGCAACACCTGCGAGTACGAGGGCAGCTGCAGTGCCCGGTGCCCAGAGCAGTCCTGGCCACCATGCGGACGGGACGGTCAGTCTCGCAAGCGATTCGCCTGTCACGTTCAACGCCGAGACCGGGATCAGCAGGAGCGATGCCACAACCGCCCCGATCCCCGTCCAGCGAAGGAACACTGCGGTTCGTGCCGTGATGGGCTGCGTATTGCGGAGGACCAACCGGTCGAAGAAGAGCAGCCCCGTGAAGACGAGGAGAGCGAGGTACTGGAGGGCGGTGAGCGCGCTGAGCGCGAACGTTGTCTCCTTCGGGGTCTGCGTGTCGATGACGGGTGTGGGAGTCACGCCGCCGCTGTCTCCGATGGTGAAAGTGATCGCGCCCGTGATGGGGTGGCCGTCGGCAGAGACCACACGGTAGCTCAGCGCGAAGCGTCCGTCATCCAGCCCGGACGGGAACTCAGCGACGACGTTGGTGTTGCTGACGTGTGCGTCGAGGGTGATGGGGTCTTCATCGCCGGGAAACAGGCGGATACTGCCGTCGATGAGCTGCACAGGCTCGTTGAAGGACAGTACCCCCTCCGCAGGTGCCTCCTCGAGCACGGCGCCGTCTTCGGGAGTCGTGCTCAACAGCTCTGCATGCGCGGACGCGGACTGCGCCCCCACGAGAACCAGCATGCCGCCCAGTAGAATAGCCGCCGCCGCGCGGAGCAGCCCTCGCGTGCCGCGCCGCGGGCGTTGTTTCCCGGCGATGAGAATGCTCACGCCTTCTTGCGCCCCCTCAGAAGCGCGATCACCGCGACGATCAGACCGATGCTGCCGACCGCGAGCGAGGCAACCACAAGCGGGGTCTGATCGCTCACTGCGGGAGCGACGGTCTCGTCACTGTGCGCGCCTGCCGAAGCGCCGGCGCTGCCCCCGTGGGAGCTGTCCTCGTTGGCCGCGATGACGTCGATGCTGGGTGCTGGCGTGTCCAGGTCATGGCCGTCCTGGCCGTCTGCGGGGATCTGGACCCAACCGGTCTCGCCCTGCTCGCAGGTCTGCACTGTGGGGAAGTACAGTGTCGAATCTGCGGCGTCCTCGGGGATCTGTAGTGACAGTTCGAAGACGTCTCGTTGACCGTCTGGAAGGGGCGTCGCCGCCGTGTAGACGACTTGCGCGACGCGCTCCGTGACCTCGTTGCCGTGACTGTCGGTGATCGGGGTATCGAGGTCCTCCATCACACTCTCGACTGTGTAGAGCGGGTTGCGGGTCGGTGTGACGGCATTGATGCCCTCGGGGATCTGGATGGCGACTTCGGTCGTGGCCGCCCCATCGCATCCATGCGGAACGCTGATCGTGAGGATCTCGTATGCGCCGGCTTCGACGGTGCCTTCCGCGATGCTCACGTGCGCGTTCGCAGCGGCTGCGCCGCCGAGGACCAGTGCGACGGCGCCAGCCACTGCGCCACCGCTGATCAGGAAGGATCTTTTGCTGCGTCGTATGGTCATGGTGTCTCTCTTTCGTGTTCGGCCCGACCTGGGTGCGGGGTACTGGTGGTGATGCAGGGTCTGTTCAGCCGGTGATCATCGGCAAGCTCATTGCGGCCATTCCCAGGCTCATCGCGGCACCTGACGCGACGTCCCCGGTGTGGCCGAGCCACGTCCTGTGACCGCGCAGGCTGAGGACGAACTCGACGAGGAAGATCACCCCGGATGTCAACAGCGCGGCCGTGATAGCGACGCCGCTCAGCGATGCCCAGAGATCCAGGCCGCCATGATGGTGAGTATCTTCTGCGGGCGTGGAGCCTGAGGGCGTGACGATGACCATCCACGTCATCGCGAGCATCATGATCGCATGCGAGACCTGATGCCACGCACTGTGCCCACCCAGTGCGGCGTGCGACACGCGCCGGCTGCTCTGCAGCACGGTCAAGGCGGCAAACCAGGCGGCACCCGAAGCGAACACAATGAGCTGCGGAATGCTAGGGACCACGGTCCACCACGGCCAGCACATCGCGACCATGGCCGCGCTCATCACCAAGTGCAGCGCGTTACCGACGGTCAGCAGTGGTTGGCGATCCACGATGAGGCGCAGCAACGCGTACGCCGCGGTCGCTGTGAAAGCGAGCGTCAGCACCCATTGGAGCACCGGATCGGAGACCATGCCACCCCCCTATCTCTACATGTTGTAGTAGTTACAGTAGCGGTTTTCCTGGCCAGCCGTCAAAGCACCCTGGCTGCTCGCGGGTCGCATCGGCCGTGTCTCCGTGCCCTGCGCGAGGGGCTACTGGTCGCGCCTCCCCCGCCTGCCATGTCGCATCCGACGGGTAATTCTTCGTAACCGGTGCGCGAATGAGTCCCATTCATCGCGCATCGTGAGCTCGGAATGTTGGGGCGGGCGTGGCGGTGAGGTGAGCGCGAGCCACAGAATCAGCAGATAGAGCGCGGCCGCGGTGGAGAGAGGGAGGAACAGTTCCATCCGAACGGCCTTGCATTCTCCAGCGGTGTCAGCGAGTGCTGCGGACGCGTTGGATGCGGAGGCTGTTGTAGACGACGAGGACAGAGGACAGTGACATGGCTGCGGCGGCGATGAGAGGGTTGAGGAGTCCGGCTGCGGCGATGGGGATGGCGGCGATGTTGTAGCCGAACGCCCACCCGAGGTTCATGCGGATGGTCCGGAGGGTCTTGCGGGAGATCGCGATCGCGTCGGGGATGACATGGAGGTCGTCGCGGACGAGGATGATATCGGCGGCTTTCAGGGCGATGTCGGTGCCGGAGACGAGCGCCAGACCCAAGTCTGCGGTGGCGAGGGCGACCGCATCGTTGATGCCGTCGCCGACCATGGCGACCTTCTGTCCGGCTTCTTGGAGTTCTCGCACGACGTCGGCTTTTTGGGCCGGCGCCACTTCGGCGTGGACGTGTTCGATGCCGAGTTCTTTGGCGATGCGGGCACCGGCAGCGGCGCTGTCGCCGGTGAGGAGCACGGTGGTGAGGTTCTGGGCGTGCAGTGCTGCGATGGCGTCTGCGGCTCCGGGCTTGATCGTGTCGGCGAGAGCGAGTAATCCGATGAGTTCCTCGTCGCAGGCGACGAGTGCGATGGTGTGTCCTTGGTCGTGAGCGTCTGCGAGAGCGGACGCGGCGGGTGTGAGGTCGATTCCGTGGGTGCGGAGCAGGTCGGCGTTGCCGATGAGGAGAGTGCGTCCTGCGATGCGGGCGGTCGCTCCCAGTCCCGGGAGCGCGGTGAAGTCCTCCAATAGATGAAGGTCGGTGACGTGGTGGGTGGCGGATTCTTGGATGGCGCGGGCGATGGCGTGTTCGGAGCCTTGTTCCACTGATGCGGCGAAGCGCCAGAGCTCGTGCTCGGGGATGCCGAAGGCGGTGACCGTTTCGACGCTCATCCGTCCGGTCGTGAGAGTGCCCGTCTTATCAAGCACAACCGTGGTGATGGCGCCTGATGCTTCGAGGGCGTCGTGGCCTTTGATGAGAATACCGAGCGTCGCTGCCCGACCGATGCCGACCATGAGCGCCGTGGGGGTCGCCAGACCCAGCGCGCACGGGCAGGCGATGATGAGGACGCTGATCCCGATTCCGAAAGCCTGGGTGAACGGCGTCCCGGCGAGTGTCCAGGCGATGGTGACGACCACGGCCAAGGTGATGACGGCGGGGACGAACCAGGTGACGATCCGGTCGACAAGGTTCTGCACCCCGGCTTTGCGTGCTTGTGCTTGTTCGGTGAGCGCGGCCATCTGGGCGAGCTGGGTGTTCGCGCCGACCGATGTCGTGGTGATCTCCAAGCGTCCGTCGGTGCTGATCGTGCCACCGGTGACCTGGTCGCCGGCGGCAACCGGGACAGGAACGGGCTCGCCGGTCATCATGCTCGCATCCACAGCAGCGGCGCCCCTGAGAACGGTGCCGTCCGCGGGAATGGTCTCGCCCGGGAGGACCACGAAGGTGTCGCTGACGCGGAGAGTCGCGGCGGGTTCGATCGTCTCGACGCCATCGCGGAGGATCCGCACATGGGTGGCGGCGAGAGCGTTGAGCGCGCCGAGGACGTCTCCTGCCTTGCGCCGTGAGCGGGTCTCGAAGTAGCGGCCTGCGAGTTGGAAGGTTGTCATTCCTGCGGCGACGTCGAGGTAGATGGAGTCCGCACCGGCGGGGGTTGCCCCGAAGCCCAGCCAGTATCCGGCAGCGTCCGTCGCGCCGAACCCGAGCAGCAACGTGATGACCGCCCATCCGAAGGAGGCGGCGATGCCGAGGGAGACGAGGGTGTCCATGCTGACGGCGCCGTGTCGGAGGTTGCGGAGTGTGGCTCGGTGGAACGGCCAGGCCGCCCAGGTCACGATCGGCAGGGCGAGGAGGACGCATACCCACTCCCAACCGGGGAACCGCCAGCCTGGGACGAGGGCGAAGACGATGGTGATGTCCATCAGCGGCACGGTCAGCAACGCAGACACAGCCAGGCGCCGACGCAAGGAGGAGATCCGCACCTCGGTGGCGCGGGCGGACCAGGCATCGTCGCTTCCGTCACGGACATGGGCCCCGTAGCCCGCGTTCTCCACCTGACGAACCGCCGCGGACACGTCGTCATCGGTGAGTCCGCTGACCATAGCCCGCTCGGTGGCGTAGTTGACGCTCGCCGTCACGCCCTCGATCTTGTTCAGCGCGCGTTCGACACGTCCCGCACACGCCGCGCAAGTCATGCCCGAGATGTCTAGCTCGAGCGGAATGGCCGGGGCCGCGGTGTCGGTGACAGTCATGATCGTAGGTCCTCCTGAACGGCGGGGCGCGGGGCTGAGCGCGTGGCGTCTCGTTCGGTTAGTCGCTCAAGCATCTGGTTGTAGGCGTCGAATTCATCATCGCGCCCCATGTCCAGATGGCGGTCTTTGCGCCGGGCTTCGCGGGCATCCTGCCGGCTCCACTGGATGGCGAGGGCGACGATGACGATCATCAGTGGGATCTCCCCGCCCGCCCACGCGACACCTCCGCCGAGGTACTGCTGCGCCTGCAGGTCGGCCCAGGGCAGGTCGAGGCGCAGATAGAAGTCCTCGGCGATGATGGCGGGGCTGGTCATCAGAATCACGCCGAAGAAGGCGTGGAACGGCATCGCCGCCAGCACGTACCCGAGTTTCCCGATGTGCGGGAGGGGTCGTGGTGGCCGGTCGACCCCGATGATCAGGCTGTAGTACAGGTACCCGACGATGAGGAAGTGCACGTTCATGAGCTGATGCGCCCAGTGGAACCGCATGTAGTCCCCGAAGATGCTCGTCAGATAGAGGCCGTAGTAGGAGCCGACGAACACCACGAACACGAGCAGTGGGTTGTACACGAAGCGCAATACCCGCCAGTGCAGCACCCAGGTGATCCAGTCGTGCAGCCCAGCTGGCTGGCTGCGCCCGGAGCGGGTTGCGCGCAGCAGCAAGGTGACGACTCCGCCAAGGACGAGGAGGCCAGGGGCGAGCATGTTCAGCGACATGTGCACAATCATGTGGACCCCGAAGTCCGGGGCGGAGTACTTCCCGAACCCCGAGCTCGTCGCCACGACCACGATCGTCCACCCGGCCAGCCATGCCGCTGTGCGCCCGACCGGCCACCGGTCACCCCGCCGGTGCAGGGCACGGACAGCGAGCAGATACACCGTGACCGCGATAGCGGCGATGCCGAGGAAAAGGAGGTTGGGTCGCCACTGCCCGAATAGCACAGCGAGCGTTGGGGCGTCGGGGACCTCGAAGCCCATGAAGACCTGCTCGATGCTGGTCGGGACGAAGTACTGCGGTGGCGGCTGCCGGGTCATCGCCACGCCTGTCCCGATCCACCCGGTCACCGCCACCGCGCTGACGGTGAGGAGGGCTGTGACGTTATCCGCACGCAGGCGCCCGCGCCGTCCCAGCCACCACCCGCAGGCCAGGGAGCCAGCGGCGACGAGCAGGCAAGCGCCGCTGGCGAGGATGAGCCCTCCTGTCACAGAGGCGGTGACGGGAGAACCGGCGAGCTTGAACAGCCCGATCACCACCTCGGCGACGATGATCACCGGCAATGCCACCGCCCCGACCAGGAAGAGGCGCCGCAGCGTCGCGGGCGCGACGAGGCGCCCGGATGCCACCCGTAGGCCGGAGGTGGCAACGGCGCCGAAGAACGCGTAGGCCGCGATGGTCTGGAAGACGGCCGCATCACCTCCGAAGTCATGATTCGGCCCAACGAGAACTTGCCCGGTCACCACCGGCGCGAGCACCCCGATCGCCGCAGCCCACAAGGGGATAAGCAGGCCCATCCACGTGTCCGCAAAGAACGACCCGAACAGGACCATCAGCGCTGCAACCAGGCTGATCGTCCATGCCTTTGGCGCGTCGCTCAATTCCCACAGGAAAGGGAGAGCGTCGAGGACACCGAGCCGGTCTTCCGGCGGGGCGCCGTTGGAGTCGAGCGCTTCGAACACCACCAGTGCCCCTGCACCCGTCGCCCAGATCGCGGACGCAGTCCGCAGAAGACGCATCTCGAAACCTTGCGGAAGGAAACGCGCCCGCCGGGCAGGGGTGTCGCCGAGAAACAGCACGTGGACCATCGTGCCGACGCTGATCAGGCTCGCCGCCTGGCTGACGGCAAGAAGAACCGCCGTGACAACGGCGACGTCGACACCGGGGTAACTGACGAATATCTGCTCGTATGGAGCTTCCCCCAGGAGCAGGGCGACCACAACAGGAAACGCGACCGACAAGGTCGCGAATCCGAGAGCGATCAACGCGATCGCACCACGCCGCGGACCGCGAACAGACCGATCGGGCGTCGTGCTCAGCCCTGCATCTGCGATAGCTGGTTCAGGCATCCGGCAATGGAGACCAGGATCGTACAGTGTAGCCGGCGTCCTCGACAGCGCGTTCCAGGTCTGCGCGATCGACAGGGCCGGTGGGAGTGATCAGGACACGCCCTGACGGCGCGTCGACCTGCGCGTCGCTCACCGCGGCCAGCGAGGTCAGCTCGGCAGTAACGGCACGCTCGCAATGCTCGCACGTCATCCCGTTCACCCAGAACTCAAGTTCAGCCATCACCGGTTCCTCTCAGCCGAAAACTTCAATTAACTCTACAATACGTCGTAGAGTTGAGGGGCGGCTGAGACTATGCGCGCGCGGCGGCCGCGTACCTGTGGTGCCGTGTGGACGGCCACTTCCGGAGGGTGAGCCGGTCGGCGCGAAGCTCGAGCCCGGGGTCTGCCGTGGTGCGCCCCATCGTGGCGAGGGCGTTGGCGAGGTGAACGGCGCCGGCGTGTTTGGCAGCGGTGTCGTCAGCGATCAGTTCGATCAGCAGCAGGGTGGCGCGCTTGAGGGCACGTCCGGCGCGCAGCGACCTGGGCAGGCAGAGCGCGTTGATCTCCGCGATCCGCACCGCCCACCCGTGTCGCTGCCGCAGATGGGCATGCTCGTGAGCGAGTACAGCCGCGAGCTGTGGAGGGCTGAGGAGCTCTCGGAGTCCGGTCGAGACCAAGATCTCCGGAGAGCGGGACGGCACTGCGTACGCGATTGGCTCATCGGAGCGGAACCACACCAACGTGTAGGCTCCCCGCTCTTCGCGGGCGATCGCGACTGGAGCGAACCGTTCCACGGAATCCCGCCACGATCGAGTAAGAGGCTCGGCGGAAGCGGAGACGAATGCGATGAGCGCGCCGACAACACCGAGGCTTCCCCACCCCGCCGCCGTCAGCGCGAAGCTCTCGGCGGAGTTGGACACGTCCCGCGCGGTGACGCTGGACGTGAGCGCCACAATCACGGAGGCGGCAGCGAAACCTGTTCCGGTGAGGCACGCGCCGAACCAGAGCGTCAGCGCGGTGCGCGGATGCCGCACCTGCCAGCGTCCCGCGGTCAGCACCAGAGGCGACAGGACGAGGATCGCCCCTGCCGCACCCAGGAAGGTCAGCGTCAAGACCACCCGGTTCACCTGCGCTTGCGCTTGGGGGGACTGTCGATGGCGTCGCGGAGCAGGTCGAGGTCCTCAGGGGCGAGGTTTCCTGCGAACCGGAGGAGCGCGGCTTGCCGGTCCCCCGCACCGTCCAGGGCCGACATCATCGATCTGCCGACATGCTCGTCTCCGGATCTGGCCGCGTGGAAACGCACCTTGCGAGGCGAGTCGCCCGAACGGACCACATCGCCCTTTTTCTGCAGACGTTCCAGCGCCGTCATCAGCGTGGTGTATGCGGGCACATGACCGGTGAACAACGCTTGGATGTCCCGGGCGCTCATCGGCTCGGATGCGCCCCAGAGGATGCGCATCACCTCACCCTCGAGCTCGCCACGCTCACGAGTCCTCTCGCCAGCCATCCGCACCTCCGGTTCATCGCGATATCCCTCAGCTTACCGTCTACATCTTGTCGCACTCTCGATTACTACTACAATATGTAGAGATAATGAACCGTTGCGTCGAGAGGCCCGTCTATGACCGCTGCCAAGACTGACGCTGCTGGCGTTCGCGCATTGACGCCGTCGCCGCTGCAGCGCCGGAAGACGAACTGGCCTGGGGCGTTCTGGCGATGCTATGTCGTCGTCGGCGCTGCCTTCGTCGCGGTGATGGTCTGCGGGATAGCGTTGGGTTCGGTGTCCGTCTCCCCGGATGCGGTGCTCTCCATCATCGGGCATCGCCTCATCGGTATTCCGCATCTGGCGGCCTGGGGTGGGGCGGAAGAGTCGATCGTCTGGAACGTGCGGCTGCCCCGCGTCTTGCTGGGGGCAGCGGTGGGAGCAGGACTGGCGGTCTGTGGCGCCGTGCTGCAGGCGATGGTCCGAAATGTTCTCGCGGACCCCTACCTGCTTGGCATCAGCTCGGGCGCATCCACCGGAGCGGCAGCGGCCCTCTTGTTCGGCGTCGCTGGCGGGTTCGGCGCCTACGCTCTTCCGCTGAGTGCGTTTGCCGGTGCTGCGGTCGCCGCGGCGAGCGTGTATGTGCTGGCGCGCTCGGGTGGACGGATGACCTCGATCCGGCTCGTGATGGCCGGTGTCGCGATCGGGTACGTGCTGTCGGCGACCACCAGCATTCTCGTGTTCTCCTCCGACTCTCCCGAGGGGGCGCGGTCGGTGATGTTCTGGCTCCTGGGTTCGCTCACGCTCGCACAGTGGAACGCCACCCTGCTCATTGTCATCGCGATCGTCCTCATCAGCATCGCCGTGATGACGCTGTGGTCCCGGAAGCTGGACGCGTTGTCGATCGGGGATGAGACGGCCCTCGCGCTTGGCGTCTCCCCCGGACGGTTCCGGGTGCAGCTACTCGCCGTGGTCAGTCTCTGTGTCGGGGCGGTGGTCGCCTCTTCCGGGGCCATCGGGTTCGTGGGTCTCGTCGTCCCCCACCTCGCTCGCCGCCTCGTCGGTGCCTCTCATAGGCGCATGCTGCCGCTGGCGGCACTTCTCGGTGCAACGTTCCTCGTCGCCGCCGACGTGCTCGCCCGCACCGTCTGGTCGCCCAGAGAGCTGCCCATCGGCATCGTCACCGCACTCATCGGCGCACCGTTCCTGGTCGTCCTGGTGCGCCGCTTCCATGCCCCGCCCTCCTGAGCCCGCCTGCCCATCGACACCAACTGGAGAACCCACATGCACACCCAGAAACGCTCCGCGCTCGGAGCGGTCACCGCGCTCACCGTCCTGGCCAGTCTCGCCGCCTGCACGAGCAGCCCCAGCAACGAACAGACTCAGGGACTGGATGCCGGCTACCCAGTGACAGTCACCAACTGCAGCAACGAGATCACCTTCGACGAGGCGCCGGAGCGTGTCGTCGTGCTCCGCAACGAGGTGATCCCGGTGCTGTCCTCACTGAATGCCCTCGACCGGGTTGTCGGGCTCGTGGGACGCTTCCACGACGACTACTTCGACAGCGACACGCAAACCGTGATGGCAGACATCCCAGTACTCAGCGATGAGATCTCTCAGGTCGGCGGAGGAGAAATCTCCATCGAGGACATCATCGCGCAAGAACCCGATCTGGTCATCGGCACCTCGGAGACTGTCACCCGTGACGGGCTCACCGCCCAGGGCATCAACGTGCTGGAGAACGAGGAATCCTGCGCGGGCAGCCAGGCCACCTCCACGCTGGACGACATCGACACGCTCTTCACCCTCTACGCCGATGTCTTCGACCGGCAGTCCGAAGCCGATACGGCCCTGGCGGAAATCGATCAGCAGATCGAGAGCGCACTCGCACAGATCCCCGATGGGGAGGACCGCACTGCGGCGATGCTGTACCCGACGATCGGCGGCGGGCCTGTCTACGCGTACGGGGAAGGCAGCATGAATCACACGCTGCTCGAACTCGCCGGCTTCACCAACGTGTTCGCTGATCTCCCCGACCGGACCGCGGAGGTATCGGTCGAAGAGCTCCTCGCCCGCGACCCGGACATCCTGATCCTGCTCCACAGCGGCGCCACCGCCGACGAGGTGGAATCGTCCATCACCACGCTTCCCGGCGCCGACGAGCTCACCGCAGTCCAGAACGACACGATGCTTCCGCTGCTGTTCGGGTTCACCTCCCCCGCCTCACCGATCACGATCGACGGGCTCAGCCAGATCGTGGAGCACTTCCACCGATGATCACCGGCAACAGCATCGGCTTCGCCTATAGCCGAGCCACGGTCCTCGACGGCATCGAGATCACCGCCGCGCCCGGTGAGGTCGTCGGCCTCATCGGCCCGAACGGAAGCGGCAAATCCACTCTCCTACGCACGCTCCATGGCTCGCTGACACCGGATACGGGGAGCGTGTTGATCGATGAAGCCGCGTTGAAGGATCTCACTCCCCGGGACGTGGCGAAGCAGATCGCCGTCGTCGTCCAGGAGTCCGACACTGACCTGCCTTTCACGGTCCAGGAGATGGTCCTGCTCGGGCGCACGCCCCACCGGCGCTCCTTCGAACGCCATACCGACCACGATCACGACATGGTCAGCAACGCCCTGGCGAAGGTGTCGGCGGAGCACCTGTCCGACCGGGTCTTCTCAGGTCTCTCCGGCGGGGAGAAGCAACGCGTTCTCATCGCCCGCGCGATCGCACAGGGCGCATCGCACCTGCTGCTCGATGAACCCACCAACCATCTCGACGTGCGCTATCAGCACGACATCCTGAACCTGGTTCGCGATATCGGGGTCTCAACGATCGTCGTCCTCCATGACCTCAACCTCGCCGCCCGCTACTGCGACCGCCTGGTCCTCCTCGACAAGGGCCGGAAAGTGGCCGAGGGCGTCCCCGGTGATGTCCTGGCGCCGTCGATCGTCGAGGCTGTCTACGGGATCACCGTCGAACGCATCGAACACGCCGGAGTTCCACAACTGATCTTCGCGCCGACGCGCGCAACCGTCAGTTCGTAGGCACCGATGCAGGCCTATTCGGTGGGAGCCCGCAGCTGCTCTTCGAGCGGTGCGAGGAAGCCACGTGACAGCGCAGGGAGTTCCGAGCCTGCCTTCTCCGGTGTCCCGACACCGAACGGAGGTTCCGGGTCGTACTCGGCGCCGAGTTCGAGGAAGCGTGCGTAGTCGTCGCCGCGGGAACGCGAGACGAGGCGGATGGCCAGGTCCATGCCGGCCGTCACGCCGGCTGCGGTGAACACGTTCCCGTCCTCGACGACGCGTTCATTGACCTCGATGGCACCGTAGCCGGGTAGCAGGTGCCTCACCGACCAGTGCGACGTCGCCCGATGGCCGTCGAGCAGCCCGGCGGCGGCGAGGGCGATGGATCCCGAGAATACGCTCGTGACAAGATCGGCGGCTTGCCCCAGTCGCCTGATGTTCGCGATTGCAGCCTTGTCCGCGACCAGAACGCCGGTGTCTCCCCCGGGAACGAGAATTTTCGACCCCGGCCTCCAACCGGAGAGGACGGAGCTGGCTTGGCGGCGCACGGCATTGTCCCTTTCGGTCGGGTCACTTCTTGCCCTGAAGCTCCTCCCCGAGGCACTCGATTCCGCTCTCGGAGTATTGCCGGGAGTCGTAGGATTCATCCTTGCCTCTTCCCTTTAGATAGCTGCAAGGCGACGGTATCGGAGGGGCGAACGTCGCCCTGTTCGCCGATCCAGCCCAGCCCGAGTTGCCGGATGGCGCGCTCATGGCGTTGGCTGCCACCGCAACGACCTCGCTCGGGCTGGCGGGGATCTGGGTCGTACTAGTGCTGGCGTCTTCCTTAGAACCCCGCTGACACTCCCACTTACCAGTGCAGGGAGCGCTTCCCCCGCGACTGGTGTGGTGGCCGGATTGATCGAAATGAAGCATCGGGCTAACGACCCGTGTTTGCGCCCTCCTGGGGAAGTGAAACTAGTCGCTCACCCCGCCGGCACGACCGAGGCTCGGGCGCGTCTCAGGCGTTCCGCGTTTCGGCGGAGCACAACTCCGACAGCGCCCCGCGGTACGACGTCGGGTCGATCCCCCGCGCCGTTACCCAGTCGTCGTCGTAGTAAGTCGAGGCGTACCGGTCGCCGACGTCGCAGATCAGGGTCACGATGCTCCCCTCGCGCCGCGAGGCGCGCATCCGCAGCGCGAGCTGGAGCGCCCCCCAGATGTTGGTTCCCGTCGAGGGCCCCACCCGCCGCCCGAGCCGCTCGGACGCCCAGCGCATCGTGACGATCGACGCCCCATCAGGAACCTGGACCATCTCGTCGATAAGGTTGGGCACGAACGACGACTCGACCCGCGTACGCCCGATGCCTTCGATGCGCGAGGGGGTGGAGGTCAGGAAACTCGTGTCTTTCCGTCGCCATCCCTCGTAGAACGCGGAACCGTCGGGGTCGACGACGGCGACGCGGCTGCTGATGCCCTTGTACCGAGCATGACGCGCGATCGTAGTGCTCGTGCCGCCGGTGCCCGCCCCCACGACGACCCAGTCCGGCACGGGGTGCCTCTCTCTCGACATCTGACTGAACAGCTCACTGGCAATGTTCCCGCTGCGCCAGTCCGTCGCCTGGCTCGCAAACGAGAACTGGTCCATGAAATGACCGTCGCTGTCATCCGCCAGTCCCTGCGCGGTGGCGACTACCTCTGTCGGATCATCTACGACATGGACGCCACCACCGTATCGCCTGATCAGCGCGATCTTCTCCTGACTGGTCGCTGCGGGGAGGATGGCAACGAACGGCAAGTCGAGGATCTGCGCGAAGTACGCCTCGCTCACGGCTGTCGAGCCGCTGGACGCCTCGATGATGGTGGTGCCCCGGCCGATATCGCCGTTGCAGAGCCCGTGTATAAAGAGCGAGCGGGCGAGCCGGTGCTTCAGGCTGCCGGTCGGATGCAGCGACTCGTCCTTCAGATAGAGATCGATACCTTTCAACCCATCCATACGAAACGGCAGGAGCGGCGTCCATCCGCTGCGGCCGGCCTCCGCCTCCAGGAGTTCCAACGAATGACGCACCCAGCGCCGATCTGATCGGCTCGCGTTCGAGGCGACATCCGGAGTCGTGACCTGGAGTTGATGCTGCATGTCGTCCTCTTCCTCACGTTCCCAAGTGCAGGACAAGACAGCACCTGCGCTTCACCCCAGTGTGAGATCCGGACGAGCAAACGGCGAGCGCGAGAATCGGATGCTTATCAAACAGATCCTTATATGTGGGAGCTCGCCGCGATGGCGTCAGCCGCTTCCTTCAGCGACGCCAGCACCTTCGTGATCGCGGGGGAACGCCGCTGTGAGTGGAGGACGGTCGCCGTGACGTGGCGATGCCGTTCAGGCAGCAGTGGCCGGGACCGAAGTTTCGGATGTTTTACGAACGACTGGGTCATGTGCGGCATCACGGCAAGCCCTAATCCCGCGACGACGTAGCTCTGCACCGCCAGGTTGTCGTCGGTGGTGATGTCGATACGGGGTGCAAAGCCGGCGTCGTCGCACGCGTTCACGAACTCTTGTCGGCAGCGCACGCACCCCGCGACCCAGCGCTCGTCCTTGAGCTCCGAGAGCGCGATCTGCTTGCGCCGGGCGAGGGGGTGATCGTCCGACAGCATCAGCATCATCGGTTCCTTCAACAGCGGGATGCTTGCCAGCTCCGGGTCATCCGCCTCCGGCCCCGGCTGGCCGTCGTACCGGAACGCGACGACGATGTCGTACTCGCCCGCCTCTAGTCCCTGCAGCGATTCTGGCGGCTCCGCCTCGAACAGCTCGATCTCGATCCCCAGCTGCCGTGAGCGCAGCCGGGAGATGGCGGCTGGGACGAGCGTCGCATTGGCGCTGGGGAATGCGCACACTCGTACTCGCGCCTCCTTCAGTCGGGTGACGGCGGCGATACGCTCCTCGGTGGCCCGCAGCTCCGCGAGGATCTCGCCGACTCGGGATGCCAGCACTTCGCCCTGCTCGCTGAGCTTGAGTCCGCGCCCCTCGCGGGCGAAGAGGGTCGTCTTCAGGTCCCGCTCGAGCGCCTTCATCTGCTGGCTGACGCCTGGTTGGGTGTAACCGAGTTCGCGGGCGGCGCCGGCGAAACTGCCGATCCGTACCACGGCTTCGAAGGTCAGGAGTCTCTGGGTGTCCAGCATGCTCGAAGTATAAGCAGGCGTTTGGCAACAGCAACAGGAATGCCGTTGGTTCTTGGCTCAGGTGTGACGATGATAAATATACCGCAACACCCGAAGCGGTCCGAAGGCGCATGAGCATCGACGCTGGTGCGCACCCGCCGAGCATTCGAAGGAGAAGGCACCATGGCCTCGACAAGATCGGAATCAACGCACGACCGCGGCATCCGGGTGCGCGCGATCAGCGGCAGCGTCATCGGCACGGCGCTGGAGTGGTACGACTTCTTCCTGTACGGGACGGCTGCTGCGTTGGTGTTCAACGTTGTGTTCTTCCCGACGGTAGATCCGCTTGTCGGAACGCTGCTGGCGTTCGGTAGCTTCGCGGTCGGCTTCATCGCCCGCCCGATCGGCGCGATCGTGTTCGGCAACTACGGTGACCGCATCGGGCGTAAGAAGGTCCTGATCATCACGCTGATGATCATGGGCATCTCGACGATGCTCATCGGCATGCTTCCCGGGTACGACTCGATCGGAATCGTCGCGCCAATCCTGCTCACGATCCTGCGCTTCGTGCAGGGCTTCGGCCTCGGCGGGGAATGGGGCGGCGCGGTTCTGATGTCCCTGGAGCACGGCGACCCGAAGCGTCGCGGGTTCGCGGCGAGCTGGCCGCAGATCGGCGTGCCCCTGGGGCTTCTGCTCGCCAACGGCGCGCTGACCGTCATGCTCTGGATCACGGATGATGAGGCGTTCTTGGCCTGGGGCTGGCGCGTGCCGTTCCTGCTCAGCGCGGCCCTCATCGCGATCGGCCTGTGGATCCGTCTCCGCGTGTCAGAGTCGCCCGAGTTCGAGAAGCTG